>CAZNVW010000010.1:0-27848 GCA_964576595.1 uncultured Verrucomicrobiales bacterium
GGCAAGCGTGCGGCCGAATATCGGGCGGAAGCGGTCAAATGGTTTCGCAAAGCGGCGAATCAGGATCGCTCTCAACTCATATGGAACCTAAAAGGGAGTTATTCTCTGGATGGCGAAGAAAAGGACGTCATTGAAATGGCTGAGTTTATGCTGGAGAGTATGGGCGAGCCGGTGAAATAGGGTCGTATTGATTTTTTGTGCCGTTGAAAGGCCTCTTCCCTCAACTTTTGTTGAGGGCTTTTTTCATCCAGATGCAGGTATAGCCCTTGCCTGAGGCGGCGATTTGCTCGGGGGTGCCTGTGGTGACGATTTGTCCTCCCTCGTCTCCGGCTTCGGGGCCGAGGTCGATGATGTAGTCGGCTTCGGCGGCGATTTCCAGATGATGTTCGATGACGACGACGGTGTTGCCCTGGTCGACGAGGCGGTGCAGGACGTCAATCAGGCGTCTGACGTCGATGGGGTGCAGGCCTATGCTCGGTTCCTCGATCAGGTACAGGGAGCGGGGCTGTGCGCGGCCGCGCAGGGTGGCCGTGCGGGAGAGGTTGACGCCCTTGATGAGTTCGGTGACGAGTTTGAGCCGCTGGGCTTCTCCTCCTGACAAGGTCGCCGAGGATTGGCCCAGTGTCAGGTAGCCCAGGCCCGTGTCGCAGAGCAGGCGCAGGGGGTCTCGTACTTTGGGGACGGACTGGAAGAAGTCGGCGGCTTCTTCAATGCTCATGGCGAGGATGTCGGCAATGGTTTTGCCGTTGTACTGGACGTCCAGCGTCTGGGTGTTGTACCGCCGTCCCTGGCAGATTTCGCAGGGGCGGTAGCTGGGGGGGAGGAAGTCCATCTCCCATTTGATCGCGCCATTGCCCTTGCAGGCTTCGCAGCGGCCGCTGACCGTGTTGAAGGAGAAGCGGCCGGCGTTGAAGCCCCGCTGGCGCGCGCCGGGGGTGGAGGCGAAGAGGGCGCGGATGTCGTCGAAGAAGCCTACGTAGGTGCCGGGGGTGGAGCGGGGTGTGCGGCCGATGGGTGTCTGGTCGACCCGGTAGACGTTTTTCAGCGAGTCGAAGCCTGAGGCTTTTTTCCAGGTGCGGCAGGCGGGCGTTTTGCCGGAGAGTGCTTCTTCCGCCGCCGGGAGGAGGACACCCGTGACGAGGCTGGTTTTGCCCGCGCCCGAGACGCCGGTGACGACGTTCAGACGCTCAAGCGCGAAGCGGGCGTCGATGTTTTTGAGGTTGTGGACGGCGGCTCCCGTCAGGCGTATCCAGCCGTCTTTGGCGCGCGGGCCGGGCAGGGGACGGCGCGCTCCCCGGAGGGGATGGACGGGCGTTTCCCGCAGGGCGCGGCCCGTGACGGAGTTTGCATCCGTTTCAAGGTCCTTGAGCGTGCCCTGGGAGACGATGCCGCCGCCGTGGAGTCCGGCTCCGGGGCCGAGGTCGATGATCCAGTCGGCCTGTTCCATGACTTCGGTGTCATGTTCGACGACGAGCAGGGAGTTGCCGCGTTCCTTGAGTTCGCGCAGGCTCTCCAGCAGGCGGACGTTGTCGCGCGGGTGCAGGCCTATGGTCGGCTCGTCGAGGACGTACAGGACGCCCTGCAGGTTCGAGCCGAGCTGGGCCGAGAGGCGGATGCGCTGGAGCTCTCCGCCCGAGAGGGTCATGACGCTCCGGTTGAGCTGGAGGTAGTCGAGGCCGACGGCGTTGAGGAAGTGGAGACGTCTTGTGATTTCCGTCAGGGCGTCTCCGGCGATCAGGGTTTCCCGGGCGGGGAACACCCACCGGGAGACGAGGTCGTGTAGTTCGCTGACGGGGCGAGAGGAGAGCCTGTCGGGGGTCATGCCCTGCAACCGGACGGAGCGAGCCAGTTCATTGAGGCGCGCGCCTTCGCAGGCAGGGCAGGTTTTGATGACGGCGTTTTCGTCGTCTTCACGGGATTTTTCGACGGCTTTGTCAAAGCGCAAGTCCGCTTCGAGCTGGCTGTCCGCGCCGTCCATATCCCACTTGAGGCCGGGTTTGATGACGCCGTGGCCCCGGCAGACGGGGCACCAGCCGTGAGGAGAGTTGTAGGAAAAGAGGCGGGGCTCCGGTTCGTCAAAGGAGTCTCCGCAGGAGGGGCAGCTCCGCCGGGTGCTGAGGAAGCGGCGTTCGCCTCGTTCGTTTTCCCAGCGGATGACGCCTTTGCCCCAGTCGAGAGCCTTGTGGACGAGCGAGGTCCATTCTTCTTTGCCGGGGAGTTCCTGTGGTGTCCATTGTCCGAGGATCAGGTCGATGTCGTGGACTTTGTAGCGATCCAGAGGACGGAAGTCGGCTATTTTTTGCCATTGTCCGTCGATCAGCAGCCACTCATAGCCTTTTTTCTCCGCCCATTCGGCGAGGTCGGTGTAGTTGCCCTTTCTGCCGCGGACGAGCGGCGCCATCAGGGCAAAGCGTTTCTGTTTCCCGGCCAGGGCCAGGGCTTGCTCCGCCACTTCGGGGCGGCTGAGGCGGATGGTTTGTTCCTGGCAGCGGGGGCACCAGAGGTCGCCGAGCTTCGCATACAGGAGGCGGAAGAAGTCCCAGACTTCCGTGACGGTGCCGACGGTGGATTTGGAGCCTCCCCGGCTGATATTCTGCTCGATGGCGACGGTCGGGGGCAGGCCGATCAGGCAGTCCCGCTCCGGGCGTTCTCTCTGCTCGGTGAATTGCCGGGCATAGGGAGACATGACGTCCAGGAAGCGGCGCTGGCCTTCTTCAAAGAAGATGCCGAAGGCGAGCGAGCTTTTGCCCGAGCCGGAGAGGCCGGAGAGGACGGTCATTTCTCCCAGAGGGATATCGACGTCCAGGTTTTTGAGGTTGTGGTAACGGGCTCCTCTGAGGGAGATCCACCGGGTGTCTTCCGGGAAGCGGGATTTTACGGCATCGGAGGGGCCAACGTCTTTTGTCCAGTCGATCAGGGGCTCTGAGTCCCGCCGGTTGACGGGTTGCGGGGAGCCGGGAGAGAGCAGGGGGAGGAGGTATTGTCCGGTAATGCTGGCGGGGTTGGCCGCGATGTCTTCGGGCGTGCCCTGCGCGACGACGCGGCCGCCCTCATTGCCGCCTTCGGGGCCGAGGTCGATGACGTGGTCGGCGCATTTGATGATCTCGGTATTGTGCTCGATGACGAGCAGGGAGTGCCCCGCCTCGACCAGCGTGCGGAAGACTTCCAGCAGGACTTCTATATCGGCGAAGTGAAGGCCCGTGCTCGGCTCGTCGAGCAGGAGGAGTTTGCCTTTCTTTTTGGCGGCGCTTTTTTTGCTCCCGTTTTTGGCGGAGGACAGGACGCCGCTTTCCGTGATGAGTCCGGCCAGTTTGAGGCGCTGGTTTTCCCCGCCGGACAGGGTATTGAGCGGCTGCCCCAGCTTGAGGTGCCCCAGTCCCACGCGGGCGAGGATGTCGAGTGACGCGCGTACTTTGGCCGACCGGGCTCCCGGGATGCCGGAGAACCATTCGACGGCGCTGGCGATGCTCAGGTTGAGGACTTCGGACAGGGTTTTGCCGTGCAGGGTATAGCGCAGGGCCTCGGCGGTGTAGCGCGTGCCCTCGCAGTCGGCGCAGGGGACGTAAACGTCGGAGAGGAACTGCATTTCTATTTTTTCAAAGCCGGAGCCGGAGCACCGGGGGCAGCGGCCCTCGCCGTTGTTGAAGGAGAAATAGCCTGCGCTCAGGCCGTTGGCTTTTGCCTCCTCGGTCTGGGCAAAGAGCTGGCGGATGCCGTCAAAGGCCTTGACATAGACGGCGGGCGTGGAGCGGGGAGTCCGCATGATGGGACTCTGGTCAACGAGATAAACGCCGGAGAGCCGGTCCAGTCCTTTCAGGGATTTGAGGGGAGCGGGCGTTTCTTCCACGTTTTCGCCAAAGGAGCGGGCGGCGTTGAGATAGAGTAGATTGTAGCCGAGGGTGCTTTTGCCGGAGCCGGAGACTCCCGTCAGGCAGGTCATGACGCCGAGGGGGATGTCTACATCGAGATCGCGGACGTTGTGGCAGGTCGCGCCCCTGAGTTGCAGGGAATGTTTTGAGGTGCGGCGTTTGGCGGGGACGGGGAGACGCCTGCCGCCGAACAGGAAGGCTCCCGTCTGGGAGTCCGGCACGCCGGATAGTCCCTCAATCGGGCCCGCGTAGAGTTTTTGCCCGCCCTTGTCGCCCGAGCCCGGGCCGAGATCGACGATCCAGTCCGCCGCGCGCATGACTGATTCCTCGTGTTCGACGACGGCGAGCGTGTTGCTGCGGTCCCGGAGTCTTTGCATGATGCGGATGAGACGTCCCGTGTCGCGCGGGTGCAGGCCGACGGTCGGCTCATCGAGGACAAAGAGGGTGTGCGTCAGCGAGGAGCCGAGGCTCAGGGTCAGGTTGACGCGCTCGACTTCGCCGCCGGAGAGGGTTCTCGTGGCGCGGTCGAGCGTCAGATAGCCGAGACCTACTTCATCGAGGTAGGCGAGGCGGGAGTAGAGCTCGCTGGAGACGAGCGCCATGCTGCCGTCCCATGCGCCGCCGCCGGGAGGAGTGAGGACGTGTGTTTGCACCCAGGGGAGGAGGTCGGAGATGGGCATCTCCATCAGGTCGGGGAGGCGTTTGCCGCCGACGCGGAAGCACAGGGCCTCCGGCCTCAGTCTGGCTCCGTGGCAGGACGGGCAGTCTTCATAGCGGCGGAAGTGGGCGAGGAACATGCGTATGAGCATTTTGTGGGCATGTTTTTCATGCCAGCGGAAAAACGCCCTGACGCCGTACCAGCCCTGTCCGGAGGGCTCTGCGTCTCCCGTATAGTCGGTATTGTCGCCGTACAGAACCCAGTCTTTTTGCCGGTCGGTCAGGCTGGAGAAGGGACGGTCGGTCGGGACTCCCTTTTTGCGGGCGCAGCGCAGGAGATCCTTTCGGCATTCGCCGGGGGTCTTGTACCCCAGTCCCCACATGCCGTCCTTGAGCATGCTGAAGATCCAGACGGCTCCTTCTTCAAGGGATTTTTCGGGGGTGACGGCCTTTTCCAGGTCAATGCCGATGATTTTGCCGAATCCCCGGCATTTAGGGCAGGCTCCGAGAGGGGAGTTGAAGGAGAAGAGTCCCGGCGACGGTTCCAGCAGGGGAGACCAGTCGTTGCGGAAGGAGTGAAAGGCTTCCCATGCTCCCGGAGCCGCCGCAGTCCTGCGAGCCAGAAAGGCCTCGTTTTTTCCGAGGCGGAGCGCTTCGTCCAGAGCCTCCGTCAGCCGTTGGAGGTCGTCTTTGGCGTCGGGGGCGGGGATCTTGAGCCTGTCCTGCACGACGAGGACTCGTTCGGGGAGGGTGTCGCTCCAGGGGGATGTTTCCGGCCGGTCGGTGCGATAGACTTCTCCTTCCCACAGGTAGCGCAGGAATCCTCCGCTCAACATGCCGTCGAGGATTTCCGCCGGGCCGGAGCCCGTCGGCAGGGCGACAGGAAACAGGATGAGGATATCCTCCCCGGCGGGCAGGTGCGACAGCGCCCACTGCGCGGCTTCGTCCGCGCCCATGGGACGGACGATTTCGTTGGTGATGGGGTCGCGGCCCTCGGCCAGATGGGAAAAGACAAATTTCCAGTATTCCGTCAGCTCCGTCATGGTGCCGACGGTGGAGCGGGAGGTGCGTACCCGGTTTGTCTGTTCGAGGGCGAGAGCCGGAGGGATGGGCTCTATGGAGTCCACTCTGGGGCGGCCCATGCGCTCCAGAAACTGCCGGACGTAGGGGGAGAAGGTTTCCACATAGCGCCGCTGGCCCTCGGCATAGAGCGTATGCAGGGCCAGGCTGGTTTTACCGGAGCCTGAGGGGCCGGTGATGACGCTCATCTTGTTGAGGGGAATTTCCAGATCCCAGTTTTTGAGGTTGTGCTCGGCGGCTCCCTTGATCCGGATAAATTCGTCCTTCATTACGGAGGTAATTCTAGGTTCTCCCACTTTTGGAACAAGTCTAAAAGAGGTCATTTGAATAAACGGAAAAAGGGCCGCTGACCGCCTTCATTTGGTCACCGGACTTCTAAATCGCCCCGTTGATGATTTTGGGCTTTTCTGACGGGGCATTATACGGCATGGTTTCCCGGCAATGAGTAACGACATTCTGACCAAAGCAGCCGCTCAAGCCAGAGGGCTGGCCATTGACGCCGTTCATGCCTGTTCCTCCGGACACCTGGGATTGCCCCTGGGATGTGCTGAAATGGGCGCGGCCCTGTTTGGTTCCCTGCTTCGCCTTAATCCGGCCGAACCGCGCTGGTTGAACAGGGACCGTTTTATTCTGTCCGCGGGGCATGGCTCCATGTTCCTTTACTCATGGCTGCATCTGTCGGGATTTGATGTCTCCCTGCAGGATTTGAAAGATTTCCGCAAGGCTGGCTCCAGGACTCCGGGGCACCCCGAGTTTCTGCACACCGCCGGAGTGGAATGCACGACCGGGCCTCTGGGGCAGGGAGTGGCGAATGCCGTTGGCTTCGCCCTCTCCGGCAAGCGTGCCGCCGCCGTTTACAATACGGAGAAATACACGATTTTTGATCATCATGTGATTTGCCTCGCCGGGGACGGCTGTCTCCAGGAGGGGATCAGCCGCGAAGCCGCCGCGTTTGCCGGGCACCTGGGACTGGACAATCTGATTCTGATTCAGGACTCGAACGAGGTGACTCTCGACGCCATGGCCGACATGACCGACAGTACGGACATGGCCGCCGCATTTGAGGCCATGAACTGGGATGTCTATACTGTGGACGGCCACGACATGAAGGCCTTCTCGACGCTGATCGAGGAAGCCAAGGTGCTGAACAACGGCAAGCCCAAGCTTATTATCGCCAGGACCCAGATCGGCCGAGGCATTCCTGAGGTGGAAGGTACGCCCAAGGGGCACGGGGAGGGCGGCGCCAAGTTCTGGAAAGAGGCACACGCCGGACTCGGTCTGCCGGAAGATCCCTTTTACGTTTCTGATGACGTGCGCGCCTTCTTTGCCGAGCGCAAGGAGCGTCATGAGGAAGTTTATGCCGCCTGGAAGGCCACTTACGACGCTTGGCGTCAGGAGTGCCCGGAACTGGCGGATCGTCTTGACGCGGGAATAAAGGCTTGTACGGAGGGCGTCTGCCCGAAGGAGTTGTCCCAGGCCATTCCCGCCTTTGATCCCTCTTTTGCCGATGCGACCCGCTCTTCTTCCGGTGTGGTTCTGAATGAGCTGGCTCAGTTCGCGCCGTATGCCCTGACGGGCAGCGCGGATTTGTACGGTTCTACCAAGAACTATTTGTCCGGTCAGGGAGACTTCACCCAGGAAAATGTGGAAGGGCGCAATATCTGGTTCGGCATCCGCGAGCACGCGATGGGGGCCATCTGCAACGGCATCGCCTATGACGGTCTGTTCCGTATCAGCTGCGCCACCTTTCTGGTCTTTGTTGACTATATGCGGGCTTCCGTCCGGGTGGCGGCCCTTTCCCATCTGCCCGTGACCTACATTTTGACGCACGACTCCGTCGCCGTCGGAGAGGACGGGCCGACTCACCAGCCTGTGGAAACGGTTGCGGGGCTCCGCGTGATTCCGAATCTGGATGTCATCCGTCCCGCCGATCCCGAGGAAACGGTCGGAGCCTATCTGGCTGCCATGGAGCGTGCCGACGGGCCGACTGCCCTGATTCTGACTCGTCAAAAGGTGCGGACTCTCAATGAGCTCAGCGTCGAGACGCGCCGCGAGGGCGTACTCAAGGGCGCGTATATCGCCCGTCAGGAGACGGCCCCGCTGTCGGCCATCATCCTGTCCTGCGGCTCCGAGCTGGATATCGCCCTGGAAGCGGCAAAGCAGGCAGGCCCCGGCGTACGCGTCGTCTCCATGCCGTCCATGTTTCGCTTTGAGAAGCAGTCCGCCGAGTACCGCGAGGCCATCCTGCCGTCCTCCTGCAAACGCCGCGTCTCGATTGAGGCGGGCGTCTCCACTCCCTGGTGGAAGTATGTGGGCTGTGAGGGCCGCGTGATCTCCATTGACCGCTTCGGCTTCTCCGCCCCCGGAGATCTGGTGCTGAAGGAGCTGGGAATGACGATCGAAAACGTACTCAAGGCCCTGTCCGAACTGAACTGATCTTTTGCCCCTCCGGAGATGATCTGATCTTCGGAGGGGCTTTCCCCATTCTTCCTCTTATGCTTACCAACCTGTCCCGCCTCCCCCTGCATCCCTATGAGACTCTCTCGCTCTCCACGGCGGGGTACGTGCTGGGCGGTTTGCTGGTATTGGGGCATCTGTTTGCCCTGCTGGCGCCGGAGCCGTGCAAGAAGTTCCTGCGGCAGTCGGCCCGTGACGAGGCTCTGGGGTCCTTTACGCTCGCCATTGCCCTGTTCTGGTTTTTCCTGCTGATCGCTCCGGCGGGCGGGGGCATTATGAGCTCCCTGCGGGTGGATCTGCCGGGATTCGAGGGGTTGCGCCCCATCCTTCAGATCGCCACTCCCGTCGCCTTTTTCCTGATGGTGATTTATGTGAAGGAGTTTTTGTTTGTACGCGCTCTCGGCGTATTGGGACTTCTGTTTGTCGCTCCGTTTCTGGCGGCCGCCTTCCTCAAGGAGCCCGAGACGCGGTTGCTGATTCCTGTCTGGAGTTACGTAGTCATCGGGTTTTGCCTCTTCTGGATCGGCAAGCCCTATCTTTTCCGGGATCAGGTGAACTGGGTCACGGCCAGACCGTCCCGGTGGAATGCCCTGTGCTGGGGGGGACTGCTGTATGGCGCGGCGATTCTGGTATGCGATTTTCTCTACTGGTAGAGGGGTTTCGTCCCTTTTTGCCATAATTCTGCCGCAAGCCGGGCTTGATTCCTGAGGCGGGTATGTGTAGCTTACCCGGGAAAAGATATGATGGACGTGGAAATTTCAGATTTTGGCAAGCATGTGACCCGCCCCAGCGGCCTGACGACGCTTATGGACGACCTGGGGGCGGCTATTTCCGCGGCGGGGGATGTTCCCATTTACTTTTTTGGCGGCGGCAATCCCGCCTCCATTCCCGCCATGTGCGGCGTCTGGCGAGACCGGGTGCAGTCCATTCTCGACGAGCCGGGCGCGCTGGAGGCCATGTTGTGCAATTACGCCGCGCCGCGGGGCATGGGGTCTTTTATCGACACGATTGTCGAGGTTTTCAATGAACGCTACGGCTGGGGTATTACGGCGAAGAACGTGTGCGTCACCCAGGGCGGCCAGTCCGCGTTTTTCGGTCTGTTCAATAATCTGGCGGGTACGTTTGACGAAGGCAAAAGACGCAAGGAGATTCTGATTCCCGTTTCACCCGAGTATATAGGCTATGCCTGCCAGTCCGTCTCCGGTCCCATCTTCCGCTCCAAGCGTCCGAAGATCGAGTTTTTCGGCGAGCACGAGTTCAAGTACGCCGTCAACTTCGACGATCTGGATATACGCCCGGAGACGGCGGCCCTGTGCGTCTCCCGTCCGACCAATCCTACCGGGAATGTTCTCCGGGATGAGGAAATACACCAGCTTGCCGACATAGCGGAGAGGCACGGCATCCCGCTTATTGTGGATAACGCCTACGGCGCGCCGTTCCCCAGCATGTTGTTTACCGAGGCCAATACGATCTGGCGGCCCAATATGGTGCTGACCATGAGCCTGTCCAAAATAGGATTGCCGGGCGTACGCACGGCCCTGATGATCGGGCCGGAGGAGATCATTTCCTCCGTGGTCGCCCTGACGACCGTCTCCGGGCTGAACAACAACAATGTGGGGCAGTGCATTATCGAGCCCCTGATCCGCAATGGAGAGCTTTTCCGCCTGTCCGAGGAGGTCATTCGCCCCTTCTACAAGGAGCGTTCCGACTTCGCCCGCAAGGTGCTGGCCGAGGAGCTGGGCGACTCCGTCCCCTGGCGTCTGCACAAGAGCGAGGGGGCCTTGTTCCTGTGGTTGTGGCTGAAGGATCTGCCGATAGACTCCCAGGAGCTGTACCGGAGACTCGCGGCACGGAATGTTTTTGTCATTCCCGGAGAGGGCTTCTTCTTTGGAGAAGAGGAGTATGGCGAGCAGAGCCGCCACTCCCGCGAGTGTCTGCGCCTGAGCTATGCCCAGGACGACGAGACCGTGCGCCGGGGATTCGCCATTCTGGCGGAAGAGGTCAAAAAAGCCTACGGAGTGTAAGTCATGGAAGCCGCCGGGAAAAAGACCGCCGAACTGCCGGCCTATACCGCGCCCGAGGACAGGGGCGAGGGGTGGACTCTGGAAAGTACGGAGAACGGGCGTCGCTATGTCCGCCCGGTGGATCGGCGCTGTCTGGTCGTCAAGACGTATTTGAAGGACAACGATCCGGCATTTCCCGTTACTCTGGAACTCCGCTACGGTGCGGACGGCAGTCTGGGCTGGCCCGAAACGCCTTCTGAAATTCATTATGGCCCGGATGGCCGGGTATTCAAAAAATACTGGTACCGCCAGGGCGTTTATTGGCCTTCCTCCGTGCGTCAAGGCGGATGGATTGTCGTTTCCCTGCCTAGTCGCGAAGGCGGTACGGGCGTGTTTCATCATCTTGACGGGCGGGTCATGACGCTGACCTCCCAGAACAATGTTCTTCCCAAGCCCTCTCCATTCAGCAATTGCGAGCTGGCGTATTTCATTCAGGGGGAAGACGGCTCGCTCATTCCTCACCGCGAGGGAGACGCCCCCGCCTTTTTGATGTACGAGAGGCTCACCGTGCCCGGTAAAAACGACTGGGATTCTCTCTGGAAGCCCGTCTGGATGGAATGGAAGAAAAACGGCGCGGCCTCCCGTGAGCACGGGCCCTATCTGACCAAGATGGGCTTCCGCAATACGATGACGCTCTGCTACATCCCCTGTGCCTCCGGGCATCGGCCCGTGCATGTGCTCAAGACTTCGTCGGGCCGGGTGATGGGGCGGCGTTTCCCCGAGGTTCCCGGCAGGATCAAGGGTATCGCGTACCGGGAGTCGGACGGGCGGGCAGAGGCGATTTATTTCGCGCCTGCTCCGGAGTTTCCCCTGTTGTCCATCCACTTCCTGCCTAACGGGAAAAAGCGTTTTGTGCGTGCTTCGGAAGAGGAATCGTCCGAGGGATAAATCCTTTTTCCCCCTTTTGAGCGACGGCGCATGTTTTCCGACCCTTCCCTGTTGAACGGCCTGCTTGGGTGGCAAGTGGCGAAGCAGGTCAGGAGTCTTGTAGAGACGGCCTCCATCGAAGAGCTGGAGGTGGAAGGCGCGTCCGCCAGTGGCTTTGTCTCCACGGCCGGGCGCAGATGGCCCGTCCGCATAAAATTGTTGTCCGCCAAATTGATGGAGGGCTCCTGCGGCTGTCCCGCCTACCGCAGGGACGGTCTGCTCTGCGCTCATGTCGGGTTGCTGTATCTGGCCGCCTGCGGCAAGGAAATAGGCGGGGGCAAACGGGGCGGTGATTCTGTCCCGACCGTTCGCCAGTCCGCCGCCTCTGTCGCGTACAGGCTGGAGCTGCCCCCCCGCTGGCTCGATTTGTGGAGCAGGGCCGTTTTGCCCGTACGAGTTGAAACGATGTGTGCGGAGTCTCCCTCCGCAGCTGATGAGAGCCTCGCAGAATGGCTGGGGAAAAAAGGGGTTGCGCCGGATAAGCCGCCTCCCACGCTGGCTCTGTCCGCCGGAGAGGTGAGGCATTCCTTTTTTGAGGCAGTGGCGGGACATGAGAGCTTCTTTTCCGGGAAAGACCGCATTGCGGTAGAGCCGGAGCCTTTGCTGATTCCCTTGCAGCTGTCTTCCGCAGGGAAGGATTGCTGGATGCTGACTCCGCAGTTGCCGGAGGGGCGGGTGTGTCTGGGCGAATTTGTCTGGGACCCGGCGGACTCCCGCTTGTCTCCGCAAGGGACGGTGCGCTCTCTTCCCGGCTTGCCGCCGGAGACCGGGGCCGCCTTGTTGTCGGGAAAGCCCTGCCGGGTATCGTCCGAGGGGCTGCTGAGGTCGCTGGACGCCCTGCAGGAGAGATTCGTTCTCGATAGCGCGGCTCAATACGAGGCGTTGCAGGTGCTGATGCCCGCTCCCGTTTTCCGCTTCCGCTGGGACGGCTCCCTGTCCTGTCTGTGCGTGGTCGTCTTTGCCGATTATGGGACGGGGAAGGGGGATTTCCCTCTGATTCCCCGTGCGCCCGATGTGGGAGAGTTGAGGAAGACCGGAGAGGGAGCATTCTGGAAGCGGGATGAAAGCGCGGAGGCTTTTTGGGCCTACCGTTTGCAGAGCCGGGGATTTTCCTTTACGCCGAGAGGCTGGTTTTTGACGGGACAGGAAGAGGGGGAATCGTTTTGGACGGAAGTGTTTCCGGCATGGGAGCACAGGGCCGACTGCGCGCATGTGATCGACGCGGCATTGCTCAAAGAGACCCGTTCTCTCGTCAGGCTTTCTCCCGCGCTGGTGGAGAGGTCTTCTTCCGGAGAGGACTGGCTGGAGGCCTCGTTTGTTTTCGCCGACTCTGCGGGAGTTCATTATCCCGCCGGGGAGATACTGAAGATGATCCGGGCGGGCAAGCGCAAGATGAAGCTTCCGGGCGGTCGTACCGCCCGCTTTGATGTGGACGGAGCCGGGGACTGGAGCGCGCTTCTCGCGGAAACGGAGGTAAGGCAGAAGTCACCGGATGAGTTTGTGATCGCCTCCCGCTCCGTGCCCGTTTTTCGCTCCCTGATGGGCGAGCGGGAAGCCGTCTCGGCGCAGGAGCGAGCCGATTTTTCCGGATTTCTGACCCGAACCTGCCGTTTTGCCCTGCGCCCCTACCAGCGGGAGGGCGTACTGTGGGCGTGGAAGCGGCTGACTGTCTGGAAGGGGGGCATTCTGGGGGACGACATGGGGCTGGGCAAGACGCTCCAGACTCTGTCCCTGTTTGCCCTTATGCGGGAATATCTCCCCGGTATGAAGGGACGGCCCTCCCTGATCGTGGCGCCGGCCAGCCTGTTGTCAAACTGGAAGGAAGAGGCGGAGCGGGCATTCCCGGGGATGGATGTGGTCATTCTGCACGGGGCAGGGCGGGAGGATGTGCCCGTCAGGGAGCTGGGCGTGACGACCTACGCGCTGTTGAGCCGCGACTTCGCCCGCCACAAGAGGGCGGGGTACGGTCTGCTGGCGTTTGATGAAGCCAGTTTTGTACGGAATCCCGATACGGACGCGGCGGATGCCCTGAGGCGCATTCCCGCGAAATACAAACTCGCTCTGACCGGGACTCCTGTTGAGAACGGGGTGCGGGACTTGTGGTCTATTTTCGAGATTATTCTGCCGGGGTATCTGGGAACGAGGAAGGCCTTCAAGGATTCCTATGAAACGCCTCTGGGAGCGGACTCGCCGGACAGGGGCGTTCTGCGCCGTCTCCGCTGCCGGGTGGCCCCGTGGATACTGCGCCGCACCAAGGCGGAAGTCGCCCCCGAGCTGCCGCCCAAGATTATCTCCGTCCGATGGTGCGAGCTCCCGGCGGAGCACAAGACGTTGTATCACGCCCTGTTGACGCGGGGGCATGAGGAGATACTCTCCGCGTCAAAGAAACAGGGGCGGGAGGCCGCCCGTATGGTGATGCTGACTACGCTGCTCCGCCTGAGGCAGCTTTGCGACGACGCTCGCCTCCTGCCGGGAGCCGCGGGGAGGAAGGTATCGGGCGGCAAGATGGAGTCCTTCCTGGAGCTTGTCCGGGAAATGGGGGAGAACGGACGCCGGACTCTGGTCTTCAGTCAGTTTGCCTCGTTTTTGAGGCTCGCGGCCCGGGAGCTCGAAGAGAGAAAGATCCCCTTCCTGCTGCTGGACGGCAGTACAAGGAACCGGGGAGAGCTCGTCTCCCGCTTCCAGAATCCGGAGGGGCCGCCCGTGTTTTTGATCTCGCTCAAGGCCGGCGGGTACGGCATGAATCTGCAGGCGGCGGACTGCGTCGTGCACCTTGACCCGTGGTGGAACCCCGCCGTCGAGGCTCAGGCGACGGACCGGGCCTATCGTCTCGGCCAAACCCGCACGGTCAATGTGTACAAGATGATCTGTCGGGGGACGGTAGAGGAAAAGATACTGCGCCTCCAGGAGCGCAAGAGCGGTTATTTGAACGCCATGCTTGAGGATGACGCGTCTCTCATGCGCGGGCTGGACGATGGAGAGCTGGAGGAGCTCCTGTCCCTGTAGGCCGGGATTATGTATTCCCTCTTCGCCGAAATTCGCTTATAAGTGATCCCATGATCAAGAAGCTGGATCATCTGGTTATCACGACGGCTGACTGGGGAGCCTGCGCCGCCTTTTATGCCGCCCTGGGGTTTCGCCCCCGGGAGGCGGGCGGGAGAGGGGAGCTGTTTGCCGGAGACTTCAAGATAAACGTCCATTTCAAGGGGCATGAGCTGGAGCCCAGGGCCCGCCATGTGCGAACGGGGAGCGCGGATCTCTGTTTTGAAATGACGGAATGTCCCGAAGAATGCAAAAGGGCTCTGGAGGAAAGGGGGATTCCGGTGGAGCTGGGAGTGGTCACCCGGCACGGCGTGCGCGGGGAGATGCAGTCTCTGTATTTGCGGGATCCCGACGGCAATTTGATTGAGTTGTGCCGTTATCCTCAATAGCAGCCTCTTGAGACCGGATAAAAAAATCAGCCGGATTCCCGAGGGAGTCCGGCTGAGGAAAAATGATGACAGACCGATTATCGGCGGAGGCCGAGGCCCTGGATCGTCTTGGTGTAGGTGGCGGGCTCTACGCGCTTGAGATAGTCAAGAAGCTTGCGGCGACGGGCAACCATCTGCAACAGACCGCGGCGGGAGGCCACGTCGTGGGCGTTGGTGGAGAGGTGCTCGGTCAAGTGGGCAATGCGTTGAGTCAGTATGGCGACCTGGTAGGAAGAGCTTCCGGTGTCCTTGTCGTGAATCTGATAATCAGCTAAATTGATGTTTTTTTCGCTCATTTGAGTGTTTTCCTGTGTTCGGATTTATTGCTCTCGTGGCAGTGGCAACTTGACCCGTTGGAGGACCCGTATTAAGCCCCTCCGGGGAGTTTTTGGCAAGTAAAATTCGAAAAAATAATTAGGAAAAGTAAGAGATTGTGACGGAATCAATGTTTTTTGCGCTCTTTTTCCGGAGGCGCGTCTGTTTTTCCTTCTTCTTTCTTTTTCTGTTTGCTGCGGTAAATCAGCAGGGCGCACAGCGCGGTGAGGCTTAACAGGATGACCAGCCCGGCGGCTCCGAGCTGGATTATCTGGGAGAGGATTTTGGGGGCTTCCGGCTGGCCGTTGGCGGCCGCCCGTTTCAGGCAGGCGTAGGCCTTCCAGGGGTTCCAGGCGATGCCGTCTCCCTTCCAGTAGGCGACGCCGAGGGCGCATTCCGCATCCGCGCTCCCGTTTTCGGCGGCGCGGCGGGTCCAGAAAAAGGCTTTTTCCTTTGACGCGGGCACGACCTCTCCTTTTCTGTAGAGGGAGGCTGCCTGCATTTGATGGTAGGCGGTGCCGGCTCCGGCGATAATGTCCAGTTCCCGTGAGGCCGCTTCGGGGCCGTCTATTTTGGATGTGGACAGGGCATGGGCAAATGCCGCGCGGGAGTCTCCCCGGGCAGCGGCTTTTTCAAACCAGTTCCGGGCTTCCCGGTAATCCTGCGGCGCGCCTTTTCCATGGAAATGGCAGTAACCCGTCTGGTACTGCGAGAGCTGGTCTCCCTTGAGCGCGCCTTTTTTCCACCATGCAAAGGCTTCTTCGGGGTTGACCGGGGTGCCTTTGCCCGTGCTGTACATGACGCCCACCCAAAAGGCGTCGGCAGGCGAGGCCGCGGGAGACTCCGCCTGCTTTTTCATCAGGGGGAGGGCCCGGCTGTACCATTTGTCGGACAGCGCGCTGTCCGCAGTCTGGTCGAAGAGTCCCTTTTGATAGATATGGCCCAGCTCGTAGGCGGCGTAGGGGGATCCTTTTGCCGCCGCCGTTTCATACCACTTGAGCATGAGGGTCGTGTTTTGAGGGAGGAAGCGGCCGGTCCGGTAATGGTTGGCGAGGCAGAGGGCTGCTTTTGCCTGTCCCCCGTCTGAGGCTTTTGTAAGGAACTCTACCGCCTTGTCGGCGTTTTTTTCTACGCCTTCGCCAAAGAGGAGGCGCTGCCCGTATTCATATTGGGCGTTTATGTCGCTCGATTCGGCTTTTTCCCTCAGCGAGCGGAAGGGGTCGGGAGCGGAGCCCGCAAGGGCGGTTTCCGCCGGAGCGGAAGGCAAGGCTTCTTCTCCGGCGGTGGGGAGAGCCAGCGAGAGCAGGGACACGGCGGCCAGAGCCGCAAGCCCCCGGCCCGGAGAGCGGAGAAGGGAGAGTTTCATGGGAAAAGGCGTTATTCAGGACTCCTGCTGGAGCGCGGCTTCTTCGGCGGCCTCTTCGTGAGAGGTCATGTGCAGGACGATTTTCAAGCCCAGTTTTTCCGCCGCCGCTTTGACCAGGGAGCGTATCGCCGAAGCCGTCATGCCGTTTTTGCCGATGATGCGGGCGACATCCGTCCGCTCCAGAATGAGGCGGAACCGTACGGTGCCTCCCGGAAGCTCCGCCATGCGCAATTCGGCCTGATCCGGGTTTTTGATGAACTGGAGGGCGATGAACTGGATAAAATGGCGTATTTTTTCAATGGAAGGGTTCATATGGGAGATGGGGAAGGGTGTTATTTTTTTGCGGCGGCAGGGGCGGGTGCAGGAGCCGGGGCGCTTCCGGTTTTGGGAGAGAGGTCAATGATGTCGTTGACGATGTTCAACGCTTCGCGGGTTTCGGGGTCCAGTCCGGAGGGGATGTCCGGCGTGTCGTCGAGAGACTCGGTTTCATCCTTCGCCATTTTCATGGTGGAGTCCTTGTCTTTTTTCCAGTTGGCTTCCGGCAGGGTGTCTGCATCGACGTCTTCCAGCGTCATGCGGTACAGGTTGTACCTGGTCTTGTCCGCCTTGGCGATTTCGGGATAGCGTTTTTTGCGCTCGTCATTGATGGCCTTGTGCCAGGCTTCCTGATCGTCTATTTCCGCCTGGCGGGTCTTTTTGTTCAGGGAGAGCTTGTTCTCATTGATCTTGTCGCGGGTGCGCTTGATTTCCTTTTTGAAGAGGGAGAAATCGGGGTCGGCGGAGACGCGCGCCGTGCTGAGTTTTTTCAGTTCCGGCAGGAGCTTGGAGAGGGTCTTGCTCTTCTTGTAATCCTTGCACGGGGCAATTTCGTCGTAGGGCAGGGGGTAGTCCAGCTCGGATTCTCCAATGTCGAATGCGGAGCTGGCCGTCGGCAGCACGATGTCGGACAGGACGCCCTTGTGCTGGGTCGAGCCGCCCGCGACACGGTAGAATTTCTGCGTGGTGACCTTGAGGTAGCCCGCGCGCTCGGGGTCGGCGAAGTAGGGGAGGAAGCGGCCGATATCCAGCGGCTGCTGAACGGTGCCCTTGCCGAAGGTGGAGGTATCGCCCACGATGACCGCCCGACCGTAGTCCTGAAGGACTCCGGCGAGGATTTCCGAGGCGGACGCGCTCAGTTTGTCAATGAGTACGACGACGGGCTTGGTGAAGAAGGGTTCGCCCTGATTGGCGTTTTTGACTTCGATATTGCCGCGGGTGTCCTTGATCTGGACGATGGGGCCGCCGCCGACAAAGAAGCCGCCCATGCGGCGCACTTCTTCCAGCGAGCCGCCTCCGTTGCCGCGCAGGTCGATGACCAGGCCATCCACATTCTCCTTGTTCATCCGCTTGAGGAGACGCTCGACATCGACCGAGCAACGGCGTTCGCCGTTGTCCATGTCGAAGTAGAAGGAGGGCAGGGAGAGGATGCCTATTTTCCTGACGCCGCCGTTGCGGTCTTTTTCCTCGACGATTTCCGCCTTGGCCAGCTCGTCCTTGAGCTCGACCTTGGAGCGGGTGAGCGTGACGATTTTGGCCTGGCCCGGCGCGTCGGGAGACTCGATCTTGAGGCGCACGACGGAGCCTTCCTTGCCGCGGACGAGATCGACGACCTTGTCTATTTTCATATAGAGGATGTCGGTCATGTCGCCGTCATTGTTGCCGTCCACGGCGACGATCTTGTCGTTGAGTTTGAGCTTGCCGCTCTTGTCGGCGGGGCCGCCGACGACGATGCCGGTGATTTTTGTCGTGCCGTCGTCCTCTTCTCCGAGGAGGGCTCCGATGCCGGTCAGGGTGCCGCTCATGGCCGATTTGAAGCGCTCCACTTCACGGGCGCTCATATAGTCGGTATGCGGGTCGTAGGTGTGAGTCAGCGCGCTGAGGAAGTAGTTGACCATGTCCTCGTCGTCAGCCTCCTGAATGGTGCGGAGCAGACGCTCATAGCGGAGTTTCAGGCGTTCCGCCGGGGCTTTTTCCTTGGCGGAGGGGTCGGGCTTGCCCTGTTCCTTCGCGATTTTCGCGATGGTTTCGCGGCGCAGGATTTCAGACAGCAGCTGCTCTTCTACGCGGTCATGCCACAGCTGGTCGGCCTCGGCCCTGTTTTTGGGCCACGGGGCTTTTTTGCGGAGACGGTCAATCGTCTTGTTCCGCTGGAAGGTAAAATCGTTTTTGCTCAACAGGCTTTGGGCGTAGGCGATGCGCTCTTCGGCTCGTTTGCGGAACAGGCCGTAGATGGCGCGGGCCGGCGTCATGGTTTCCCCGCCCAGCAGATAGGTGTCGAGTTCGCTCCCGTATTTCTTTTTGAGCATGTCCACATCCTGCTGGGTGAAAAAGATGTGGGACGGGTCCAGCTCCTTCAGATAGGTATCGAGGATTTTCTGGGAAAGCTTGGAGTTGAAATCTTTGCTGAGACGGTCGAAGTGGGCGTTTTGCAGGAGCAGGGACACCTGCTTGCCTACGTCGTTGAAATCGGTCGCCGCCGTTGCACAGGAACTTATGGAAAGCAGGGCCGCCGCTCCCAGGACACAGGAGGCGAACAGTGATTTGAGTTTCATTATGGAGTTATAGAAAAGAAAGTTTTCAGTCTGAAATGAGGAAAGACGCGGGCTTCATCATCTCTTATCGAATCTGGTTTGTCGATACGAATTTCCGCGTAAAATAAACGTTTCAAAGACGTGATTTCGTCTCGCCTGCGAAGAAAAAACAAGTATAAGGAGGGCATGAAACTTCATATTTATACGGGAGGCGTCGCCGCGACAAACGGGTATGTGCTGGAAACGGGAGAGAAATCACTGATCGTCATAGACGCCGCCGAGGGGATAACGAAGTGGATGCAGAAAAAGTTCCCGGGATATACGCTGACGCATTTGCTGCTGACTCACATGCACTTCGACCATGTGATGGACGCCGCCGCACTGAAGCGGGCCTTTGGCTGCCGTATTGTCGCCCATTGCCCCTATAACGAGGATTTTACTCTGGTCAAGGGAGCGCGTTCCTCCTGGCAGCTTGATCTGGATATGGAGGACTTTACCGTCGATGTCGTTCTCGGCGATGAACCGGCGACGGGAGACTGGGGCGGCCTGTCCTGGCGCGCCGCGCATTTGCCGGGGCACTCCGACGACAGCGAGGTTTATTACCTGCCCGATCTGGATCTCATCTTTACCGGAGACGCGATTTTTGCCAATTCCATCGGACGCACGGATTTGCCCGGGGGAGATTTGCAGACTCTTTTGAACGGTTTGAGAAAACATGTGCTTTCCTTGCCGCAAAAAACCGCTATTCTACCGGGGCACGGTCACGGTACGACCGTGGAGATCGAGGAGCGTACCAATCCTTTCCTGTAGGACATTGCCGCCTGCCGGGGAATGGGGGAGTCACTCCCGCCGGTCATTTTTGCCTTTCCTTTCTGAAGAGGGGGAGGGTCAACGTACACCATGATGGAAAACAACAACGATACAGTCCAGCCGGACGAGACCATAACCGCGACGCCCGAGAGCGAAGTTCAGAACCTCCCTTCCTCCGATTCTGCGGAACAGACAATAGAGACCCCGGCTGCGGAACCCGTTTTGGAAACGGGTGAGGAAGGTTCACAGGAAGTCTTGACGACGCCTTCTCCCGAGGAGGAGGAAGAAGTCCCCGCCGCCCCCGTCCGCTTTGACGAGCTGGGGTTGAGCGAAGAAGTTCTCAGGGCCGTGGCCGACAAGGGCTACGACCACCCGACGCCCATTCAGGCGCAGGCCATCCCGCTCGTCCTGGCCGGACGCGACGTGATCGGCGCCTCCCAGACGGGGACGGGCAAGACGGCGGCCTTTGCCCTGCCGCTCATTTCCCGGTTGCAGCATTTGGGCAAGCCCCAGATTCTGGTGCTTGAGCCGACACGCGAGCTGGCCGACCAGGTCGCGGAAGCCTTTTTGGAGTACGCGAAGTACACCGATCTCAAGGTCGCCCTGCTTTACGGCGGCGTCGGGTATGGCGCGCAGACCGACGCGCTCAAGGCCGGAGCCGACATTGTCGTGGCTACTCCGGGCCGTCTCGTCGATCATTTTTACCGCACGACGATGCGCTTCGGCGCGTTGAAGGCGCTGGTGCTGGACGAGGTGGACCGCATGCTTGATATGGGCTTCATGCCCATTGTGCGCAAAATCGTCTCCCTGTGCCCGTGGGAGGGCCGCCAGACTCTGTTCTTCTCGGCGACCATGCCCCCGGTTATCAAGGGATTCGCCCAGTGGTGCCTGAAAGATCCCTGCGAGATTACGATTGCCCGCCGGGCCGTCGCCTCGACGATCTCCCACGCCTTTTATCCCGTGGCGATGGAGCAGCGCGACGAGCTGCTGATCAGACTTCTGAATGATACGGATTTCACCTCGGCCATGATCTTCACCCGGACGAGGAAGGAAGCGGACGACCTCTACGGTCTGCTTCGCTCCCTGAAGCAGGACAAAGTAACCGTCATGCACTCCGACATCCCCCAGAAGGAGCGCAGCCAGGCCCTCAAGGGCTTCCGCGACAATCAATACAACATCCTCGTCGCGACGGATGTCGCCGCCCGGGGCATCGACATCTCGCACGTCTCGCACGTCATCAACTACCGCGTCCCCGAAAACGCGGAGGACTATGTGCACCGTATCGGGCGTACGGGCCGCGCCGAGAGCAAGGGCGACGCCTTTACCCTGCTGACGGCGGATGAACTCCCGTTCGCCGAAGCGGTGGAAAATTTCGTAAACAACAAGATCGAGCGCCGCAAGCTCGACGGCTTTGATTACATCTATACGGCTCTGCTGGACACCTCTCCCGCGCGCCCCGTACGCAAGCCCCGGCCCAAGTCTCCGTCTCGCCGGCGCCGATAAAATCCGGTCATTTTTTCCCTTCGTCCCTGCCTGTTCTCATCAGGCAGGGACAGGCAAGGGGAGTTTTCTTTGTGCTTTCCTTCTCCCCCAATCGTTAGTACGTTTTAGCAATACATGGACGAGGTTCAGAATATTTACAAGGAGCCTACCCGCAAAGACTGGTGGGGATTCTGGACTCTTCTTGTAGTTCAGGCTCAAAACGCCCTGAATGAAAAGGCGGCCCAGTTTTTGCTGATCCCGCTCGGATTTGCCCTGAATGCCGAGAGCAATCTGCAATATACGCTCGGGGCCATTATCGTCCTGCCCTATCTCTTCATCTCTCCCTTTGTCGGCTGGCTGTCCGACCGCTTTTGCAAAACCCGCATCGTACAGGCCATGGCACTGATGCAGATACTGGTTCTGCTCGGCATGTGGTTCTCCCTGATCAATCACAATATCCACGGGGCGATTGTCTGGTTTACGGTCTTTGCCATACAGGCGACGGTGCTCAGTCCTGCCAAAAAGGGCATCGTCAAGGACATTGTCGGCATACGTCATATAGGATTCGGCAGCGGGCTGGTCGAGATGAGCTCCATGCTGGCGCTGATTGTCGCCCAGGTGGGCGTCTTTATCGTCTATGCGAAACTGCTGAACAGCGGCTATTCCACCTGGGAGGCCTCCTCCCTGCCCACCTTCTGCCTGATGCTGCTCGCCGTGCCGGTCGCGCTGGTTACGCTCTGCTGCATCCCCCGCTACCCCGTCCACGCGCGCAAGCCGTTCCGCTGGTCGCTCTTTTACGAGCATTTTACCCAGATCAAGGAGCTGTGGAGCGACCGCCGCACCCGCCTGAGTGAAATCGGCATTTCCTACTTCTGGTTTTACGCGACCGCCATGCTCCTGCTGACCTTGCAGGTGGCGCAGGAGTCCGCCAGCGGCATCACGACCGGGGCCGGAGAGGAGTACTCCATGATGGCCGCCGTACTGATGGCCTGGATGAGCGGCGGCGTCGTCGTAGGGGGCGTGATCGTCTCCCTGATCTGCCGCTCGCGAGTGGAGATCGGCACCATTCCCCTCGGTGCTTCCGGCATGACTATCAGCTGCATCCTGATGGCATGCTTTGAGGTCAACTCCTATCCCTTCCTGATTTCCCTGTCGGCGGCGGGCCTGAGCTCCGCCTTCTTCTTCGTCCCGTTGAACGGGTACCTTCAGAACAGTTGTGAAGACTCCCGCCGCGGGAATATCATTGCCGCGGGCAACTGCCTGGACATGGCGATGGCCCTGTTTGCCGTCGTATTCCAGTATCTGCTGAAGGAAATGGGAATTTCCATCGGCGGGCAGTGCGTCATCATGGCCGTGCTTTGTCTGGGGATTACGATTATCGTCTTCCGGCTCATTCCCCGGGAATTCATCAAATTGCTCGGTCTGTGGGCCGTACAGCTCTTCTTCCGTCCGCGGGTGTTGAATGTGGACAGGATGCCCGAGACGGGCGGCGCCCTGCTGATCTCCAACCACGTCACCTTTGTAGATGCCCTGCTGCTGACCATGGTCTGCTCCCGTCCCATCCGCTTTGTCGTGGCGGAGGAATATATCGGCGTGCGGGCGCTGGGCTGGGTGCTGGAGCTTTTCAACTGCGTTCCCATCTCCAACAAAAACCCGCGCGAGGCCCTGAATGCGGCCGCCGCTGCGCTGAAAAACGGAGAAGTCATCTGTATCTTCCCGGAAGGGCAGCTGACTCGCACCGGGGTCATGTCAACGCTGAGGCGGGGCTTTGAAATCATCGCGCACCGGGCGCAGGCTCCTGTAGTGCCTGTCTTTATGGACGGTCTCTGGGGGGGGCTGCTGTCCTGCCGGTCGGTCGGCTCTTTTGTCAAATGGCCCGGAAAGGTGCCGCTCCGCTTTACCGTTTCCTACGGGGAGCCCATGGCTCATGGAGCAGTCACGCCGGAGCTGGCCCGCAAATCCTTCCAGGAGCTCTCCGTCGTCACGCTGGACGCCGTCTCCGAGACGGGGCGCTCCGCCCTGCGCCGGACTCTGGAACGGCAAAATACCCGCTCCCTTGTCTTCTGGAAGGGCGGGGAATGGCGCGCCTCGGACATCCTGACGGCCTTTTTGGAAAACCGCACGCCCAGAGGCGACTCGCCCGGGCATGAATGGATGAGACTGTTTGTCTCCATGCTCTCCGACCGGAACATCATGGGCCGCATGTGGTTGAACGCCATCCAGCTGCAAAAGGTAAACGCCCTGCAGCCCGGGCAGCCCCTGCTTACTTCTGTAGGGGAAAAGGAAGGGCAGGAGCACATCATCGCCGTCTTCTGGCCCCTGCTGACCAGAACGCCCGTGCATCTCGTCACCGACGAAGAGGCCATTCCCGAAGGGGTCGAGCAGATTGCCGGCTCCTGGCGCATGAGGGAGAAGCTCCAGAGCATCATCCCGCTCAAACACAAGATCCCCTTCTTTGACTTCAGCGGGGAAAAGACTCTTCCGACCCTTCCCAATATCACCAGCCGTCCCTGCTTTGTCGGCCCCCGGGGAGAAATCATTGCGGTCTCCATGTGGCGCGAAGTGTATGCGGTGGATGAAGACTTTATCCAGTTCGGCCTCAAATTCGGCGGGCACGGTCTGCTCCTGCCGGGGTTCACCTCCTCCGTCAATGAGGCGGGCCGCACGGTCATTCACGGGCCTTCTCTGGCCGGGCCGGTGGAATTACCGGCCTCCTGGCATCTGGACGAGAGTAATTTCCTTGTCGAAGACATCTCTTTGCACTAACTTTCGGATTCATAATTCTGATGCGCACGTCTGTTCTGAGTTTGGGTAATTTGATGGTTCTCTGTTTATGCGGGGCGCTGTCTCCCTCTGTGGCTGTAGCGCAGTCCGCCCGGGCTGACATAGAAAAGCCGCTGACGCTCAGCTCCAAAAACAAGTCCTTTGATCCCTCCTCGGTCTTTTTGGAGGTGTACCAGCTGACCTCGGCCGCCGAGCGTCTGATCAAAACGGGAGACAACAAGGCCGCAATGACCGCGCTGACGCGGGCCGAGTCCTATCTGGCCCTGCTGCAGAAAGAACGCCCCGAATGGCAGCCCAATGTCGTGCGCTACCGCCGCGAGTTGAACGCCCGTACGCTGGAAACCATCCGCAAGAAGGTACAGGAAGAAGAGGCCCGCAACCCGTCCCGAAAGCCGGACTTTCTGGACAAGGCCATTTTGCCTTCCAATCCGGGCCGGGAGCGGCCGGGCGGCATGACTCTGCCGGGACGGATGACCGATGTCTCCGCAGGAGAGAGGGCCCTCCAGAATCGCTTGAGAGAGGTGCTGGAGGACTTGAACAAGACCCGCGCCCGCGCCGAGATGGCGGAGGACCAGCTCAAGAAGATCTCTGCGCGGAATAGCCAGGACGCCAAGCGGCTGGCCGATCTGGAAGCCGAATTGCAGTTATTGAAAAAGGTTTCGAAGAGCGACCGGGAGAAGGAGCTGGAGGCCCAGCTGGCCGAAGCCAGAAAGGCGAAGGACGAGACGAGCTCCGAACGGGAAAAGAAGCTGGAAGACCAATTGGCGGAAGCCCGGCGAAACTCCTCCATAGCCCGCTCTTCCCGCGAGGAGGAATTGCTCCGCCAGATACAAACTCTGACCCAGGTGGCCCGGGACAAGACCTCCCGCGAGCTGGAGCTGGAGCGTGAATTGCGCACTCTCCGTGCGGAGATGCTGAACAAAAAGACGAAGCGTGAACTGGAGCTTGAAAATCTGCTCGACGATACTTCATCCAAGCTGACCGCGGCTCTTAAACGGGCCGAGGCGGCGGAGAGGGGAACGGGCGGCGGCGGCTCCGGCGCGGCCTACGATGCGCTCAATCAGGAGTACATGCGCTCCCAGATTGAGCTGAAGGCCGTCACCAAGGCTCTCAGGGACTCCCGTATCGCCTATGAGGAGTTGATGGAGCGCACCGTCAACGCCGAGTCTGGCGAAAAAGCCTACAAGTCTCAGCTGGACAAGCTGAGAAAGCGGGTGCGGGATGATCAGAAGACGAGCAACTCCGTCCTCGCTTCCCTGAACAAGCAGATTGCCCAGTTGGAAAAACGCGTCAAGGATTCCGAAACGGAAAAAGCGCTCGCCAACGCGGAAATGCAAAAAATCAGCCAGCGGATGCAGGAGACTGAGGCTCAGCTGGCCGATGTTTCCTCCCAGAGGGATTCCCTGAAGACGGAGCGGGATCAAATGTCCGACCTGCTCAAGATCAACAATCCGGGATCGGTCAAGAATCTGATGGATCAGAATCTCGATCTGGCGCGCCAGTTACGGGACGCCCAGGACAAGCTCGCCGTACTGGAAAGCTCCAATACCTCTCAGGAGTCCCAGTTAAAGGCGGTCAAGGTCGAGCTGGCTTTTGTCAAACAGCGCATGATTGAATTGCGCGATGAGAATACGGATTACCGCAAGCGCATTTCCCAGTTGAGCGAAAAGCTGCGCGTAGCCGACGGCGAATTGGAGAAGGTAATTAATCAGCCCAAGGCCGACCCCCAGCTGATTGAGGAAAACAGGCTCCTCCGCGACGCCATTTCCAAGCAGCTGCGCATTCTCGCCTCTCGCGAGAAGTCACGCGAGCTTTTGAAGGCGGCCTATACCCGCCTGAAGATCAAGGATCCCCAGATGGCCAATGCCATTGAACTGCTCAACGATAATGAGAATCTGACCCTGACCGAGGAGGAGAAGAAGATCGTGAGCCGCAATCCCGGTGCTGCGGCCCAGCGGACGGATGCCGTTTTTGTCGCTCCGGGTACGCCTACCGCCGAGGAGAGCGCCAAGGCCTACATGAACCTTCAGATGGAGGTTGACGCTCTGGGCAAGGGCGCGTTTGACGCCTATAACAAGGGGCGTTACGCCGCCTCCGAGCAGCTGTATCAAACGCTGCTTGAGAAGCACCCCGGCCATTACGCCGCACATATTAATCTGGGAGTGATCCTGCTGAAGCTCAATCGCGTCGAAGAGGCCCAGAAAATACTCCAAAACGCGGTAGATCTGGATCCGGATCATCCGACCGGAGAGTTTTTGCTCGGGGTCGCCCTTTACCGTCAGGGACGGGACGCGGCGGCGCAGCAGGCCCTGACGCTTGCGACCATTCAGGACCCCGCCAATGCCCGCGCCTTCATTTATCTCGGCAATATCGCCTCCTCCGCGCTGAAGACGGAGGCCGCGATTAAAAACTACCAGAAGGCTCTGGAGATAGATCCCAAGTTGGTCGATGTCTATTACAATATGGCGACGACTTACATGAAGGCCGGCAAGATGGACGAAGCCAGAAAATGCTACGATCTTTCCATCCGGGCCGGAGCCCTGCCTGACCTGAAACTGGAGAAGGAGCTCAAATTGACATCTCCTCCCCGTCCGGAAGCGTCCGAGCCGTCAAATAAGGCAGAGGAAAAGAAAGAGGAGGCGAAACCGGCCGCCGAGGCGGAGCACAAACCTTCAGCCCAAGAAAAAGGCGAAAAGGAAAACGCCCCGGAAAAGAAGTAGCTTTTTCCGGAGCGTTTGGAACGGAGCGGGGGTAAATTCTTTTTCCCGCGGAATCTGTTGCGGCTCATTTGCCTGACGGCCAATGAGCCTTTCTCTTTCCGCTAGAGATTGCGGCGGGCGCGTTTGAAATTCAGCACGGCCAGATTCTTGGCGATCGTGGCCTCGAAGCGGGCGCTTTCTTCCGCGCTGAGCTGCTGGGCGTCTTCCAGCGCCTTTTTCGCGTTTTCGATGGCCTGCTCAAAGGTTTCCTCATTGATTTCCCTGTCTTTCAGGGCGAGATCGACGACGAGCTCGACATGGTTTTCCGCCACCTGGACGAAGCCCAGACCGATCACGAGCGTATGTTCCTTGTGGCCTTCGGTGCGCTTGTAGCGCATTTCTCCCGGGCGGGTGACTCCGATCAGGGGCGTGTGCTGGTCGAGGATGCCCATTTCCCCATCCGATCCCGGCAGATAGACGTAATCGACGTCTTCGTTCAGGACGACTTTATCGGGGGTGATAATGGTCAGGTGAAGGGGAGGCATGAGAGAGGAGGAGCAGGGGGGTTACTGTTCGCGGGAAACGGTGTCGATGCCGCCGCGCATGTAGAAGTTGTTCTCCGGCACGTCGTCCCACTTGCCGTCGAGTATTTCGCCAAAGCCTCGCACGGTCTCGGCGATGGGCACATAGGCTCCGGGCGTATTGGTGAAAACTTCTGCGACGTGGAAGGGCTGCGTCAGGAATCTCTGTATTTTGCGGGCGCGGGAGACGGTGAGCTTGTCTCCGTCAGAGAGTTCCTCCATGCCCAGGATGGCGATGATGTCCTGGAGCTCCTTGTAGCGCTGGAGTACCTGCTGGACGCCGCGGGCGACGCGGTAGTGCTCCTCCCCGACGACTTCGGGGGCCAGCGCGTTTGATGTGGAGGCGAGGGGATCTACGGCGGGGTAGAGGCCCTGGGCCGCTAGGGAGCGCTCCAGCACGACGGTCGAGTCGAGGTGGGCGAAGGTGGTCGCGGGGGCCGGGTCGGTCAGGTCGTCAGCCGGTACGTACACGGCCTGCATGGAGGTGATGGAGCCCTTCTTGGTGGAGGTGATGCGCTCCTGCAGGTTCGCCATTTCCTCGGCCAGAGTCGGCTGATAGCCCACGGCGGACGGCGTGCGGCCGAGCAGGGCCGAGACTTCAGAACCGGCCTGGGAGAAGCGGAAGATGTTGTCGATGAACAGGAGTACGTCGCGGTGCTCCTCGTCGCGGAAGTACTCCGTCATGGACAGGGCGGACAGGGCGACACGGGCGCGCGCG
>CAZNVW010000011.1:0-27679 GCA_964576595.1 uncultured Verrucomicrobiales bacterium
CCGCCGCCGGAACGACTCTTTTTTGCCCTTTTACCGGAGGCGGATTGTATATCCGCGATAACTTCATACAACCCGTTTTGCGCAAATATGTAACACTTCCCGCCAAAGGGGCGGAATAGCAGAAAACACCCTCCTTTTATAAACCTATATCGTTGATTATAAGTTCGTTTTAATTCACCCAAAAAGCGTTTGACTACGGATATACAATCCGATAGGTTCATCCGGACACAACCCATTTTTGCGATGAAGCCGCACCTCCCCATAGCACTGTTAGCCTGTTTATTTTCAATAGGCTCCGCACTCAACGCAGCGCCCGTCTCCACCTGGGATGAACTGGTCGCCGCTCTTCCTGCAGAAGAGTACCCCACCTTCCCGGTCAACATCCAGCTCGCCGGAGCCGTCTTTGAAATCCCCGCCTCATCGGAACTTACCTACGGAGGAACATTCAACTTTACCGGAGTCAAAGGTCAAACCATCTTCCGTGGAGCCAGCGTAGCTTCCACGGTGCAGACCAACCGCCCGTTCAACTGGATGGGCGGAATCCTGACCCTCGAAAACATCCGTTTTGAAAACTTCCGGCAGAACGGTTCGGATGCAAAATCATCCCTGTCCGGAGGAGCCATTGGAGGCAATGGCGGAGCCGGTATTTTTAAATTTGTCGATTTTTACGATAACGGAGTAGAAGTCACTACCACCTCAAAATCTGCATCCGCAAGTAATGGCGCAGCCGGCTTTGGCGACAGAAGAAGCAATATCAGCAACTTTTCCGACTGTTCCTTTGTCCGCAACTACGCAAAAGCCTCCGCTGCAAGCAACTACTCCTCAGCCACCAGTGGAGCCCTGTTCGCTTTCGGCGACTACACCGGCTCCGATTATCCGACCCCAAAAGTTCTGAGATGCCTGTTTGAAGGCAACTATGCGGAAGCCCGCTCCACAAGCAACTCCGCCTACGCCACATACGGAGCGCTTTCCTATCAGGGGATTGTGGAACAATGCATTTTCCGCGAGAACTACGTTCACGCGGTCTCGGCAACCGGCCAGGCCTCTGCGGAGGGGGGTGCCATGTACAATTTCGGCGGCTACTCTCTACTCTACCAGAACGGTTACGGCGCCGTAAACAACTGCCTCTTTGAACGAAACTACGCCTCCGCCGAGTCTGAACGAATATCCGAGGCCAGAGGCGGCGCGGTTTACGGAATCCCGTCTCTCAGGGATTGCGATTTCTACGACAACTATACCATGGCGGCAACGATCTCCCAGGGGGGAGCCGTCTTTGTCAATGGTACATACGGCGACGGGATGCAGGGGTTCCTGCTGGAAGTTTCCGCCATCGACAAGGATAGTGTATTCCGCGGCAACAGAATGGGCGTTACCCGGGTAGATCCTGTGACAGGCAAGCCTCTGGACGGCATCGCCAACGCCATCTACACCTTCCCCCAAACCTACAATCTGGATACGGGCATCTATACCTATACCTATACGGACTCTCTGGTCAACTTCAAGGCTCAGGCGGGCCGATCCATTTACTTTTACGACCCCGTTGTCCTCCAGGTCGGCATGTACGAGACCCGTCCCTGCGACCAGCGGTTCGATTTGAACAAGCCGGATGGAGACAGCGACTCCTATGAAGGCCGCATCGTCTTCACCGGAGAAGATTTCGCCGCGACGGACAACCCGGAAAACTGGACCTCCCGCCTCTATTACGGCATGGACATGCACCTCTATGGCGGCTCCCTCGTCATCAGGGACAAGGCAATCGTAGGCGCGCCCTACCTTCTGGACGACTCCTACGACATCCCCGCCGACAGCGACTATGACCGGGAAATCGGCCCCAAATCCTTCACCATGGACAAAGGCACCCTGGAGATCACCGGCAACGGCCAGCTCCTCGCCCGCGAAGTCGTCATCGACGGAGGCCATGAGCTGACGACATTCCGTACCGGCACCGGGGCTCAACTGACGGCCCGCTCCATCGACCTCTCCGGCGGCGTCTCCTTCGACTTCTCGCCCTTCCTCGACAACCACGACTCGGGCCTCCGCCTCAGCGCGGGCACCGTCTCCCTCGGCGGCATCATGGGCATCACCGATACCCTCGACTACTACACCGACAGACGCTGGGCTTCCTCCCAGGAGTACCTCGCCCTCTCCTTCACCGGAGAAGCGGCCGGCAGCCTCGAAGGAAGCGACTTCACCGACATCCTGACGCATGCCACAGGCTCCGCCGTCATCGACTCGCCCTATACCTACAAGGGGTACTGGTCAAAAGTCTGGAAAGACACCGACGGCGACGGAATAAACGACGAACTCTACGCCGTCTGGACGCCGACGGGAGTCATTGAGGAGGTCGCCCCCGAGCTGTCCGGAGACTCGACTCTGAACTCCCTCTGGTCCACCGTGTCCAATATGGAGGCGCTCTCTTCGGCGGCGCTGGGGCAAATCAACGCCTCCCGGTACAAACTCGAACGATGCGCCCATTACTGGGCGCAGGGCCTCGGAGACTTCGACATGCACCGCAGTGTCAAAAACGTCGACGGCTATGACTATAACGGCTTTGGCTACGCCGTCGGCGCCGATACGAAACTCTGCCCCGACAACTGGCTGCTGGGCGCCGCCTTCGGCAATCTGTACGGCAAAAACAAGAGCCGCAGCTACAACTCCGAGATCAGGCAGACTTCCTACATCGGCATGATCTATGGCGGCTACTACAAGGAGTACGACCCGGCCAACGCGCTGAACGTAACGGCCAGCGCCTCCTATGGCGTGACAAGCAACCGCCTGCACACCTACTACCCCGACGGCGGCCGCTCGAACGGCAAGTGGGACAACAAGGCCATGAGATTCACCCTCAAGGGCGAATGGATGCATGCGCTGAACGACACATGGAGCCTGAACCCGTTCCTCGGTCTGGAATATGACGACGCCAAGCAGGACAGCTTCACGGAAAGCGGAGACAAGGCCCGCCACTTCGGCAACGGCCGCCTGCGCAACCTCGCCATGCCCGTCGGCGCTGGCCTGTGGAGAACGGACCGGTTCGAAAACGGCCACGTCTGGCTCAACGGCGTAGAACTGAGCTATGCGCCGGACATATACCGCAAAAACCCGGAAGCGGGAGCCGAACGCCTGAGCAACGGCTTCACCTGGACGGCGCGCGGCGTCGAGCCCAGCCGCCACGCGGGCCGCGCGGCCTACAAAACGCGCGTCATCTGGAACAAAACCTGGAGCACCTTTGCCGGCTATGAACTGGAATGGCGCAAAAACGCCGTTTACCAGGACGTCAACCTGGGCTTCAGCGCCTCGTTCTAAAAACACCTCTCCTACTCAGCCCCCGGAAGCAGACCCTTCCGGGGGTTTTTCATCTCCGGGAATACCCGTTCAAAAACTCCCGGTTATTTTTTCGCAAGGGAGAACCGCTTTGCCAGATACCTGCGGACGGGCTCGTCATACCAGCGCAGACAGATATAGGCCAGCAATATACTCCCGACCACAACCGCCAGGGCGCCGGGAAACGACTGCGCAAAAGAAAGATCCCCGTTCTTTACCCACGCATAATACAAATAAATGAACGGGTAATGCACCATGTACAAGGGATAGGAGATCCTGCCCAAAAACCGGCATACCTTGTCGGTACAGGGATCGGCAATCCTGCCCGACGCCCCGAGAAGAACCACGAGAGGAAAGAGCAGAAGATAACAAACGGCTTCATAAACGCCATTCATCCACAGAGACTCAGCCCCGCCTATGCGGGAAACGGACAAAAGAACGACGAGAGCCAGACCGCATATCCAAAAAGCGCCTCTGACCCGGATCGGCTTGAACAGACGGAACAAAAGCAGGCCCGCGGAGAAGGAATACAACAGACGCAGGGAACCGCCCGTGAATTCCGTACCCGTCATCGAAAACCCGACGCAGATGTCGCCGAGAGGCCCGAAAATGCCAAACGAAGCCAGCCCGACCCCCGCCACGGCGACCAGCACGGCCAGCGCCCTTGTCGAAAACTTGCGAATAAACAGGGCGTAGAGAATATTGCCGATATACTCAAAAAACAGCGACCAGCTCGGCCCGTTGAGAGGATACATCTCCCCCACGCCACGCACCTCCAGCCCGGTAGGCGACGGAATCAGCAGCATATTGACAAACGTCGCGGCCAGCAGGGAGACCACCGCGATCTGGGACACATCCCATACGGAACAGCCCTGAAAATAAAAAATAAGCGCGCCGATAACCGCCCCGATAACGACCATGGGATGCAGACGAATGATTCGCCGCAGAAGGAACTCCCTCGTCGTCATCGTCTTCCACCGGTCATCATAGGCGTACCCGATCACAAAACCGGACAGCATAAAGAAGAAGTCCACCGCCAAATAACCATGGTTGATCCTCTGGTCCAAATGGCTTGTGGCAAACGCCTCGAATAAATGGAAACACACGACGACAATGGCCGCCACCCCGCGCAACCCGTCGAGAATGACATAGTGCTGCTTTTCATTTCCGAATACAACGGAAGAATCCTGTACCTTTGACATATTGATAGCGGTCTTTGAAACTCTGCCTTTATTCCCTTTTTGAAATATCTCTCTGTACTCCTCTTGCCCGCCTCCGTCGTCCGGACGCGGGGAAAGCATACTAACCGAATACGACAAACTCCCGAAAATTCTTTCATCATTTGCAAAGAAGCCTCACATTTTTCCCCCGAGGCGGGCGTTCCTGCAACCATCCCCCTTCGGGCGGGAGAAGACTCGCGGAAACAATTTCCCCCGTTTGCGGAGCCTCCCCGGGGTTGCTCTTGCAAACCGCCTCCCCCTCAAGTACAATGAACACGTTATGAATATAGAACTCCTGAGCCAAGTCTGCGAAACCCCGGGCGCTCCCGGATTCGAGGACCGCATCCGCTCCCTGATCCTGTCCGAACTCGACGGCCTGGCCGATGAAGTCAAGGTGGACAACCTCGGCAACGTCATCGCCCTCAAAAAAGGCAGGGACAGCTCCAAAACCGTCATGAGCGCGGCCCATATGGACGAAATCGGCTTCATGGTACGCCACATCGACGACAAGGGCTTCATCCGCTTCGTCCCCCTGGGCGGATTCGACGCCAAGACGCTGACCGCCCAGCGCGTCATCATCCACGGCAAAAAAGATATCATCGGCGTCATGGGCTGCAAACCCATTCATATCATGTCTGCCGCGGAACGCGGTAAAATGCCTGAAGTCACCGACTACTTCATCGACACCGGCCTCTCCAAAAAAGAACTGGAAAAAATCGTCTCCGTAGGCGACTCCGTCACCCGCGAACGCGCCCTGATCCAGATGGGCGACTGCATCAACGTCAAGTCCCTCGACAACCGGGTCTCCGTCTTTATCCTGCTGGAAGCCCTGCGCACATTGAAAGACAAGAAACTCACCCCCGCCTATGACTTCGTCGCCGCCTTCACGGTGCAGGAGGAAGTCGGCATCCGGGGAGCCAACGTCTCCGCCCTGACCGTACAGCCCGACTTCGGCATCGCCATCGACATCACCATCGCCAGCGACACCCCCGGAGCGGCCCCGCACGAGTACGTCACCCAGCTGGGAGAAGGCACGGCCATCAAACTCTACGACAGCTCCGCCATTTGCGACCTACGCATGATCAAATTCCTCAAGCAGATCGCCGACAAGAAGAAGATCAAATGGCAAACCGAGATCCTGCCCGCAGGCGGCTCCGACACGGCGGCCCTCCAGCGCATGACGCCGGGCGGCTCCATCACCGGCGCTCTGTCCATCCCCACCCGCTTTGTCCACCAGCCCATCGAAATGTGCCACCGGAAGGACGTACAGGCGACCATAGACCTCGTAGTCGCCGCCGTATGCCACATGGCCGACTACGACTGGAGTTACCCGGGAATGCCTGCCGCCAAAGCCGTAAAAACGGCAGAAGGCCCGGCCGACCCCAAGCCGGAAAAGACCGTCAAACCGGCGGCATCCAAAACGGCCAAACCGGGTAAAACGGGCAAGACCTCACCGGCCCTGCCTCCCCTCAAAAAATCCGGGAAGAAGTAACGCCCATTCCCTTTAAAAGCTCCGGGCAGGAGAGACGCGCGCCTCGGCCGCCCGGAGCTTTCCCCTGTATCGCCCCTCCCCCGTCTCTCCCGCCCATGCCCCTCAAAACCGTCTTTACCCGCGAGCAAATCGCCGCCCGCCTGGAAGAACTGGCTCAGGAAATACACAATCGGCTGGGAGAAGCGCCGCGCGTCAAGGCTCTCGCCATTCTGAACGGAGGGCTCTGGTTTGCCGCCGACCTCCTGCGCCACCTGCCCCTCACCTACCATCTGGACACCATGAGAGCCTCCAGCTACGGGATGGAAAAAAACAGCTCCGGCACCATCACATGGCATCAGAAATGGCCCGACTTCACCGGACAAACCGTCCTGATTATCGACGACGTCATCGACACGGGCCTCACGCTCTCCGCCATCTGCGCAAAACTCAGGGAGCAGGGAGCGAGCCGGGTTTACTCCGTAGTCGCCGTAGATAAACGGGACTGCCGTCAGATCGACTACCACGCGGACTTTGCCGCCTTTACCGCCGGCAACGATTTCCTGGTAGGATACGGCATGGACCACGCGGAACAATACCGCAACCTGCCCTTCATCGCCGTACTCGAACCCTGAAGCCCGGTTCCCCGCCCTGCGGAGAACAAATGACGCCTTCCCCCGATTCTCCTTCCGATGCCCGCCGCCCACTTCCGAAAAATCATTCTGAATGAAGATTCCCTTCGGGAACTCCTCAACGAGCCGTCCTGCGACTGGAGAAACCTCCTGTTCTACAAAATCAACTTCGGCCCTCTCACAATCGACTGGCCCGAAGTGCAATGTCACGGGGCGGCCTTTATCGCCTGCCAGTTTGACTGGGACACTCCCCTCCCCCTGCTCATGGGGCAGGGCGCCTTTATCCTGAACAAACTCCCCAGCGAACCCTACGACCCCTACCCTCTCGGCCTGTACACCCCCGAGCAGCTCATGTCGCCCCGGAACGGCAACTACGAAGACTACCCGGACGCCGACATCTACAGGCACTACAAAACGACCCGGGAGCAGACCTCCCTCCTGCAGTTCTTTACCCGCTGGATACACGACTACTCCATCCAGGTCTCTCTGGACTCCTTCCTGAAGGGACGGCGCAACCGCCACGAGAAAAAAGTAGTCGGCATCATGGGCGGGCACTCCCGCTGGCGGACCAACCCCGAGTTCCGCCAGGTGGCGCTCATCGCCCGCCAGCTCGCGCGCAAGGGATACTGCATCGCCACAGGAGGCGGCCCGGGGGCCATGGAGGCGGCCAACCTGGGCGCATGGCTCTCCCCCTACCCCGACAGCGCCCTGGACGAGGCCCTCGCCCTCCTCTCCGCCGCGCCGCAATACACGTCGCCGGGCTACCTGGAAACCGCCTGGAAAGTCAAACACCTCTACCCTGAAGGAGCGGAGAACCTCTCCGTACCCACCTGGTTCTACGGGCACGAGCCGACCAACATCTTCGCCTCCCATATCGCCAAATACTTCTCCAACAGCATACGGGAAGACGGCCTCCTCTCCATCTGCAACTACGGCGTCATTTACACGCCGGGGCGCGCCGGAACCGTACAGGAGATCTTCATGGACGCGACGCAGAACCACTACGGCACCTTCAAGTACATCTCCCCGATGATCTTCTTCGGCAAAGAATTCTTCGACGCCGAGTCCGGCATCATGCACGTCCTCCGCTGGCTGTCGCAGGGCTTGCAGTACGCGGACATGCTGACCATCACCGACGACGTGGACAAAGTCGTCTCCGCCGTCGAGAACTACGTCCTGACCCCGTACGAAAAAGAAGAAAACTGAGCCTCCCGCCCCTCCGCGCTACTTCCGGCCGTTCAGCCAGGTCAGCCTGTGCCAGAAGCCTTCCAGCGGCCCCAATTTATACCGCGAGAGCCACCACCGGCAAAAGACGATCTGCACCCAGGCCAGCACACATCCCGCCAGCAGACTGGCGGCCAGCCCCAAATGCGGCGACAAATTCAGCGCGTACGGGAAAAAAATCAGGGAACCGAGAACGGACTGCCCGACATAGTTCGTCAAACTCATCCGGCCATAGAACGTCAGCCCGGAGCAGCGCGAGCTGAACCACTCCTGCCGGTACAAAAGAACAAACGCGGATACCCAAATCCCGGTAAACGCGACATTATACCACATGGTCAGCAAAGTCGTCAGTGAAGCGGGCACCGTCGCCAGCCCCTTGCAAACGAACAAAACCAGCGCGGAGGCAAAAGACAGCACCAGCACGCGGCTCCAGAAGGCGGCGTTCCCGTCCGTCCGGGAGAAATACCCGCCTCTCCCCAAAAAAAGCCCCAGCAAAAAAAGCCCCGGCGCCTGAATCAGCCGCCCGGCGTCCAGCGCCCACAAAAAACTGGCCGCCTGCCCCGTCGTGGCATTCACTCCGGCCATCGTCCAGAAATTCCCCGTATCGACCGCTGTTTTCACTGCCGGATAAAAAGAGTCATTCAAAAACACGGGAAAACTCCAGCCCGGCTGGCACAACGCGCGAATCGTCCCGTAAATCTCCAGCGGCTGGGCCAACAGACAGCAGGCGGCAACCAGCAGGGTACGCTGGCCGAACTTGCGGGCCGGAATCAAAACAAGCCCCATCACGGCGAACAGCATCAATACGTCTCCTCCCGGAAAAAACACCGCGTTCAACGTCGCAAACCCCGTCAGCAACAAAAGACGCCAGGCGAACCGTCCGCAAAAATCCTGCCCTTGAGCCTGCCTGTTCCGATACTGGACGGCAAAAGTAAACCCGAACAACAAGGCGAAAATGGAATACGACTTACCCGCAAACAGGAAAAAGAACACCTCTTTGACCGACTGATTGAGACTGTCCATCAAAAGATTCCCCTGCGGGGGATAGACATCGTAAATGAAGTGTTCCAGACAATGCAGCAAAAAAATGGTCAGCACGGCGAAGCCCCGCAAGGCATCGACCACAACGACTCGCTCCCGGGGCTCGCAGGAAAGAGAGGAAGAAGACATACCCCTTATACGCCCGGACACCTCCTCCTGTTTCGCCATATTTTATCAAACTTAAAATATCTGCCCCGTTTAACCCCGGATCACTTGATATAGACCTCGCGCGGCTTGCTGGGGCCTTCCGACGGGCCGACCAGCCCCCGCTGCTCCATAATATCCATCATGCGGGCCGCCTTGTTATAACCCAGCTTGAGCCGTCTCTGCAACAGGGAGGTACTGGCCCTCTGATCGACCCGCACCACCTCTATGCACTTCTCCAGAATGGCCTCGTCGCCCTTGCTCAGCTCGGCGTCGTCGTCTCCATCCTCCGCGGCACTTGACTCGATATGCTCCTGCACCTCCTTGTGGAAACTTTGCCGGGCCTGCGAAGCGCAGTGCAGAACGAGCTTCTCCACCTCCTCATCGGAAATAAAGGCCCCCTGGGCGCGCTCCAGCTTGGCGGAGCCGGGGGGCAGATAGAGAGAGTCCCCCTTGCCCACCAGCTTCTCCGCGCCGTTGCGGTCGAGAATAATACGGCTGTCGAGCGCGCTCGACACCTGAAAGGCGATCCGGCAGGGAATATTCGCCTTGATCAGCCCCGTCACCACATCGGAGCGGGGCGTCTGCGTCGCCACGATCAAGTGAATGCCCGCCGCGCGGGCCTTCTGGGTCAGGCGGGAAATATACGTCTCTATATCGGCCGGAGCGGTCTGCATCAAATCGGCCAGCTCGTCGATAATAATAACGACATAGGGGAATTTATCGGGAATTTCCTCTTCCTCCTCATCGTCAAACTCATCCTCGTAGTAGGAGGAGTTTGTCCCCCCCCGCTCGTTGCGGGGAGCGGGCTCATACCCCGTCCCCTCAATAGAGGAGGCCAGAGCCTCGATAAACTCGTCATCTACCGGCTCCTCCTCGGCGGGCTCGTCGAGCATCGGCTTTATACCGGGGAGATCCTGCTCCACCGGGCGGTCTTCCCGGGGACGATTATTGAAACTCTCAAAATTGCGCACGCCCATCTCGGCAAATACCCGGTAGCGGTGCTCCATCTCGTTGACCGCCCAGCGCAGCGCGCCGATGACCTTCTTCGGATCCGTGACCACCGGGACGATCAAATGGGGCAGCTTGGCGTACCCCTGCATCTCCACCACCTTCGGGTCCACCAGAATAAAGCGCAACTCATCCGGACGGAACTTGAACAGGATGGAGCTGATAATACTGTTGATACAAACGGATTTACCCGACCCCGTCGCGCCCGCCACCAGCAAGTGGGGCATGGCCGCAAGATCTCCGATCACGGCATTCCCGTACACATCCTTGCCCAGCGCGAGAGGTATGCGCTTCTTGGAATCCATGAAGCCGGGGCTCATCATCAACTCGCTCAACGGGACGGCGATCTTCTTGTTGTTCGCAATCTCGATGCCGACCGTATCGCGCCCCGGAATGGGAGCCAGAATATTGATACGCTCCGCCATCGTCGCCCGGGCGATATCGGCCTCGACCTGCGATATCTTGGCGACCCGCAGACCCTTGCTCGGATAAATCTCGTACCGCGTAATGGCCGGGCCCCGGGTAATATTGCCGGGAGTGACATCTATCCCGAAAGATTGCAGGGTCTCAATAATCTTTTGCTGAGTCTCAAGCAGCTCCTCACGGTCTGTCTGGCTCTGCTCGGGGTGCACCTCAGGCACATTGAGCAGACTGATGTCGGGCAGCTTGTAGCTGTCCTCCTCCGTCACGGCCTCCTCGCCCGGCTCCTCCCTCTCCTCAACCTCCGGCTTGGGTTCGGGTGCGGGCGTACGCGCCAGACTCCTGGCTCCGTCGATCACCTCCGGCTCGGGCCGCACGGGCAGGGGCAGGGCCACCTGCTGATTCAGCGGCTTGCGCTCCGGCTTGCGGGCGGGCCGTACAGGCGGCGCGGCCTCCTCGGCGACAGACTCGTCCTCCCCGCGTCTCTGACGCTCCAGACGATCGGCCAGACTCCCCCGCTCGGGCAGGGAAGGTGCGTCCGGAGACCAGGCGGCATTCTCGGCGCGCCGCACGCGCCAGGCTTCATAATCCCGCCAGACGGCCCGGCAAAACGGCACAGGCCGCGCGCCAAACGCATAAATCGTCGATACCAGATACCCGGCTACAAACAGGGCCAGCGTACCCTCCGCTCCCAAATAGGGACGGCTCAACCTGATACTCAAAAGAAAACCGAGAACCCCTCCCGTCCCCGTCAACTCATAACTCGCCGTCCACTCCCCTCCGACAATCCCCTGCACCCCCAGAGCGGCGCAGGCGCACACGAGCATCCCCAGACCGCCCCACAGAAGGCGATTCGGCAGACTCCCCCGGTGGGCCACCTCATAAAGACCGAACCAGACAAACAAAAAGCAAACCAGCCAGGCCCCCCAGCCAAACATCCAGAAAAAACCGTATGCGCTCCACGCGCCGGGAAAACCGAAAAAGTTGGCCCTATCCGGCACCATCCGCCCGCCCTCGCCGGGTACCATGTTGAGCGTATAAAGAGCCACGGCAAGAGCCAGGCCGAACAACGTCCACAAAACGCCCACCATCCGCCCCGACACATGAAACCCGCCCCGGCGTGAAGGCTCAGCCCCGGAATCGCCCCGGGAAGGCGCGTTGTAAGAAGAACCAAACATGTGAAAAGATGCCTTATTGTAACCCCTCCCGGGGAAAACTCAAGCAAATGCACCCGCCCCGGACCGGACCTCTCCGGCGCCCCCTCCCGGCAAACAGAAAAGACGGAGGACGGCAAAATGCCGAAAAAAATATTTCTCACAAAAATAACAGGAGAAACATCCTCCCCCGGGCGGACGGCAAACAAACTTTTACCTCATACCCAAACACCGTCTGTCACCTCCCGCTCTCAAACAAGAAAACGAGCCCCAAGCCCTCCGCCTCCGTTTCATGACGAATTCACCAAACAATCCAAATCCGATTTTTCTTCCCGTACGGCAAAGATATGCTAAGGTGCCCTCATTATGATACTAGCTGTTTCGCCTGCGTCCGGGATGACCATCTTCATCGCATTTGTCGTCTGCATCGTCGCCATCATCATGCTGGCTATCGTCGCCAAATTCTTCAAAACCTGGCTGCGAGCCAAGCTCTCCAAGGCGCCCGTGAGCATGGGCAACATGGTCGGCATGTGGCTGAGAAAAGTACCCTACTCCCTCGTCGTGGACTCCCGCATTACCGCGTCCAAGGCGGGCATCCCGATCAGCTCCGACCAGCTGGAAGCCCACTTCCTCGCCGGGGGCGACATCGTGGACTGCGTCCTCGCCCTGATCGCGGCCGAAAAAGCGGAAATCCCCCTTACCTTTGACCGCGCCTGCGCCATCGACCTCGCCGTAAAAGGAACCTCCAAGACCGTTCTCGAAGCCGTCCGCACCTCCATCAACCCCCGGGTCATCGACTGCCCCAACCCCGCCTCCTCCGGAGTCTCCCGCCTGAGCGCGGTCGCCCGTGACGGCATCGCGGTCGCCGTACGCGCCCGCGTCACAGTACGCACCAGCCTCGAGCACTTTGTCGGCGGGGCGACCGAAGAAACAGTCGTCGCCCGCGTCGGTGAAGGCATCGTCTCGGCCGTAGGCTCGGCCCCGTCCTACAAGGACGTACTGGAACGCCCCGAAGTCATCTCCAAAAATGTACTGGAAAAGGGCGTTGACGCCGCGACCGCCTTCGAAGTCCTGTCCATCGACATCGCCGACGTCGATGTCGCCGGCAACGTAGGCGCCCGCCTGCAGGCCGAACAGGCCGAAGCCGACAAACAAATCGCGCAGGCCAAGGCGGAAGTCCGCCGCGCCGCCGCCGTCGCCACCGAACAGGAAATGTCCGCGCGCACGCAGGAAATGCGCGCCAAAGTCGTCGAAGCCGAAGCGGAAATCCCCATGGCCATGGCCGAAGCCTTCCGCAACGGCAACCTGGGCATCCTGGATTACGCCCGCTATCAAAATGTCGTCGCCGATACCCGCATGAGAGACTCCATCGCCGGACCTCAGAACACCCCTTCGGGCAATAACTGATCCCTCGCGGCATGCTCCCCCTGATCTCCAGCCTTGCCCCTCCTGTCCTGGCCTCCTCCGGCGACGACAAATGGATTATCTTCATTGTCATCGCCCTCATTACAGTCATTTCCAAAGTGATCGAATGGGTCAAAAAACGCGGAGAATCGCAAGAAACCTTCCAACCGGAGCAGGAGGCGCGGCGCGAGCCCATGGATCTGGACATGGGGGAGATCCTGAGACGGGCCATCCTGGAAGAGCAGCAAAGCGGCATCCCCTCGCCGGCGCGAACCGCCCGTGAAGAAAATGTGCGCAAACAAGCCGCAAAACGTGCAAGCAGACGCGCGGCAAGACACACCCCCAGACCCTCCATCGTGCCGGATACCGAATGGGAACCCGTGGAAAAAGAAGAATCGCCGCCTTCACTCGATGTCATGCAGCAGGCCGAGGCGGCCCTCACACGGCCCTCTGTCGAAGAACATGCCCAGTCCAGCCTGGATCAGACCTACGCGACCACAACGGCCGCCTATCAGGACCTCCCCGCGGTAGCCGCCCCGATCGAAAACATCTCCCCGACCCCTCTGCCTCCGGCCGCACCGACAACGCCCCCGATCATCAGGCGGGCGCCCATACGCAGACAGAGCTTTTTCGATTCGCCCGAGTCCGTACGCCAGGCCATCCTCTTGCATGAGATCCTTTCCAAACCCAAGGGAATCATATAGGCCGAAATAACCACCGGACGTTCTGGCGTCCTTGGCGTCTTCACTCGGGCCGTTCCGCCGCCTTTTTCACAGGTGCCGGCACAAGATACTCCAGCAAACGCCAGAGAAACCGCCCCGACCGCTCCAGACTGGCGGGAGAGATCATCTCCAGAGAATCCCTCCTGGTATGCCACCAGGCACCTTCGCTGAAATCGCCAATCAAATTCAGCACGGGCACTCCCCTGTCCTGGAAGGGAACGTGATCGTCCAGAATGGCTCCCTCCGCCACGCCGAAAACACGCTCTGATTCCCCCAGCTCTTCCCGGACTTTCCCATACAGGGCGTACAAGGCGGGATGAGTATCGGCGGGAATCGCCACCTTCAGCAAAGACGCGCCCAGCATTTCGGCATTGAGCATCCAGTCGGGCAACTGCTCTCCGCTCAAATGCCCCGCATAATAAGTCGAGCCATACAAACCGTCCGAACCGCCGTCCATCGTCTCGCGAAACGCCTCCTCGCCGTCAAAGAAGACCAGCTCCACCCCTCGCCAGCGTTCCGCATCCTGCGCCATCAGGCGGGCTATCTCCAGCAAAACCGCCGTATGGGACGCCCCGTCATTCGCCCCGACAAAAGGAAAGGGAAACAACTTGGTATCTATATGACATCCCAATATACCGGCTGAGCGCGCGGAAAAATCCTTCGACAACCTCGCCCTCAAATTCGTAAAACACTTCTTCCCCGCCGGAGTATCCGCCTCAAAACTCTGGCGCTCCGTACTCCAGCCGTACCCTTGCAGCTGTTTCTCCAAAAACGCGACCGACTCCTGCAAAGCGGCGGACTCGACGGGGCGGGGCCCCATCCCTACCAGACGGGCGACATGCACATACGCGTTGTGCCCGCTCAGCCCCTTGCGGCTCGCGTCGTAAACGGGACTCTCCCCCGACCGGGCGACCGGCGCCTTTACCGAAGAAACCTTCTTCTCCGATTCACGGCAAGAAGACATCAACAGGACGCCGGACAACGCGCAAATAGAAAAACGCATCACAGCCCCCCTCCTCATGAGACCCCTCCCTTCCCGGTCAAACGCTCCCGCATCAGGAAAAAGGCTCCGGTCAACGCCTCCTGCACGACCCGGCGTCTAAAAACATCCCGTCGGGAGGGATAAAAAAAGCATTCGGCACGAGTCTCTCCCCCCTTGCACGCCCAGGCAACCCAGACAGTGCCCACCGGCTTCTCCTCACTACCGCCTCCCGGCCCCGCAATCCCCGTTACGGCTACGGCCATATCTGCGCCCGACGCCCTCAACGCGCCCTCCGCCATGGCCCGGGCCACCGGCTCGCTGACTGCGCCCCACTGATCGAGCAGAGCCCCGGAGACTCCCAGCTCCGCCGTTTTTGCCTCATTGGCATACGTCACCCAGCCAAACTCAAACACGGCGGACGCGCCCGCCACATCCGTCAGCCGGGAGGCAATCATCCCTCCCGTACAACTCTCCGCCGTCGCGATCTTCTTCCCGTGCTCCGCCAGCAGGGCGACAAGACTCTCCTCCAGAGAAGAGCCATCCTCATTCACCAGCCAGGGGGCCAGCTCCCTCCGCACGATTTCCCGCCCCTCTTCCACCACTTCGCTCCCGCCTATCAGCCTGACATCGACCTCGCCGGGGCGGGCGCAATACCCCACCTCCAGACCATCCAGAGACGTCAAAAGAGCATCCACCCGCTCATGCAGCAAACTCTCTCCAATCCCGGAAGTCTTGAGCGTCAGGCACACGGGCGACGCCTGCCCGGAGCGGCGGCACAACTCCCTCAACCGGGGAATAACCTCGCCCTCAAACATGGGATATAATTCGGACGGAGGACCGGGCATCAAAAAAAGATGGGGCCGCCCCGGCCCGGCAGGCAAATACAGACCGGGAGCCGTGCCGTGCGGATTGTCGAGCACCTCCGCCCCCCTGGGAACAAGCGCCTGCTTCAAATTGGACTCCGCCATGGGAAGGGCGCGCCGGTCAAAATAGGCGGTCAATACCCTCAGCGCCCGCTCGTCTTCTTCCAGTGGACAGCTAAACAATTCCGCGACCGCCTCCCGGGTCAGGTCGTCGCTGGTAGGCCCCAGACCGCCCGTCACCAGCACGACATCCGCGCGAGCCGCGCTCTCGGCAAGAGCAAACCCTATCGCGCCCCCGTCGGGCACCGTCGTCTGACGGCCCACTCTCAGCCCCAGCTCCAGAAGACGCGAGCCAAGCCACGCGCCATGCGTATTCAAAACCGCCCCCAGCAATAGCTCAGACCCCGTATTAATCACCTCGACAGTCAAATTCACTCTCCCATAAACAATGAACCTTCCTTTCCTTTCAAGCAAAATTCCCGGAATCCTCGCGACCGCAGCCCCTTGCCGCCCCCTCCCCCCATTTCCCTCCCGCTGACAAATATTTTAAAAACAGGATTGGAAATCCCGGCAATCCTGTCTATTTTCCTCCCATGTCAGAGCAACTGCGTGCCACGAAAATCATTTGTACCCTCGGACCGGCTACGGAATCGGTCGAAATGCTGCAAAAACTGATTCGGGCCGGAGCCAACGTCTTCCGTCTCAACATGAGCCACGGCAAACACGACTGGGCACGCGAAGTCGTCTTCCGCATCCGACAGACGGCCGCCGACCTCAAGGCAAACGTCGCCGTCCTGTTCGACCTTCAGGGGCCATCCATCCGTACCGGGGAACTGGAAGAACCCTATGACCTCGAAACGGATGACAAGATCGAATTCCGCCTCCGGGGCACCGAATCCGCCCTAAAATACTCGACGACAATCAACTACGACGGCCTGATCGAAGACGTCTCCGCGGGAGACACCATGGTCGTGGACAACGGCGCCCTGCTGATGAAAGTGGATGAAACACTCCCGGACCGCATCGTCTGCACTGTCATTGTCGGGGGCACCTTCGGCTCCCGCCGCCACATCAACCTGCCCGGCGTCGTCCTGCGCCTCCCCGCCCTGACGGAAAAAGACCTCTCCGACCTGGAAGTCGCCGTCGAGTGCGAAGCCGACTACGTCGCCATGTCCTTTGTGCGCGACGCCAAACATATCGCCGAACTCAGACAGCACATCAGCAACCTGGGAGGCTCCTGCCAGATTATCGCCAAAATTGAAGACCAGCAGGCCGTCCGCCACATCGACGACATCATCGTCGCCGCAGACGTCATCATGGTCGCGCGCGGAGACCTCGGCATCGAAGTCAACGTCGAGGAAATGCCCATCATCCAGCGCCGCATCGTCCGCCACTGCCACCGCCTCGGGCGGCGCGTCATCATCGCGACGCACATGATGGAGTCGATGATCACCCAGCCAACCCCCACGCGCGCCGAAGTCACGGACGTATCAAACGCCGTGTACGAGCAGGCCGACGCCGTCATGCTCTCGGGAGAAACCTCCGTAGGCCTGCACCCGGTGCGCTGCGTCGAGGCGCTCGACCGCATCACCCGCCGCATAGAGCGCACGGGCGGCATCAACCTGGGCGAAAACGCCGTACTCACCAGCGATCGGCAAAAAACGGTCAAAGCCGCCATCCAGCTGGCCGACTCCGTCGTCAACTCCCGCCTGGTCGTCTTTACCCGCCGGGGCATCACCGCCGTCCAGGCCGCCGTCCTCAGACCCGAGCGCACCCATATCTTCGCGTTCAGCAACGACCCCAACGTCGTCCGCCTGCTGGCGCTGGCCCGGGGCGTCACCGCCTTTGAGTCCCCCTTCCTCCGCGACCCCTCTCGCATGATTGACGCCGCCCTCGGCATCCTCAAGGATCACGGCCATCTGGAAAAAGGGCAGCCGGTCATTATCGTCTCGGACTCCCTCCAGGGCGACCTGCTGGCGGACTCCATCCTGTTCCTCCACGCCTGACGCAGATATCCCCCTCCTTCCACGCCCTGCCCTCCCGGCCAGGGCGTTTTTCTTATCCCCCCTCTCTACCATGAAACCTTCCTCCCTGCTCCCCCGATACCTCCTCTTCCTGTGCGGTCTCCTTGCGCTCTCCCTCTCGGTGGCGCAAGCCGCTGCCAATACCCGCAAAAAATCCGTTTCCCCGCCCAATATCCTGTTTATCCTGGTTGACGACATGGGATGGACGGATACCTCCGTCCCCTTCCACCGGGATAAAAACGGAACGCCGCTGCCCTCTGCCAACAATAAAATATTCAAAACACCGGGCATGGAAAAACTGGCGGCCCAGGGGATGATCTTTACGCAAGCCTACGCCCCGAGCGTCTGCTCTCCCAGCAGAACGGCCATCATGACCGGCCTGAACCCCTCCCGCACCCATATCACCAACTGGACCTCTCCCGCCTCGCCCGCCGACACGAGCATGAAAGGCATCAAGGAAATGCGGCCGCCGCAATGGAGAATAGAAGGCCTGACCAAAAAAGACCCCAGCATGGCAAAAATGTTCCGCGGCGCGGGCTACAAAACCATCTTTGTCGGCAAGGCGCACTTCGGCCCCACCAGCAACAGGGACGCCCAGCCCGAAGCCCAGGGCTTTGACGTAAACATCGGAGGATGCGGCGCGGGCCAGCCCGGCTCCTACCTGGGGCGCGACAACTACGCGGAAAGAGCCACACGCGACAAGCCCCAATTGGGACCTCGCGACGTCCCCAACCTGGACAAATATCACGGAACGGACGTCTTCCTGACTGACGCGCTGACCAACGAAATCACCCGCGAAATCAAAACGGCCACAGATAAAAAACAGCCCTTTTTCGCCTATATGGGCCACTATGCGGTACACGGCCCCCTCATGTTCGACAAACAGTTCGGAGACCTCTATCCCGATCTGAAAGGAGCTCTGAGAAACTACGCCACCCTGATCTCCGGCATGGACCGTTCCCTGTTGACCCTCCTGGAAAAACTGGACGAGTACGGCGTCGCGGAAAACACGCTGATCGTATTCGCCTCCGACAATGGCGGCACCGCGCCGAAAAACAACCCCTGCGCTCCTCTGCGGGGCATGAAGGGCACCCCTTATGAAGGCGGAATACGTACACCTCTCATCATCGCCTGGGCAAAACCGGATCCGGCCAATCCCTGGCAAAAACGCTACCCCGCCAAACCGGGCTCCCACTCCGACCGGATCATCGCCCTGCAGGACCTCTTCGCGACATTCGGCAGCATCATCGGGGCCAAAATCCCCAGGAGCCTCGACTCCTTTGACTGCAGCGGCTACCTGAAAGAAGACGACTCCTGCAAACGGCCCCAGTCCTATTTCCTCAACTTCCCCCATGAACACCAGGACCACTATTACACCCTGTACAGAGAGGGAGACTGGAAAATCATCTACCGTTATCTCGAAAAATCATGGGAACTCTACAACCTGGCAGAAGACACCGGAGAAAAAAATAATCTCGCGCAAAAAGAACCCGCCCGCCTCAAGGAAATGGCGCAAAAACTCGTGGAGCAGCACAAACTCCATGGCAGCCAACTCCCGACCAATACGGCAACAGGCAAACCCGCCGTCATAGAACTGCCCCGCAGCGCGTAACCAGACCATCACACCCCCTTTAACACGCCGCCCCCTTTCCCGGACCTCCGGGAAAGGGCTTTTTTATGGAGCTTCGCGGCTGATAGGCGCAGAAAACCTGTAATAGGGTATTTATTGAGCACCCTTCGGGTGATTTTCTTCATCTCTCACAGCCCCTCTCCGTCCCGCTCAAATACAGCCTCGGGAAGAAAGAAAATCCCGGCTTCCGAAGCGCATCGGCTATCCTCCGGTCAGAGCATGACATGGGAACAAGCCACAGCAGACTCTCACCTCAGCCCCTTTCGACCTTCATTCAAAAAGGAACCCTCCGGGGAACTCCTGAGCACAAAAAAGCCCTCCGGCGTGTGTGAAACCGGAGGGCTCAAAAAGAACTAAAAAACGCGGGAATTAAAGCTCCTGATCGCGAGTATAGCTGTAATAGCTCTGGAAGCCGAGTTCCGGCGGGAATTCAGTCAATCCGCCTTCGGGATTGTACTCAATCAGACCGCTCTGACCGCAGTTGCCCTGATACGGGGGCTTGTAGGTGCACTTGTAAGTCGGCGCCCAGAAGGTCACCAGCTCATACACGCCGTACCCCATGCGGGAAAGCATGCGCCAGGTTCCTTCCACAACACCCCAGGACAAGGCGGCGGAATCACCGTACTGGTCACCCTTGATGCTGATCTGGGAAGGAATTTCCACAGGGCTGTAAAGAAGGTTGCTGATGGCGCGTCCCAACTTGCGAGTAGCCGTGTATTGTGCGCCGGGAGGAGACTGGATGTCAGCGCTGACGACACCGGTCACGCCTAAGGCCAGGACGAGACTAAGAAGGATGTGTTTCATACTTGTCATCATATGACATGATTTTCTCTGCTTGGCAATATCAAAGTTGCACAGAGCCGTATTTTCTATTCGTTCTCCGAACGCAAATCCCGCAAAAGAAGCTCGCGAAGAACATCTTGTGGCTTCTTGCCCTCATACAGAATGGAATAGACGGCATCAATGAGGGGAGTCCTCACCTCCAGCGCCCGGGCGGTTTCGTAAATGGACTGGGCGTTTGGCACCCCTTCCGCCACGGAACCGACCTTTTTCAAAATATCCTCGACGGTCAGCCCCTCGGCCAGCAGACGGCCCACCGTATTGTTGCGCGAATGGTGGGAATAGCACGTCACCATCAGGTCGCCGATCCCCGACAGCCCCGTAAAAGTCTCGGCCCGGCCGCCCATCCGGATGCCGAGACGGGTCATCTCCGCGAGAGCGCGCGTCACCAGACCGGCCCGGGCGTTGTCCCCCAGCCCCAGCCCCTCGCAAATACCCGCGGCAATGGCAAAAACATTCTTGATGGCGCCCCCGAGCTCCATCCCCGCCACATCGATGGACGTATAGACGCGGAACCACGAGCCGGAAAGCCGCTTCTGAATCAGGGAGGCTACATCCACCTTGTCGCTGCCGATGACGGAAACGCCGGGCAGACAGCGGGAGACCTCCTCCGCGTGATTCGGGCCGGAGATCACGCCCAAAGGATTGGAAGGCAGGATATCGCGTAAAATCTGGGTCATCCGCTCGGACGTCCCCCGCTCAATCCCCTTCGTACAGGACACCACAGGCGTATGAGAGGGCAGTCCCGCCTCCTTGAGCATGTGACCGACGGAGCGCATGGCGGCCGACGGCACCACAACCAGAATCAGGTCGCACCCTACAAGAGCATCCTTGCAGGTAGTGGGGTAAACATTCTCCGGGAGCGGCACATGCCGCCCCAGCAGAGGCTCATTCAAACGAGTCTCCCTGATCATATCCGCCTGCTCCTGACTTAACGTCCACAAGACGACAGGGTCGCCCGACTGGGCCGCCACAAGAGCCAGGGCCGTTCCCCAGCATCCGGCTCCGACAACTCCAACAGATGACAAGTATTTATCAGACATGGGAAGAACTCATTTTTTTCCGGAAAAAGCCCGGCTCTCCGTACCGGCGAGCAGACGCTTAATATTGGCGACATGCTTCAATACAACCAGCAGGCAAATAATGAACGAAAAGACGACCAGCGGCAAGCCCCCGCCCAAGGGACGGCCCGAAAAGCAGCCGAACTGGAAAAGAACAAACACGGGAAACGACAACGCCCCCAGAATACTGGCGAGAGAAACATACCGGGACAAACCGAATACTACGGCCCAGATGCCGACAACGGCCAGCGCCGACCAGGGCAGCAGGGCGACCAGCACGCCCGCGGCGGTCGCGACGCCCTTCCCCCCCTTGAAGCCCAGCCAGCAGGTATAAGTATGCCCCAGCACGGCTGCCATGGCCGTCAGCACAAACAACGTATTCAAAGACATATCGGACATCCCGGCAGGAGCGAACCCCTTGACCAGAAGCACCGGAAGCAGCCCCTTCAAAAAATCCAGAACAAAAACGCTCAACCCGATCTTTTTACCCAGCACGCGCACCGCGTTTGTCGCGCCAATATTGCCGGAGCCATGCTCGCGAAGATCAATACCTCTCATTTTACCCGCCAGATAACCAAACGGGACAGACCCCATAAAATAGGCGAGAACAATAAACAGGGCCCCCGTCCCCCACAAAGAAAGCGGCGTCAAAGCCAGCTGCTCCGTACTATGCATGACTGCCAAATACTAACTTTTGCGTTAAAATACAAGCAGAATGCGTTACGGGAGACTACCTGCCCCGCCTCCCGGCCGACCTGTGCTCCCAGGGAGGCACGGGACTCCGGTCTCTCCACAGCCCCCGTCCGGCCCGGCGGGCCTCCTCCTGCGCGCGGGCAAACGCCCCGTCGCCCTTTGCATAGGCCTCGTAGTACCAGGCCATACCCGACCGCACCGACTCAAGATTGATCTCCCTGCCATCCACATATACCCGGCCCACGAGACGGCCGTAGCGGTCCCGGTCCTGTGGCTCCACAACGACCCGCCTGTACAAAACGGCGTCCCTGAGCCACTCCCCGGACTCCCGCCCAAAAACCTGATCCTTTTCCGGCGCGTCTATCCCGTATAAACGAACCTTCAGCCCCGACGGGCTCTCCCCCGTCTGCAAAGTCAGCGTGTCGCCATCCGCCACGCGCGTAACCACTCCCTCAACCCGCCCGGAGGCAGGAGCCTGAGTCTTGTACACGCCCAGCGCCCCCAGCAAAAGAGCCAGCAGGGCATACAACAACTTCTTCCTCAACCGGGACGGGACGGGTAAAACTCCCGTCCGCCTTCTCTTTCCACGCATGAGGACAGACCCTCCCTACATTTTGAGAAAATTCCCGAGCATCACGCGGCCATGATCGGTCTTGATGGACTCCGGGTGAAATTGAACGCCGCATACGGGCAGCTCCCTGTGCCGCAGGCCCATGATCTCGCCCTCCGCCGTTTCCGCCGTGATCTCCAGACAATCGGGCAGAGACTCCCTCTCGACAATCAGCGAATGATAGCGGGTCACGGTAAGCGGGCTCTCAAGCCCCTCAAACAGCCCCTGCCCGTTATGAAGAATGGGAGAGAGCTTGCCGTGCATCAGCCGGGGCGCGCGAATCACCCGCCCCCCAAACACCTGGCCTATCGCCTGATGACCGAGACACACGCCGAGGAGGGGAATCCGCCCGGCATAGCGTTCAATCACGGCGCAGGATATCCCCGCATCCGAAGGAGTGCAGGGGCCCGGGGAAATACAGAGGTGGGAGGGAGCCAGAGAGGCAATCTCCTCCACCCCTATTTCGTCATTGCGGACGACTTTCACTTCCGCCCCCAACTCGCCAAAATACTGGACAATATTGTAGGTGAATGAATCGTAGTTATCGATGACGAGCAACATGATTACGGCTTAATAGACATCGCGCTGATAGCGTTTGTCCTTTTTCAACTGCTTGAGGAATTCCTCCGCTTCCTCGTAGGAAAGCCCTCCCTGCGTCTCGGCAATCTTGCGGAGAGCGTGATCGACATCCTTCGCCATGCGGGAGGCGTCGCCGCAGACATAAAAACAACCGCCCTGCTGAAGCAGAGCCCAAATATCGGCGGCCTGCTGAAGCATCAAATGCTGGACGTACAGCTTCTCGGCCTGGTCGCGGGAAAACGCCAGGGAAAGACGGAGACGGCCCTCCTTCTCAAGCCCGAGCAGCCACTCCTCATAAAGGAAATCCGACGCGCGATAGGGATTGCCGAAGAAAAGCCAGTTCTCTCCCGTCGCTCCGGAGACGAGACGCTCCTCGATAAACGCGCGGAAGGGAGCGATCCCGGTACCCGGCCCCACCATGATAATGGGCTTCGACGTATCCTCGGGAAGGCGGAAATTCTTGTTTGTATGGACAAAGACGCGCGCCGGGCCCTTCCCCGCACGGTCGGCCATATAAGTCGAGCAGACGCCGCCGCGCTCGCGGCCGTGGGCCGTGTAGCGCACCACGCCTACCGTCAGCTGCACCTCGCCCGGATGAGCGTTCGGACTGGAAGCGATGGAGTAAAGACGGGGAGTCAGCTTCTTGAGCACCGCGACAAAAGCGGCGGCGCTCTCAAAAACAACCGGATGCTCGACCGCCAGATCAATAATACCGCGGCCCCAGCAATAATCGTCAATCTTCTCCTTGTCACCTTCCTCAACCAGAGACTTCAGCGCGGCGGAATCGGAGAGACCGGCCCACTTGGTCAAAACGCTCTTGTTAAGCCCCGTGACGTCATACGCCTCCATCAGGGCCTTTTTCAAGGGAGCCGTCGAGCCGTCGGGCATGGAAACCTCGCTCGAGGCCTCAAGTCCCAGAGCAGCAATCACCTCATTCACCACAGCCTCGTCATTGACGGGGAAAACGGCCAGAGCGTCTCCCGCCTCATAAGTCAGGCCCGAACCCTCGAGACTGAAATCAATCTGAATCGCCTCCTTGGGGCTGCCTTTTTCCGTCAAAAACACATTATTGACGACAGGCGCCGGAAAGGGATTTTTTTTGCCGTAGGGTTCTGTTGCGGATAGGGGAGAGTCACTCATAAGTCTTGTGAAAATAAAGAGAAATAAAAGGGAAAGAAGAAGAAAAAAAGATTACCATTCGATGGCGGCGGCTACCCAGGTCAGGCCCGCCCCAAAGGCGACAAGCACGATATTGTCGCCCCGCTCAAACCGCTTTTCCCGATGAGCTTCATCCAGGGCAATGGCGATAGCGGCGGCAGACGTGTTGCCGTACTTGTGAATATTGACGAATACCCGATCCTCCGGAATGTCGAGACGAGCGCCGATCGCGTTGATAATACGCAGATTGGCCTGATGCGGAATGATCAGCTTGATATCCTCCGGATTGAGTCCCGCCAGGGCGATCACCTTGTCCGCGGAGCTCTTCATGCGGGACACCGCGTGACGGAATGTCTCCTTGCCGCGCATGGCGAGAGTCGCCAGACGCTCGTGGGCGTTCTCCACCGTAATCGGCTTGGCCGACCCGCCGCCGGGAATGGCCAGCAGCTCCACCTGAGTACCGTCCGTACCCATATCCGTCGCCAGAATGCGCCCCTCCCCTTCCTCCGACGGACGAAGAATGGCGGCGCCCGCACCGTCTCCGAACAGAACGCAGGTCGTGCGGTCCTCCCAGTTGACGACGTTGGACAACTTCTCCGCGGCGACAATCAGCACATTTTTGTAAACGCCGCTGCCGATAAACGTCGCGGCGATCTTCATCGCGTACAGGAACCCGGAACAGGCGGCGGAAATATCAAAGGCGACGGCATTCACCGCGCCCAGCTCCCTCTGAACGTAGCAGGAAGTAGCCGGAGTCGGCGTATCGGGCGTAATTGTCGCCATCACAATCAGATCCAGCTCTTCGGGAGTCATCCCGGCATCCTCCAGCGCGCGGCGCGCGGCATTGACCGCCATATGGGAAGTAAACTCGTCCGGAGCCGCGATACGGCGGGCCTGAATGCCGGTGCGCTCCCGAATCCACTCATCGGACGTATCGACCATCTTCTCCAAATCGGCGTTCGTCAGAACCTTCTCTGGCACATAGGACCCCGTGCCGGCGATGGTCACGGGAATCAGGGCGGGCATTTCCTTATCGCTCATAGAAACTGTGGAGTGCGTTAGTAACAAGTCCTTATCGACTTGCGCCTTTCATTGGCGGGGAGTGTGCCTTAATTTACCGGGAGAGGAAAGAACAAAATACGTCGTCACCCCGGTCGAAAAAACAAACCGCCCGGCGGCCCCGCCCCGAAAACCGGAGAGCCGCGCCCCTACCACAAACTCCCCTGCGCGTCACGGGGCTCCGGCGCCCCGATCTTGGCAAAAGCGGCGGGCAAAGCCACGCGCCCCCTCGGCGTCCTCTTCAAATACCCCTGCATAATCAGGAACGGCTCATGCACATCCTCCAGCGTAGACGTATCCTCGCCCACGGCGACCGCCAGGGAGGACAGCCCCACGGGCCCCCCGTTGAACTTGTAAATCATCGCCTCGAGCAGCCGCTTGTCCATCTCGTCCAGCCCGTCCTCGTCGATCTCGATCATGGTCAGGGCGGCATTCGCCACATGATCGTCAATATGCCCGCCGCCCCGCACCTGGGCGTAATCCCGCACCCAGCGGAGCAGGGAATTCGCCACGCGGGGCGTGCCCCGCGAGCGCAGGGCGATCTGGCGCGCGCCCGAGGAATCGATGGAAATCTCCAAAAGCCCCGAGGAGCGCATAATAATCTCCTGCAGCTCGTCCGCCGTATAATAATCGAGCCGGTTCACCAGCCCGAAACGGGAGCGCAGGGGCGACGTCAGCATCCCCGCCCGGGTCGTCGCGCCAATCAGAGTAAACTTGGGCAGATTCAACTGAATGGAGCGGGCATTCGGCCCCTGGTCAATAATAATATCCAGCCGGTAATCCTCCATGGCGGGGTACAAATACTCCTCCACCGCCGGATGCAGCCGGTGAATCTCATCAATAAAAAGAACGTCCCCCCTCTCCAGATTGGTCAGCACCCCGGCAAGATCTCCGGCCTTTTCAATCTGCGGCCCCGACGTCGTATGCAGCCGGGCGCCCACCGCCCCGGCGATAATATTGGCAAGCGTCGTCTTGCCCAGCCCGGGCGGCCCGCTCAGCAGAACGTGATCCAGCACGTCGTCTCTCATCCGCGCCGCCTCGACCATCAGCATCAGCCGCTCCTTTACCTTCTCCTGCCCGCAAAACTCGGTAAATACGGGAGGACGGAGAGACAAATCAAACGCAGTCCTGGGAGACTCCGTCGTGCGGCTGTAAAAATTGTCGGACATAAACTCGTCAGTCGAAACACACAAAAGGACGGGTTCCAGTAAACAGCAAACCCGCCCCTTTCTCAAGAGCAAACAAACAGCCAGCACGGAAACCGCTCTTGAGAAAATTTCATCGTCCCACTCCTTCCGTAGGCATCAAACTAACGCGACGAGCCTCTCTAACCGGCCGTCAATTGATTTTTCTGCATTATCCGCCACTCCAAAACCACATCTCCGCTACTGAAAAACAGGGCAGCCTCACAAACAGGTGAGGCAGCCCCATATGATTCTGCTGAATTCGGTTTCTACCAGCGCAAAAAGCTACTAATTAGGCACATAAACATCCAAAGTGAATTCGCAGTAGAAAACATCCGTTGACTTCGACAGAATAGTATCTCTCCAAAGGACAAAATCACTCAACTTGCTGCCAGAAAAATCCGTAATAACATTATCATTCCACGCCACAACGACATACAATAATTTACTATCGGATGTATCAGGAAGTGAAGGAAGGTCATAAACGGAATTGACCAGATTAAACGCCTCCCTTACGTGTTCTTTCGCCAAACTGCCGTCTTTGACACGAAAGGCAAATACCCATGTATGTGAAAATTTCAAATCAGGATTTCTAGTACTCGCCTTTATATTTATTTCGGCGGCCTTGCTCGGCAAATAAGCAGGGGCGAAAGGCATCATGACTTCGTCTCCTCTGCCTGGGCATTTAATCAATTGAGAAAACGGTTTTTCTGAAAGAATATTTACTTCAGTCACCGTGACGCTGCCTTCAACGCTTGTGACAGCATTGGCAATCCCTGAAAAAGCCAGAGAAAACATGCCTATCGCACCAATAATCAATGATTTCATTCTCATAGTGTTTTTATAACCGCATCAATAAGAATAAAAATCAATTATTTTTTAAGAAAAATGGGCTCATCGTCAAAATCGGTGGATGACCACCCCAAAGAGCCGGAAGAAAAAGCGAAGCCCCCTCAAAAACAAGTTGGGCATGGAGGAACGTATCCCTACCATGCCCGATGTGTATAATAGACACTTCAAAATACTCCACACCACTGGCACCCCTCAAACTAAAACTTCTCGTGTAGAATACATCAGCCCTCGTCCAGCCGTCTGCCCCCACTGCTGCCGCAGCACCGTAAAACCCTACGACCATTACTCCCGCAAAGCCACCTTCATCAACCCTGAAGGCGCCAGAAGAACATTGCTCATCAAGGCCAAACGCTACAAATGCCAGCACTGCTCCTACCTCTTCC
>CAZNVW010000012.1:0-26261 GCA_964576595.1 uncultured Verrucomicrobiales bacterium
GGCCTCCTTGTCGGCCCGTGCAAGTGGTAGGCTGATGTCTGCAAATATTCCTGACGTCTCGTTCATGCCGGGCGAAGCATGGAGAAAAGGCGCGCGCGTTGCAAGGGGGAAAAAACGGGAGGGCCGTTTTGACTGGTTCCTCCCGCCCGGGCGGGGTTATTGGCCGGGGTTCTTCTGGTACACTCTGACGTAGTCTATCAGATATTGCCGGGGGAAGGGGTCCTTGTCTTTCTGCACGGCTCCGCCCCATTGTCCGCCGAGCGCCAGGTTGATCAGGAGGTAAAAAGGTTTGCGGAATGAGTTCTCGCCCTTTGCGTCGTCCGCTTCGGACAAATGGAATGTGCCGTAGGGCTTGCCGTCCAGGAAATAGGTCAGTGAGTCCTTGTCCCATTCAATGCCGTAAACGTGGAAGTCTTCGGTCAGATTTTCGCCCTTGATCGTAAAGCCTTTCTTTTTGTGTGCCGTTTCGCCGTCCGCCCCCTTCCAGTGGGAGGTGCCGTAAATAGTGCCGGGCGAGCTGGTCACATGCTCCATGATGTCTATTTCTCCGCAGAGAGGCCAGTTGACCCTGGAGCGGTTGTCGCCCATCATCCAGATGGCGGGCCAGGAGCCCTGCCCCTTTGGGAGTTTGGCCCGTACTTCCACTTTGCCGTACTGCCATGAGGCGCGGCCCTCCGTCGTCAGCGAGGCGGAGGTGTACTCCATGGCCTTCGTCGATTTTTGCCAGTTTTTCTCGGGAGCGTTCTTGTCGTACTTCGGATTTTTGACGGGCTCCCGGCGGGCTTCGATAACGAGGCAACCGTTTTCCACACGGGCGTTTTGCCGCTTGTTTTTTGTGTAGTACTGCTCCTCCCTGTTTCTGACGAGGCCTTCCTCATAAGTCCATTTTTTGGGAGAGGGCGCTCCCGGCGTATTGAACTCGTCGCTCCAGACCAAGGTCCATTCGCCGTCTTTATCTCCCGGCCGGGGTGTTTTATCGCCGGCCCGGGCGGGAGACACGGAGGAGAGCAGGAATAAAACGGAGCACAGGAAAAGGCTTGTCTTCATATCAAACGAATACGGTGAACGAGGGAAATTCCTTTCACGCTTCTTTTCCTTTTTTACCGCCGTGTTCCATTTTTGCTTTTCAGGGTATGTCATTTTTCCTAGAATAGGCTATTCGAATCGCCCGCCGGCGTTTTTGTCTGCCTATGTCCCTCTTTCACAAGTACTTCCTGATTCTGGCATTGCTGCTTCTGTCTGCGGTTTCTCCTCAGGCGCAGGCGGCGGGTTTTTCCTGGGAATTGCTGAACCGGGAAGGGAAGGGGTATGTGCCCGTGGACAATATCCGGGCGTTCTATGGGTTTACGGCTCCCGAACGGAAGGACGGCGAATGGCTTGTCATTGAAAACAAGACGACCCAGATCAAATTGCGCCCGAGAAGCCAGGAGATGATGATGAACTCTCTGCGCTTCATTCTCTCCCATCCCGTGCTGAGGGATTCCGACGGCCGGTTGCTTGTTTCCAAAACGGATATTATCAAAATACTCGATCCCATTCTCCGCCCGAGCTACATCAAGTCGGCGGGCAGTTTCAGGACGGTTATTCTCGACGCCGGGCATGGCGGTCATGACGCCGGGGCGACCAACAGTTTTGCCCGTGAGGCCGATCTTAATCTCAAATTGGCCAGAACGCTGAAAAAATCGCTGGAGCGCAAGGGCTTCAATGTCGTGCTGACCCGCGATTCCGATCACTTTCTGACGCTTCAGCAGCGAGTGGATATCGCCAACCGCTACCAGAACGCCCTGTTTATCAGCCTGCATTTCAACAGCGGCTCCCGAGCCGCCTCCGGCATTGAGACGTTTACTCTCACTCCCTGCGGGACGTCTTCGACGTTCAAGAGTTCCCGCTCCTCGGACGATCACATGCTCCGGGGGAACGCCCAGGATAGTGCCAATATCGCCCTGGCGACAGCGGTGCAGGGCACAGTCCAGCGTAAACTGGGCGCACTCGACCGCGGTATCAAGCGGGCGCGTTTCTCGGTGCTTTGCGGCGTCCAGCATCCGGCCATCCTGGTTGAGGGGGGCTTCATGACTCATTCCCGCGAAGCCGCTCTGATCCGCAACGACGCTTATTTGAATAAAATGGCGGATTTGCTGTCCGAAGCCGTGACGAAGTACAAGCGTATCGTCGGCAAACAATAATAGTCCGGGGGGATTTCTTCAGGGAATTCTCCTTTCATGAATATGAAAATAGACTGGCTGGGGGAAAACAGGGGGTATGAGGAGACGCTCGCCCTGCAGGAGAGTTTGTGGAGCCGGGCCGTGAGCGAGGCTGATTTTGAGCCGCATCTCCTGCTTTTGGAGCATGAGCCCGTGTACACCATGGGCCGCGCCAGAGACCAGTCCAGCCTGAGGGACAAGTCCCATCTCCCCTACAAGGTGGTCGAGATCAACCGGGGAGGCCAGGCGACTTATCACGGCCCTGGGCAGCTGGTCGGCTATCCCATTGTGAGTTTGGAGCGTCTGGGCCGGGACGTTCATTCTTTTGTTCATGCCCTGGAGTGCTGTCTGATCGAGGTCTGCCGCGACTACGGCGTCACGGCCCGGCAGAGGGAGGGGCTGGTCGGTGTCTGGGTGGAAGACCGCAAGCTGGCCTCCATCGGCGTCGGCGTCCGAAAATGGGCTACGATGCACGGTTTTGCCCTCAATCTGCGCAAAGAAAGTTTGCGGCCTTTTTCCCGTATTACTCCCTGCGGTTTGAACGATGTGGTCATGACTTGTCTGGAGGGAGAGATTATTCGCGCCGGAGGCGAGGCTCCCGCACCGGGCAGCGAGGAGTTCGGGCGCAAGTTTGCCCGGCAGTTCGAACGGTTTCTTGAGGGCCAGCGGCAAAAGTTTGCCGGGGAAACGGGGGCAAATCCTCTTTAAAACACGTTTACCGCTCCTTACAGGTTCCCGCGGCCTTGTCAAACGGGAAAAAGCGTCTAGAATGCCTCTATCCCATGATGTCGCTGGATTCTCCTATCGAACGCTTCTCCACCGTCCAGATTCTCTGTGTCGGCGATTTGATGCTGGATACATTCCTGTACGGTTCGGTCAACCGGATTTCTCCGGAGGCCCCCGTTCCCGTCTTTGACATGAGGCGGAAAAAGCAGATGCTGGGCGGGGCGGGGAACGTCGTCGCCAACCTGGCGTCCCTGGGGTGCCGCACGGAGTTCATCGGGGTGGTCGGCCATGATGAGCAGGGGGATCAGGTCAGCCGCTTTCTGGAGGATATTTCCTGCCGCACCTCGCTGATACGGGCGAAGGATTACCCGACGACGGTAAAAACGCGTTTTGTCGCGGGGAATCATCATTTGCTGCGGGCCGATCAGGAGAAGCCTCTTGAGATCGATGCCGAACTGGGAGCGGAGCTGAGAAAGGCGCTTGAAGCGGCCGTCCCCCGCGCGGATGTGGTGTTGATGTCCGATTACGGCAAGGGGCTTTTTACCGCGGAAACGGCGGGGCATCTGATTACGCTCTGCCGCAGCGCGGGCAAGACGGTTATCGTCGATCCCAAGGGCAGCGACTATTCCCTTTACGCCGGGGCAACTTTGGTAAAGCCCAATTTGAAGGAGTTCGAGCAGGTGACGGGGATGAAGTTGCATCCCGGCTCCGAGGAGTTCCAACGCAAGGTGGTCGAAGGAGCCAAAGGCCTGTTTGACCGCTTCGGCATACGCAATCTTCTGGTGACGCTCAGCGAGCACGGCATGATTTTTATCAGCGGGGAGTCTCCCGATTCTCCGATCTCCATTCCCACTCGCGCCCGGGAGGTCTTTGATGTGTCCGGCGCGGGAGATACTTCTCTCGCGACTCTGGGGGCGTCTTTGGCGACCGGCGCGACCATGGCCGACGCCATGCAGCTCGCCAATATCGCCTCGGGAATCGTCGTCAGCAAGCTCGGCACGGCCAGCGTGACCCGCGACGAGCTGTTCCGCGAGATCCGCTCGCTGGAATGCGCGCAGGAGCCCGAGAGCCCCTATGACCGCATTCTTTCCAGGGAACGGGCAGCCGCCCTGGTCGAGCGCTTCAAGCGGGACGGGAAGACCGTCGGTTTTACGAATGGCTGTTTCGATCTGCTCCACCGGGGGCACTTGCACTCTTTCATGCAGGCCCGCGCCCTGTGCGACGTGCTGGTCGTCGGCTTGAACAGCGACCGCTCCGTCCAAAGGCTGAAAGGGCCGACGCGCCCCGTCCAGGACGAGCAGACGCGGGCTCTTCTTCTGTCTTCCCTTGAGTTTGTGGACTATGTCGTCGTCTTTGACGAGGAAACGGCTCTGCCGTTGATTGACTTGCTCCGGCCCGACGTGATCGCCAAGGAGGGCTACCCTCTCGACAAATGGCCCGAGGGGCAAAAGGTCGTCTCCTACGGCGGGCAGGCCGTGCAGCTGGATCGCCTCGACGGCTACTCTACCTCCTGCCTGGTAGAGAGAATGCGTACTTTACCCTCATGAACGAAGCCATTCAGAATCAAATTCTCCGGATTGCCGACAATTTTACCCGTCTGACCGTTCTCGCGCCGGAGGTGGAGAAGGTGATCGCGCTCTGGACAGAGGCCCTGAAGCGGGGTAACAAGATCATCTTCTGCGGCAACGGCGGTTCCGCCGCCGACTCCCAGCACCTGGCCGCCGAGCTGGTCGGGCGTTACAAGTTGAATCGCCCGGCCATGAACTCCCTGGCCCTGACGGTCGATACGTCCATTCTTACCGCCGTCGCCAACGATTACGGGTATGAGACGGTATTCAGCCGCCAGCTCGAGGGCGTGGGCCGGGCCGGAGATGTGCTCGTCGGTCTCTCGACCAGCGGCAACAGCGCCAATATCGTGTCGGCGATGAAGCTGGCGTCGCGCATGGGTATTGCCACCGTCGCCCTGACGGGACAGTCCGGGGGCGCGATGAAGGAGCTGGCCGACTTTGCCCTGGCCGTGCCGTCGGACATGACCAATCATATTCAGGAGATGCATATCGCCCTCGGGCATATTATTTGCGGTCAAGTGGAAGAAATTCTGTATGGCGGGAATTAAGGCGCTCTTTCTGGACCGCGACGGCGTGGTCAACGAGGACAGGGGTTACGTCCACAAGCGGGAGGATTTCGAATGGATGCCCGGCTTCTTCGAGCTTTGCCGCGCCGCCGCGCAAAGGGGATACGCACTCGTGATTGTGACCAATCAGTCGGGTATCGGACGAGGCTATTATACGGAGGAGCAGTTTCATCTTCTGATGGGGTATGTCCGGGAGGAGCTGGAGCGCCAGGGCGCGCCCCTGCTGGATTTCTATTTCTGCCCCCATCTCGAGCACGAGAACAGGAAGCCTCTGCCGGGCATGTTTCTACAGGCCCGGGACGATCATCATATAGATATGGCCGCTTCCGTCGGAGTGGGAGACAGTGAGCGCGATATGACGGCGGGCAGAGCGGCCGGGGTAGGGCGCAATTACCTGTTGTCTTCTGCTCCGGAGCCGTCGAGTCACGCGGATGGAATCATCCCCGATTTGAAATCGCTTATTCCCCTTTTGTAATTATTAAGATACTTTTCTCCTATGATCATTGTTACAGGCGGAGCCGGGTTTATCGGTTCGAATATTGTCGCCGCTCTCGAGAAGGCGGGAAAGAAGGATATCGTTGTCGCGGATGTGCTGGGGACGGATGACAAGTGGAAGAATCTCGCGAAACGGGAGCTGGCCGACATCGTGGCTCCGGAAGAGCTTGAGGGCTATCTGGCGGATCATCATGAGGAGATAGAGGCCGTGATTCACATGGGTGCCATTTCCGCCACAACGGAGCGCGACGTGGATCTCATTATCCGCTCCAATTTCAAGTTGAGCTGGATGTTGTGGAGTTTTTGCCGCGATTACGAGAAGCAATTTATTTACGCTTCTTCCGCGGCGACTTATGGAGACGGCAGTCTGGGCTTCGAGGACCGGGAGGATCTGGCGTTTCTGAAAACGCTTCGCCCGCTGAACCCCTATGGCTGGAGCAAGTCCCTGTTTGATTTGAAGGTCGCCCGCGAATTGTCGGAGAACCGCGCCGCGCCGCGCCAGCACGCCGGGCTTAAGTTCTTCAATGTGTACGGCCCCAACGAGTACCACAAGGGAGGGCAGAAGAGCGTCGTCGCGCATATTTTCCCCCTGGCGGAGAGGAATGAAACCGTGCAGCTGTTCAAATCCTATCATCCCGATTACCGCGACGGCTGGCAGCTGAGGGATTTTGTCTGGGTGGGGGATTGCGTGTCGGTCATTCTCTGGCTGCTGGAGCACCCGGATGTTTCCGGCCTGTTCAACGTAGGGTCGGGAGAGGCCCGCTCTTTTTACGATCTGGCAAAATCGACGTTCGCCGCACTTGGACTGGAAGAGAAAATTGCCTACAAGGACATGCCCGAAGAGTTGCAGGGGAAGTACCAGTACTACACCAAAGCGGATCTCGGCAAGTTGAGGGCGGCCGGATATACCGCGCCCATGACTTCGCTGGAAGAGGGCGTCGGACACTATGTCCGGGACTTTTTGTCCCGGGAGGACGCCTATCTGTAAGCGCTCTTTGTCCTGAATAAAGAGGCATGAAAAAACAAGTCTGTTTCTCAATGTATTTAAAGGGGTTAAAGATGGGTTTGTCCGTTTTTTTATCAGAGAGTGAGTATGTAGATTTTTTATCTCCGGTTATCAGGGAAAAAGCCGATGAGTTATTTTATGGTATAAGGGGAGATGCGGAAAAAGCAGAGGCCGCCTTTGAATATGTGAGAGATGAGATCCCTCATTCCTTTGATATAGAAGCGACTATTATTACAGCCAGGGCCTCTGACGTCCTCATGCACAAAACAGGGATATGTCACGCAAAGGCCAATCTTCTCGCGGCGCTCCTGAGATCGCAAGGCATTCCCGCCGGTTTTTGTTTTCAACGGCTTACGCTGGTGAAGGATGATTCTTCCGGTTACTGCATTCACTGTTACAATGCCGTTTGTCTCGGAGACCGCTGGGTAAAGCTGGATGCGCGCGGCAACAAGCCCGGCGTAAACGCGCAGTTTTCCCTGGACGAACCGAGGCTCGCTTTTCCTGTTCGGAAAGAATACGACGAATATTTTTGGAATGGTATATACGCCCGTCCTCATTGGGAGACAATGAAGATGCTGGAAAGGGCCACTTCCATACGGGAGGTTATGGACAACATGCCGAGTATGGTTGTTGATAAGCCGGATATACCCGAATAGGCAGGGGGTAATTCCAGGGGAGGGGAACAAAGCTATCGCCTTTTTTTCGTTATAATTCCCTGTTTTATTTTGATATGAGGTGTGTTCCGGTTTTTTCCCGTGCCGCTGCAGCCCGTTTTTATGGGGGACAGATGTGATCTGCAAGAGACCGGTGTTTCTTTCTGCCTTGACGGAATGCGCCTGTTCAAGGCACACTCCGGCTCATTCCCCGGTTCCTGTGACGTTATGAATTCCCGTGAAAAAATCCTTGTGATCAAACATGGCGCCCTGGGCGACTTTATTATCGCCCTGGGTATGTTCAAATCCATCCGGGAGAGCTATCCGTCCGCCCATATTACTCTCCTGACGATGTCTCCCTTTGTGGAGATGGCGCGTCAGAGCGGATTTTTTGACGAGATTATGGTGGATAACAGGGAGTCTTCCTGGAAGCTCTGGGTCTGGGGCGGCATTTGCCATGCGATTGCAAAAAAAGGATTTGATCAGATTTATGATCTGCAGGTATCCAGCAGGACGCGGAGACGTTATTATTCCCTGATCCGTTTTTTGTCCGCCAAGTCTTTTCAATGGAAGTTTTACCGCCCCGGAGGGGCGGGATGTGTTCTGGATATTGTCAAGACACGCTCTTTTACCTGGGGCCGCGTGACGGAAAAGGAGGCGGTTCTAGAGGAGTATCAGGAGAGCGATTTGAGTTTTCTCAAGGGCGAGGGCCGGTATTTTGATTCTCTTCCGGAGAAATATGTGCTTTTGATTCCGGGCTGTTCTCCTGATCATCCCTACAAGAGGTGGTCGGTAGGGCATTATCAGGAGCTGGTGGTCAAGCTGGCCTCTCACGGGATCGCCAGCGTGATACTGGGGACAAGGACCGAAGAGGCGGAGGTCAACGCGATTGCCGGGTCATCGGAGATGGCCGTCAATTTTCTCAACAAGTCGAGTTTGTCCGATATTCCCCAGATTGTGCTCCGCTCGCTGGCAGTCGTCGGCAATGATACGGGGCCGACGCACATGGCGGTTTGCTGTGATCGTTTTACTGTAGGCGTCTTCTGCAAGAAGACGGAGAATTCCGCGCCTCGCGGGAAATGTTTCCGGCAGCTGGTGGCCCAGGATATCAATGATATTACTCTGGAGCAGGTCTGGGCTCTTTTGGAGCCCGAGTTGAGCGCGCATTTCAAAAACGCCTGAATTTAAAACGGGGAAGAGGCAAGGCTTCTTCCCCGTTTGTATGTCGGGATGTGTCAATTGTCCATGAAGGACACGTTTTCAAGACGCGCTCTGACTTCTGACGGAACGGCGGCTTTTTCCGCCTCCGTATCATAGGGGCCTGAGAAAATGACTTTACCGGAGGGATCCGTCGCCGTCACCGTGGTCTTGTTGTTGTTGCGGACGAGGCGGATCGAGCCGTTCCTGTCCGATATGTTGAAGTTGAACAGACTGCTGGATGTCATCGGAGCCGCCTGCAAAACGTTCCCTCTTCGTGCGGGAGCGGCAAGCCGGCTCGGGTCCATATCGTCCAAAAGAGACATGTCCATCATGTTCTTTTTCATGAAATCCTGCCATTGGCGCATTTGCTCTTCCATGTCGCGGAAGATGTCGTCGCCCTGGGAAGGGGCGGAGAGGCCCTGCGGACGCACGAGGGGCGTCACTCTTGTTTTGTGAGCTCTGGACGCGCCTTTTTCAAATTCGTCGCAGTCGGACATGACTCCATCCACTCTCGCCATGTTTTCCGGTCTTTTTTCCAGGGCTATTTCCAGATTCTGTTTTTTGCCGGCCCGGACGATGTCCACCGTTATTTTGTCTCCGGCCTTGTTGCCCGAGATGGATTTGGCGATGTCTTTCGGGCAGCGTATGGGGGTGCCGTTGACTTGCAGGACGACGTCATATTGCTGGAGTCCCGCTTTTTTGGCCGGGCTGTCCGGTCCGACCGAGTGGACGAGGACGCCCGCGTTGCCGTTCAGGTCGAGCTGGGCGACCAGGGCGGGAGACATGGGCATGGGGACGATGCCCAGCCAGACTTCGGGCAACTCCGCCGGTTTGTTTTTTTGCGGGGCGGGGAGCACGGGCGCGCTTGCCGCCGGTTTCGGTTCACCCGTATTGCCGGAAGGCGCGGAAGACTCCATATCGGGGCGGCTTATCGCCATGGCCGGGACGCACAGGGCCGCCGCAAGCAAGCAGGTTGGGACTGAAATTTTCATAGAAGCAATCAAACAGAGCTAAGCGGGGATCAGTAGGCTTCGACAGGGACAAGGAGGTAACGCGACTCCGGGACGGTGACTTCGACGGGGTTGCCGTTTTTGTCTTTGCCTTTCAATGTTTTCTTCGCATTGACCTTGAGATAGAGATGGGGAGACTCGTTATTCAGCCAGAGTGTTTTCTGGTCGGCGGGAGAGGAGGACGCTTCCGGGTAAACGGCATATTCGTCATCATAGGAGACAAGACCGCTCGCAAGGTTCTGGGAGGCGTTTGTGTCCTGTCTGGTGTTATCCAGCAGGCGGGGCGTTTCCGGGCGGGCGTCGCCTGAGGAGGCCAGTCTTTGCGCCTCTCCGTTGTTGCCCGTCATCAGCAGAGCCGTCGCCGCGCCGAGCAGGGCGATTGCCGCCGCCCAGCTCCACTTGGCCGTTTTGGAGGAGAAGGGGAAGAAGGGCGTCTTCTTCGCCGGTTCTTTCGGGAAACGGACGATTTTCAGGGGATTTGCGGAAGCTTCGTCAATAGCGGAACAAAGCCGATTCATCAGGGAATCGGACAAGGGGGCCGGAGACAATGCCTTGAGCCGCATTTCAATGGAATCCATGGAATCGTCTTCTGACGTTTCTGTAAACATATCGGAAAAGAAAGGGGATGGGGGTTAGTTGAGATAGGCGTCGTGATGTTTTTGCAGGGCTTTGCGCAGATGCTCCAGTCCGTATCTGTAGCGCGAGGCTACGGTATTGATGGAGATGTCCAGCGTATCGGCTATTTGTTGGAAGGTCAGATCTCCCCAAATTTTCAGGTTGATCACTTCGGCGAACTTCGGCGGGAGGTTTTTAAGCTCCGAGGCCAGAAGTTGTTGAATCTCATCATCCGAGCCGGCGGCCTCGAACCAATGGGTATCGGGCAACTCGTGCGGGGAAAGATTTGACTCCGTTTCGTATGATTTTTCTTCTCTGCGGCGGCGTCTGTCCTCTTGTCTTCCAAAGTCTATGGAGAGCCGGCGGATGGACGTGTACAGATAGGGGAGCCAGTTTTCCTGCGTGCCCTGAAAGGTGCCCTGCGCCAGTTTCTGTGAGAGTCTGACGAGAGATTCCTGCAAAACGTCCTCGGCATCCTGCTGGGAACGTGTCTGCTGGCGGGCGAACAGAAGCAACTTGCCGCCGTTCAAAGCAAGCCAGTCTTTCCAATCTATTTTGCTGGAAGGGGAAGCTGGTATGGTCTCTGAAACGCCGTGCATGGTTGAGTGGCTCTTTTCATCAGGGGAGCGAGACGTGTCCTCGATTTTGTTTTTCATTTCGTTATATTTCTATTCAATTATTAAAAAAAGTTAACAAACGAGCGGTTCGCCGGTTGTTTTCAGGGGGTGAGACGTGTTTTTTACACGGGATTCCTATTCTCCCTGAATCATGTCCGGCGTTACGGTATAGCGCGCGGCGCAACGGGGGCAGGTGATTTCTATGCTGGGTTCTCCGGCAAACAATTCTTCCGGCTTGTTGCGCCAGGAGCCGAGTACGGGGAGTATTTTTTCCAAGGTGCATCCGCAGTGGAAGCGGAACTCGCGGGTCTCCAGGAGTTTTGTCTCTTCTCTCTGCTCCAGCTCCATCATTGAGTCGGGCGTTTGCTCGGCGAGCCATTCTATATCCGCGTCCGGCTGGGCGACGGCAAGTACATATTCTTCGTCGGGCAGTTCGATGCAGCGGCCCATGCGCTGTTCGCTTTTCATGTAATAGTCTTCGACCCATTCGGCAGGCATGTTCGACTGGAGGGGCAGCGTGGACGTTCTCGGCTCCCGGTGCTCCTGATACTGCTGGGCATACAGCAGGTTCCGGTCAGGTTCCTTGACGTTATCGGTGAAGGAGCGTCCGACCACCGATTTTTCCAGGGAAGATCCGGTGACGAACAGGTTGCACCGCGGCGCCCTGAGAGTAACGGTCCAGGCGTGGCGTTCCGCCCAGGGGCGGGCGACCAGATGCAGGGTAAAGTAGGCGAGCAGTTCCTTCAGCATGAGATCCGTCGTCGGATTCTGCGGAATGGAGTGCTGCATGAGGTTCAGGTAATAATCGGTGAAGATGGGAGCAAATTTTCCCTTTACTACCAGACAATTCCTGTGCCGTACGAAAATGGACTGGATTTTGGTAAACTCCTCAATAGGTTCCATACCTTTATTGTCCATATCCCGACGGCCTTTTCAATCTATTAGAGGCGGAAAAATTCAATCCTTTTCGCCCCGGGAAAGGAAAGGCGGGGAAACGTTTCTCCGCGCGATTTGCGGGAGCGAAATTCAGACTCCCTTTTCCGTCCGGTAGGCGATCAGGTCCTGAATGGTCAGGACGGGATAGTCGAAGCGGCGGGCAAAGGCGATGACCTCCGGCAGCCGGGCCATGGAGCCGTCTTCATTGGTCAGTTCGCACAGGATGCCTGCCGGAGAGTACCCGGCCAGCCGGGCCAGATCGACCGCGCCCTCCGTATGGCCGGGGCGGTCAAAGACGCCGTTTTTGCGGGCGCGGAGAGGGAAGACGTGACCGGGGCGGGAGAGGTGCTCCGGGCGGCTGTCTGGAGAGACCGCCGCCAGAACGGTTCTGACCCGGTCGGCGGCGGATACGCCCGTCGTGACGCCTTGAGCCGCCTCTATGGTGACGGTAAAGGCGGTGCCGTACTGGCTGGTGTTTTTCTCCACCATGGGGGGGAGGGCCAGGGAGTCCGCCTTTTCCCCGGTCAGGCACAGGCACACGATGCCGCTGCAATAGCGTATGAGTTGAGCCATTTGAGGGACGTCGATCACGTCCGCGGCAAAGATGAGATCGCCCTCGTTCTCCCTGTCCTCGTCATCTACCAGGAGAATGCCCCGTTTGTTTTTAAGAGAGTCCAGAGCTTTTTCCACCCGTTCAAGAGGAGTGCCGAAAGAAGAGAGAGAGGTATCCATTTTTTTGCCGGGGAGTATTGCGCCGTCCGGTGAGTCTTTCAAGGCCTTTTTGAAAAGGGGGAATTCTCCCTTTTTTCCCGCGTTTGACGGCTTGACGGCGGTTTTTACTTCCAGAGGCTTTTCCGGGACGGCATAGTACCCCCAACATGTCATCGAATGCCGTACTTGTCGGAGGGGTCATAGGGCTGGATCATATTATTACGACGGAGAGGGAGGAGACGGATCTGCTCGGGGGCTCCGTCCCCTTCGCCGCACTCGCCGCCTCGTTTTTCACAGACAGGGTCAAGGCGCTCTCCATTGTCGGGCGGGATTTTCCCGAGCGGCACTCAAGTATGATGGAGCGGCACGGCATTTCCCTGGAGGCTGTCGAGAGAGCGGACGGGGAGACCTTTCGCTGGTGCGGCCGCTATGGCGTCAATATGAATGAGCGGGAAACGGTTTCGCGTGATTTGAATGTTCTGGAGGACTGGCATCCCCATGTGCCGGAGGGGGTGAGTGAGTCTCCCTTCCTTGTTCTGGCGAGCGCGACCGGCCGCCTGCATCTGGAGATGCTGAATCAGTGCCGCCCCCGTTTTACACTCGCGGATACGATGGATTTCTGGATACGGACGCAACGCCGTGAGACGGATGAGATCGTCTCACGGTCCGACGTGTTTGTGCTGAATGAGGGGGAGGCCTACTTGTACTCCGGCTGCCGGAATCTGCTCCAGGCCGGAGAGTTCATTCTGGGCCTCGGCGCGCGGTTCGTCATTGTCAAGCTGGGTGAGTACGGCTCCATGCTTTTCACTCGCGAGCGGGGCGAGTTGAAGATGTTCCGGTGCGCCGCGTGGCCCCTGCGCCATATAGTCGATCCGACGGGAGCCGGAGACGCCTTCCTGGGAGCGCTGGGCGGCTATTTGTCCCGGTTCGAACCGGAGGAAATAGGGCTGGGAGAGCTCAAGATGGGGATGCTTTACGGGTCGGTCGTGTCGAGTTTCATTTGCGAGGATTATTCGACGAGAGCGCTTGAAAAGGCGGGGAAGGAAGGGATAATAAAAAGATTTGCCCTTTTCCATGAGCTGACAACGTGGTAAACCCATCTTTGTTACGTCATGAAAGAATCACTTTCCGAACAGCTCTTTGAACAAATCCTCCATGCGCGCCAGCGCGTCTACGCAGTGGGCAAGCCCACTCCGTTGCAGGAGCTTCCCATGCGCGGCGTCTCGGCCCGCGTTTACGCCAAACGGGAAGATCTGGGACCGATTAAGGCCTATAAATGGCGCGGAGCGTTCAATGCCATGGACGCCCTGACTCAGGAAGAACGGGAGCGCGGCATCGTGGCCGCCTCCGCAGGAAACCACGCGCAGGGCGTCGCCCTGGCAGCCAGCCGTCTGGGGATTTATGCCAAGATTTTCATGCCCCGCTCGACTCCCGAGGTAAAGCAGCTTGAGGTAAAGAGGCACGGAGGCGAGTTCGTCGAGATCGTACTTCACGGCGACGCCTATGACGAGGCGGCGCGCTTTGCCCATGAATTCTCCGAAGAGAATCACATGACTTTTGTCCATCCCTACAACGATCTTGTCGTGATGGGCGGTCAGGGGACGCTGGCGGACGAGGTGGTCATGTCGGGCGAAGGCCCCTTTGACCGGGTGTATCTGCAAATAGGCGGGGGCGGTCTCGCGGCCTCCGTCGCGCTCTGGATCAAACGCTTCTGGCCGGATACCCAGGTGATCGGCGTGGAAGGGGAAGGACAGTGCTCGATGAAAAAAGCCATCGAGACGGGCAAGCCCGTCGAGCTGGACTATGTGGATGTCTTCTGCGACGGCACCGCCGTGCGCAAGGCGGGGAGTCTGACCTATGAGATATGCCGCGACAATATCGACGAGTTTATTACAGTGTCGAACGACGAGGTTTGCCATGCCATCCGCGTTTTGTGGGAGTCTTCCCGCGTCATTCCCGAGCCGTCAGGGGCCATGAGTCTGGCCGGGCTGCTCCAGCAGTCGCGCCTGGGCGTTCTCAAGGCCGGAGAAAAGGCGCTGTTTGTCGTCAGCGGGGCCAATATGGACTTTACCCAGCTGGCGGAAATCGGCCGCCGGGGCGGTACGGGGCTTTACGAGACCCGTTATCTGCGCGTTTCCATGCCGGGGCAGAAGGGCGACATGATCCGCTTCCTGAACAGTCTGCCGCAAAACGCCCAGATCGTCGATGTACAGTACGGGCACGTTCTCGGCTCCGTCCAGCATCCCATTTTCGGCGTGAGCGCGAGCGATCAGGACTTTGCCATGATCGAGGCCCAGCTCAAGGAAAAGGGCATGGAGGTGGAGAATGTGTCCCACGCCGAAGACGTTCGCTTCCGCATGATTCCCTATCATCCGGAGACCTTCCGCAATCCGCTTTTTATCCAGATCGAGTTTCCGGAGCGTCCGAGGGCTTTCCTGGAGTTCATGATGAATGTCAGCGATATGGGGGGGGTTGCGTACTTCAACTACGCCTACTCCGGGGAGCGCGTAGGACGCGCCCTGCTGGGCATGGTCTTCCGCTCGGAAGAGGAACGCGAGCAATGCCGCGAGGCCATCAAGGGCATGACCGGCCGCAATATCCGCGCCATTCATGAAATCCGCGAGGAGACACTCCGCCGCATCATCGGCAAACAGCCTGTAAAATGAAGCTGATTCTCGCCTCCCGGTCTCCCAGGAGAAGCGATCTCCTCGCTTCCGCCGGAGTCTCGTTTGACGTGATGGCGGAGGACACGAAGGAGCTGCTCGACGCCTCCCTGTCTCCCCGCGAATTGTGCGAAGTCAACGCGGCCCTCAAGGCCAACGCCGTTTTCTGCAAGTATCCGGAAAGCGTCGTACTGGGGGCCGATACGCTGGTCTTCCTCGACGGCACGCCTCTGGGCAAACCGGCCGACCTCGAGGAGGCCCGGGAGACGCTCCGCTTCCTGTCCGGGCGTACTCATCGGGTCTGCACGGGAGTCTGTCTGCGCCATCCTGCGGGAGAACGCCTTTTTTCGGTGATCACGGAGGTCACCTTCCAGGCTCTCACCGAAAGCCGGATAGAGGATTATATTGCCCGCGTCAATGTGATGGACAAGGCCGGTTCCTATGCGTGCCAGGAGCACGGGGAGCTGATTATCGAACGCATCGATGGGGATTTGAACAATGTGATCGGCCTGCCGCTTGAGAAAGTGCTGGAGGAGTTGTCCTCATTGGACGTTCAATAGCCGGTGACTGGCATTTTTCGGGAATTTCCTGTTTTTTCTAGACAAACCGGGGGGCTTGTTCATGCTATGGGAAGTATGAACAGGCTTTTGCCCCTCGCCGTTTTTTGTTGTACCGCGCCTCTCGGCAGTGTCTCCGCCGTAACGGAGAAAGAACCGTCCATTGTCCGCCCCGCAGAGGGCGGCTCCGCCCTGACTGCCGCCGCCCGGGCCGAAGAAGCCGAACCCGTCTCAAAGGAGGGCGCCGCCACGGTGCTCGTCTCTCCCGGCTCTCCCTTTCTCGCCCAGTACAAGGGAGTGGTCAAGGTGGAGACGTCTTCCCTGGAGCCTGACTACAGTATGCCCTGGACTCCCGGGCGTTTTGGCGGCGGGCGGGGCACCGCTTTTTTGATCGGAAGGAATCTCTTCCTGACCAACGCTCATGTCGTGTCCAATGCGGAGCGTCTGTATCTTTCCAAATATGGGGAATCGCGCAAGATTCCGGCCAGGGTCCTGCACATCGCCCATGACTGCGATCTGGCGCTCCTCTCGGTAGAGGATGACGCTCCGTTCAAGGGGATGACTCCCTTTTCCATCGGCAATTTGCCGAAGCTGGAGGACGAGGTGCGCGTCATCGGCTATCCCGTGGGCGGAGACCGCCTCTCCGTGACTCGCGGCGTCGTCTCCCGCATAGATACGCTGAACTACTCCCACTCCATCGCGGACAAGCATCTCGTTGTGCAGATAGACGCCGCCATCAACCCCGGCAACAGCGGCGGCCCCGTCCTGATGGGAGACAAGGTCGTCGGCGTGGCCTTTCAGGGGCTTTCCAACGCCGACAATACCGGCTATATGATTCCGACTCCGGTAATCCGGCACTTTTTGCAGGATGTCAAGGACGGCAAATATGACGGTTATGTGAGCATGGGCGTGATGGAATTCCCCATTTTGAACCCTGCCATGCGGGCAAAATTGAATCTGCCCGATGATGAAAAGGGCGTTCTCGTTGGAGAAATATTCCGGCCCGGCCCGGCTGACGGCGTCCTCCAGCCGGGGGATGTCATCCTGAAACTCGACGGGGAGGATGTGGACAGCTCCGGCATGATGAATATCGACGACGAGATGATCAACATGAACGAGGCGATCGAACGCAAGTTCGCCGGAGACAAGATGAAAGTTCTCTTCCAGCGGGACGGGCAGACAAAGGAGGCGGAGATTACTCTGGCTCCCGTCAAATCCCGCCAGATTGTCTCCGCGGCCTACGACAGGAAGCCCCGCTACATCCTCTCGGGCGGCCTTCTGTTCCAGCCGGCGGACCGAAACGTCATTGTCGCGCACAAGATCACCAGTCCCGAGATAGGGCAGGAGCTGGAGGAGTTCATGATACGGGGAGGCAGCGGCAACAAGGAGGACATCGTCCTGTTGACCGGGGTGCTCCCGGATGAGGTCAATGAACAGCTCGGGGATATAGAAAACGGGATCGTCACCAAGGTAAACGGGGTAGAGCTCAAAGGGCTCAACCACTTGCACGAGCTGCTCCACGCGGCGCCGCAGCCCGAGTTTCATGTTATTGAGCTGAAGGGGAACGCCCGCCCCATTATTCTCGAAAGCCGCAGTCTGGATGCCGCGAACAAGCGCATCTCCCGGAGATACGGCATTACCAGCAATTCCAATCTGAACTCCTGATTTTTTTCTTCATGAAATCCACATTTCTTCTCCCTCTGGCCCTGTTGACGCTGGCGGCCTGCAAACCGGCTCCCACACTTCCCCTGACGGGAACGGACAAGCCCTCCGCTCAAACGCCTTCGGCTCAAGAGGAAGCCGCCGCGGTCGAGGTGAAGCCCACTCCCCAGACCTCTCTCCTGCGTGTCAACGCAACCCAGCAGGAGTACAACTACATGACGCCCTGGGTAAAGAAGTCGCCTACAGTCAAAAACGGCCTCGGCGCCGTTCTGGAGGACGGCGTCATCCTGACCAGCGCAGATCTGGTGACGGACTCAACCTATATTTCCTTTTCCAACGCGGATCAGTCCAAATCATTCCCGGCAAAGGTCATCGCCGTGGATTACGAGGCCAATCTGGCGTTGCTCGCTCCCGAGAAGGAATCCGACGCAGCGGCCGTCAAAGGCATGACTCCGCTCAAGCTCAAGGACTCCATCAGCCGATCCGCTCCCGTTGAAATGTGGCAGCTGGAAGAAGAGGGAAGTCCTCTAGTCACCGAGGGAAAGGTACAGAATTTCGCCATGGAGGAGCCGCTCATTCCGGGCCGGTCATTTTTGACCTACAAGGTCAAGGCTCCCATGCAAAGCGTGGAAAACAGCTACACTCTCCCGGTGGTGAGCGACGGCGAACTGACCGGAATGCTGACCTCCTATGATTCCCGCAACCAGATTGTACAGGTCACCGATATTTCGGTCATCCGCTCTTTTGTCAAAGACGCGCTCGACGGCAAATATGTCGGGTTCCCCACGCTGGGAGTCCTCGGAGAGGAGACGACCGATCCTGTCTTCCGCAGTTATTTGAAATTGCCGGAGGAGGAGGGCGGCCTTTATGTCTCCAAGATCAACAAGCGCGGCAGCGCCGCCCGGGCCGGTATTGTACAGGGAGATGTCATTCTCTCCATAGACGGGCAGAAAATAGACAGCCGGGGCTATTACAACGATCCTCGATACGGCAAGCTGGACTGGACTCGTCTCGTCAATGGCGCTCACAAGTCGGGCGACAGCATGACGGTGGAGATCATGCGAGACGGCAAGTCTCAGAAAATCACCGTTCCCCTGCTGGATTCCGGCAATGTCCGGGAGCTGATTCCCCGCTATCTGTACGACAAGACGCCGCCTTATCTGATTCACGGCGGTCTGGTCTTTGTCGAGCTGTCTCTCCCGTATCTCAAATCATACGGGGATCAATGGCAAAACAGGGCTCCGGTCAATCTCATAGAAGCGCTGCAGGATGACTCCGATTTTGACGACCGGGGAGTAGAGCGTATTGTCGTGCTGCACGGCTGCATTCCGACAGAGGCTACCTTGGGCTACGACTCCATAGGGGGCGTCATTGTCGACTCCATCAACGGCAAGCCGGTGAAAAGCCTGACAGATGTCGCCCGCGAGCTGGATGACCCGGCTCCGGCAATACAGACCATAGGGCTGGCCCGCGCGCCGTACAAGCTGTATCTCTCACCGGAGAAGGTCAAGGCGGTCAATGAGGTGCTGAAGGCGAGAGTCACGCCGAATCTGCGCTCTCTCCCGTCTGATGCTCCCGATAAATAAAGGATAAAAAAACGGGGAGCCGGAATGCCCCGGCTCCCCGTAAACATATCCGGGTCTCCGCTAGAATGTATAGGTTACGGAGGCTCCCGCCATCAGCGTGAAGGGCCGGAAAACGGGCTCGCCCGACTGCGAGTTCATTTTCAGCCCTGCTCTGCCGAGCCAGTTGGAGGAGAGGAAGGGAGTCAGCGTCCACGAATCGTGCAGCGTATAGGGCATTTCCAGTTTGACGGAGACCTGATTGCAGCCGTCCGCCGGCCAATAGCTCCATGAGGAGGAGGCGCTGCCCGTAAGGAGGGCATGGAAGGTTTCCGAAAATTCGTATTTGTAGCCCACGACTCCCGTGAGCCACCACCCCGTGAGCCCCTGGAAGGAATAGGAGGTTTCCAGCCTGGCGAACCAGCCGCTGATGCCGAAGCGGTAGTAGGCGGAAAAGTTGAATTCCTGCACCAGGGAATGGGCCGCCCCGGCCAGTCGGGCGTATTGCCCGGCAATGCCTCCGTGGACAAGACCGTATCCGTAATAAAGAGTCAGGTCGGGCAGTATCTCGTCTTTCAGTCCGAGAGAAAACCGGGTTTCGTTTTTGGCGTTAAGCGCGCCGCCGAAGAGGTCGGCGTAATTCAGGGCGGAGGTAAGAATCATGCCGTTGGACAGGGAGTAGTCCGTCCCCAGGGCGTAATTCATCTCTCCGTGACGGCAAAGGGCGGCGGGTACGACCATGCCCTTGTAGTCGTAGTTGCTCGAGTATCCCGCCTTGGCAAAAGAGGCCCAGGGCGTTTCCGTCTCGGAAGGGGGGGGCGGAGCGACGAGATTCAGGGAAGCGGCGTTTCCCAGGGAGGCGGTGTCCGTCTCCGGAGTGTCCAGGCAGTCTTCAGACTCATTGCCCATGGCGGCCTCTACCGCGGCGGGAGGAGGGGGCGGGATCAACGCCGAGGCCGGAGCCAGCGCAAACAACAGGAAAGGAAGGAGGAAAAGTGTTTTTTTCATAAGGGATTTCTTTCTTAGAGAGGATAAAAACCAAAGAGTTGCAAGAGAATTTTACCCATTTTATTCATTTTGCCCGACCAGGGCGTGGCGGGGCGTACGATTTCCCAGCCCCGTTCCTCTCCGATGCGGGTCAGGGAGGGGGAGGGGTTCACCAGAACCGCCTGTTCACAGGCATTGAGCATGGGCAGATCGGCCCGGCTGTCGGAATAGGCAATGGAACCTGAGGGCGCGGGGGCGGACAGGGCGGGCAGATAACCCATGGCCCGGAGCCGGAGCACTTTTGTCTCGCCCTTGTTGTTGCCGTAGGGCATCCGGGGCAGGAAAGGGAAGGGGTCGGCCTCCTCCGTATCCGAGGCCAGGATGATCTCAAAGCCCAGCGCCTTGCCGATGGAGCGGGCGTACAGAGTAGGCGACGCGCTGACCAGCAGGCAGAGGTCGCCCTGCTCCTGATGCCGCCGCAGACGGGCCAGCAGGTCGCCATAGGCGTGGGCGGGGATGAGCCATGCGGCGAATTCCTCCGCCAGCGCGTCCAGCTCAGCCGGAGACAGACCGGCCAGATAGCCGAGATACAGACGTTTCATGCTGCCTTCCCCCAGGATTTTGAGCAGGAACAGGGGCAGGGCAAGAAAGAAGGGGATAAGCAGCAGCCGTCTCAGGGGACGGCGTTTGAGGAGGAAGTTGGAGAACAGGAGCTGGGTGTCCCACGGGACGAGCGTACCGTCGAGATCGAAGAGCGCAAGATGGGGCGAAGAAGCCTTCACAAACACGTCATTTGTGGAATTTCAGCGTTTGCAGGCGCTCCTCCATGCGGGCGCGCAGGTTCTGCTCTATCCAGGCATACCCCGCTTCCACTCCGCCGTCCTTGTAGGCCCGGCCAATGGCCGCTTCAACGGCGGTGGGGCGGCCTGATCTTCTCAGGAAGTCATTGCTGGTGAATTCGATAAAAAGAGAGCCGTCCAGTTCGCCGTAGGCGGAGAGAATCCATTCTCGCACATACAGGGCGAGTACGGCGTCGCCGACCCAGGCTTCTTTGCGCAGTTGCATGTCTTCTCCCTTTTCGGGGATGGTTGCCAGTTTCTTGGTCGTTCTCGGTTTGGGCATGGGATAAGAAGAGGAAATCAAATAGCTATTTTCAGGGCATCGGAGACGGCTTTCGCGTCTCCGGAGGAAGCGTCCTTTTTCAGTGAAGTATTGATCTTTTGCTGGAGTTGCCGCTCCGAATCGGAGTTCCAGTAGCCGGAATCAAGCTCGATGAAAATATTGGAGAAGGGAAGGGCCGTCGTGGTTTTGACGATCAGGACATTGTAGTTTTTGGCCGCGTCAAGCATCAGGCGTCTCAATGTCTCATGCTGGGCCTCCTGTACGTTCCTGCCGAGCAGGAGCTTGTTGATCTGCTCCCGGAATTTTTTCATGCCGGGCGCGTAGTCTTCGCCGACATAGTTCATTTCGAGAGGGAGCTGGACGCGAGGCTCCGTGTGAGAGAGGGCGTCCAGTTTATCCAGCACATAGAAGAGGGCTTCCGGAGAGGAGACGTCTGTGGCGACTGTTTTTGCGCCCGGCCCGGAGAGGGAGGAAAAGGACGGCTCCGCGATAACGATCCAGTTTCTGGCCCCCAATAGGGCAAGCTCCTTGTCCACTTCACCCTTCCACAGTTTGTCATGAGAGAAATTCATCGAGGAGGCGCAATGTGTCAGAGAAAACACAAGGGCTAGAGACAAACTCAAAATGACAAAAAAAAGCCGCATGAATTCATTGTGTTGAACAGATAAAAACATACAACTCCCGGAAGAGGCAATGTTTTTTCCGGGGATTACAGGGAAGATCGGGAGATTGCGAGCGGCCCATCAAAGGCTTTCGCGGGAGTGGGGTTCCCTCTCCACGCTGCTTGAGGCCGGCTGCGAGTAAAAGGGGCCTCCTTCCCAGGGGGCGGCGTCAGCTTCGGCCACATTGGGTGTTTCCACGGGAATCCCGGCCAGCGGGAAGTCTTTTCTCAGGGGGTGGAAGGGGTACTCGTCCCACATCAGCAGACGGCGGAGATCCGGATGGTTCAGGAAGCGGATGCCCATCAGGTCGAATACTTCGCGCTCGTTCCAGTTGGCGGCGGCCCAGAGATCGACGACAGAGGGCGCATCCGTCCCAGGCAGGGAGGCTCTGATCAAGAGGTTTGTGCCTTCCTCCGGGCGGGTCAGAACGTAGCTCAGTTCAAACCGCTCCTCTTCACCCAGATGGTCGATGCCGATCAAGTCGAGGAGCATGGTGAAGCCGAGTGACTCCTTGCACCACTTCAGGACGTCATACAGGGCGTCAAAGCGGACAACGACACTTTCCTCTCCATGGAAGGAGACTTGTTGCAGGGCTTTTTCGGAAAACTGTTCCCGGACTTTTTGGGCGGCTTCCGCGGCTTTCGTTTCGGACATGGTTGTGTGGGAAAAAGGCTTGAAGAAAAAAGGGGAGGGGATCAGGCGTTGGCCGGAGCTTCTTCCGGCTTCTGGTTTTCCGTCGCCTTGAAGTGCGTGCTGAGCGGACGCTCGGTCATGATTTTTTCACGCAGTTTTATGAGACCTTCCAATACGGCTTCGGGGCGGGGAGGGCAGCCGGAAATGTACATGTCCACGGGAATGATCTGATCGACGCCCTGCATGGTGGCGTAGGAGCGGAACATGCCGCCGGAGGAGGCGCACGCGCCCATGGCGATACACCATTTGGGCTCGGGCATTTGATCCCAAATGCGTTTCACCGCAGTCGCCATTTTGTAGGTGACGGTGCCCGCGACAAGGAGAACGTCGGCCTGGCGGGGGGAAAAGCGGGTCACTTCGGAACCGAAGCGGGAGATGTCATAGCGTGAGCAGGCAGTCGCCATGAACTCGATGGCACAGCAGGCAAGCCCCATGGGCATGGGCCACAGGGAGTTCTTGTGTACCCAGTCGATGAGCGCATCAATTGTGGTAATCATGACGTTGCCTTCACTTCTGGAGTCAAAGCCGGCTTCGGTTGTCGTGTGTTCTTTTACCATGTCGCTGTAATCGGTCGGCGGTCAGTTTAGCAATCGCCCTTCAAGTCACAAGACTAATTTCCCGTTTTTTGTTTGGAAAGGTAAATCATTTTGCCCCAAGGGCCTCTCTTTACGACGCGTTGCGCGAATGTGAAAGCGAGAGGAGAGCGCGGAAAGAGCGCCATAAAATCGGACGCATTTACGCAACACTTTCATAATGAGTCATTCTTATCCTAAATAATTTCGCATTACATATATTATGTGCAGTTATTAAAATCTCTTTTTTGAGAAGGGAATGGCAAAGAAACGACTCTTTTGCCAGCAAATGATACGGTCGATCCGAAGGGCCGCCTCCATGTGTTTCTTCATTTGCACTATTATATTTGCGGCAGTTCACGGGATTGGCTTGACGTTTGCGGCACATGGCTGAAGACTCTTTTCAAACAATCATTTTTCGCCATGAAGCAAAATAAATACGACGACCGGGCTTTTTTTGAAAAATACAGCCGGATGGACAGATCCGTCAAAGGTCTCTCCGGAGCCGGAGAATGGAATACGCTCCGACAAATGCTGCCGGATTTCACAGGCAAGCGCGTGCTCGACCTGGGATGCGGTTTTGGCTGGCATTGCGAATACGCCATGGAGTACGGCGCGAAGTCGGTCGTCGGCGTGGATCTCTCTGAGAACATGCTGGCCGAGGCGCGGAAAAAGCCGCACGCCTCTCTGATAGAATATTTGTGCCGGCCGATTGAAGATATCGACTTCCCGGAAAAATCCTTTGATATCGTCCTGAGTTCACTGGCGTTCCATTATATCAGCTCATTTGAAGAAATCTGCCGCAAAGTGGCTCATTGCCTTGTTCCTGGCGGTGCCTTTGTCTTTTCCGTCGAGCATCCGGTCTTTACCGCCGAAGGCTCGCAGTCCTGGCACTGTGACGCGAGCGGCCACCTTCTTCATTGGCCGGTGGACCGTTACTTTACGGAAGGCCCGCGGAAAAGCGTCTTCCTTGGCGAAGAGGTAGTCAAATACCACAAGACGCTGACTACCTATCTTAACGGACTGCTCCAAAACGGCTTTGAACTCAGGGAGATTAAAGAGCCCCTGCCCGATCAGGAAATGCTGGAGACCATTCCCGGCATGGCCGATGAACTGCGCCGCCCCATGATGCTGATTGTATCCGCCATGATGCGATAATGATTTATTATGTTTAATATAAATGAATTACATGATTTATTTCCCAAAATCAAGCTGATTTTTCCTATCGGAGCGATTTGTGACAGGCTCATCCCCCCTCGCCCGCTTTTGGGGGATTTTTCTTCATTCTTGTCTTTCCGTGGTCTCAAATAAGTTTTAGTCTAAGCGCAACTCAATCTCGTGTCCGGTGTTTTATCGTTCACAACAACCATAATACAATTCATCCAAAAGCTATGAAAATCCGTCTTTCGCCCTATCGCCGCGTTCCTCGCAAGGGATTCACCATGATTGAAATGGTCGTGGTTCTCGCCATTATCGGCATCCTTCTCGCCGTTGCCGTCAGCACGCTGGGCGGAGGCATGAATTTCGCCTATGAAACCAAGGCGAAGAGCGAAGTGCAAACGATCAGCTCGGCTCTGTTGAAGTATAGAATCGACGCCGGCAGCTACCCCACCGAAGCCCAGGGACTCAAAGCGCTGAAAGAAAAACCGACAACTGCTCCCATTCCCCGCCGCTGGACGAAAAATGACGCGGTGATGCTGATGGACCCCTGGAACTCGGAATATGTTTACAAACTCAGAGGCAGCAAGGACCCGACCCAGCCCGAAATTATCAGCAAGGGGCCGGACGGCCAGCTGGGAACGGATGACGACATCTCCTCACAGGGGATGTAATCCGTCCTGCAAAAATCACCATCCCGCTCATTTCGCTCCGGCATGACTTACGCGCATCGCTCCCGGCAGGGTTTTACCTTGATGGAACTGGTCGTGTGTCTGGCCGTTCTGGCAGTCGTAATGAGCGGGACTTTTCTTTACTTTTCCAATATTGACGGGGAAAAACGGATACGGGAGGCGGCAGTCGCTCTGGAGTCCATGGCCCGCGAGGCGCAGACCCGGGCGATCATGACCCACACCACCCACCGGATCATTATTACAAACAACACGTTTCGGCTGCTGGACGGAGACCGCTTCACCTCCCGTTTCGAGGAATGGCAGAACCTGGAAGCCCGCCGGGAGTACAAGACGGATTCCCCTGAAATAGAAATATCCCTGTACCGGTGGGGCAAGCCCGACAAGGTCATGCCCAGCTCCCGTTTGCCGATGGTCTGGACGTTCCCTCCCGAGGGATTTGTCGAGCCTATCACTATCCGGTTTCAGGAAAAGGACTCTTTCATACAACAGACCTACCACCCGCTGACGGCTTCTGTCTCGGATGAGGAGATGGAAATCAAATGAACCTTTCCCGGCAGTCTTTTCGGCATGTTTTGTCTGACGGTCCGACGCCCGTTAGAGCGCGCCGTCCGTTCCGCAGACGCGGCGGCTGGCTGCTGCTGGAGGTCATCATGGCTCTCGCCATCTTCGTCACGGCTGTCGTGTCCTTTATCGTCGCGCTGAACAGTACGGCCCACCTTTCCATGCTGGCAAAACAGGACTCCCAGGTAATACGCCTCATGGAAGGCGTACTGATGGAGTCCTCGACCATCCCGGAGATGCAGGAGGGTGAGGTTACCTACGACTACGATATGGACGGGACTCTCATGACACTGGCCGTCTCCACATCTCCCATCGACCTTTATACAAAAGACAGCAATCAGCTGGAGGACATGTGGCTGGTGAAGGTAAAAGCCAACTGGATACAGGACGGAGAGCAGAAGGAAGAAACGCTGGAGACCTGGCGTTATGGAAAGATGTACCAGCCATGACCCCCCGTATGAGCCAGAGGAACATCCCGTTCCGTCTGCGGCGTCTGGCCGCGTTTTCCCTGCTGGAGCTGTCCATTGCCATGGCCATTCTGAGCATTCTCATCGGCATGGTGGCGGCTATCTCCTACAACTATCTGAATCTCAGCTCCGCCATGCTGCTGTCCCAGCGGGATGAAATGAGAAATCAGGCGTTTCTGGATTGGGTACGCCGTTCCTTCGGCAATCTGCCCGGCAATGCCGTCTGGCAAATCACCAGTACGGAGGGGCAGGCCGGAAACGCTCCCGTGCTGACGGACATGGTGTTGCAGGAGTTCCCCCTGACGCTTGAGTGGAGCGACTCCCCGATACAGATCAAGGCGATCAGGCTCAGGAGCCTGATGCAGCCCAACGGCCTCCTGAAAATAGACATGGAGTGCTATGATGAAGAAATCATCGATACGACCACGGAAAACCCGGAACAGCTTTTGAAGGTAGATCCCATCGTCGTCACCCCCCTGCTCGAGGATGTGCGCTGGTGCGAATGGACGGTCAAGGATCCCTCGACGGATGAAGGGAAGTACTCCCTGAAAATAGACATGGAGTGCTATGATGAAGAAATCATCGATACGACCACGGAA
>CAZNVW010000013.1:0-26185 GCA_964576595.1 uncultured Verrucomicrobiales bacterium
CTCGAAACCGCCAAACCGGAACGATGGCACATCCTGACCGCGTACTTCCTGATCTACGTCGTCTGGGGCTCCACCTATTACTTCATAAGCGTCGCCCTCAAGGGCTTCCCGCCGTTTCTGCTGGGCGGCCTGCGCTTTGGCGCGGCGGGCCTCCTGCTCCTGGCCTATAGCCGCGTCAGGCGAGAGCCGGTCTTCCGGGGGAGCCTGATACGCAAATCAGCCGTCAGCGGAATCATCCTGCTCTTTATCGACATGGCCGTGATCATGCTCGCCCAGCAATACCTGAACAGCAGCCTGGTAGCCATCCTCGCCTCGTCCACCGTCATCTGGATACTGGCGCTGGACATCCCCATGTGGAAAACCCATTTCAGAAACCCCGCCATCACCTCGGGCATCATCATCGGCTTTGGAGGAGTGAGCCTTTTGTTCCTCGAGCAGCTCTTCCTAGACAACCGGGACATCCCTCACGCATACGGCGTCGCCCTCCTCGTACTGGGGTGCATCTCCTGGGCACTGGGCACCCTGTATGCAAAATACAAATCCTGCTCTGAAGAAAAAGTGAACCAATTCGCCGGAGCGGGCTGGCAAATGCTCTTTGCCGGGGGAGCGTTCTGGCTGTGCTCGCTCTCCCGTCATGAAACAACCGCCGTCCGCTGGGAAAACATCCCTCCCGCCGCCTGGCTCTCCCTGCTCTACCTGATCCTCTTCGGCTCCCTCCTCGCCTATACCAGCTACATCTGGCTCCTCAAAGTACGCCCGGCGACGGAAGTCGGCACGCACGCCTATGCCAACCCCCTGGTTGCCGTCGTACTCGGCACCGTACTGGGAGGAGAAAGCGTAAGCCCTCTCCAGCTGGCGGGGCTCTGCGCCATCCTGCTCAGCATCTTCCTTATCAGACGCCCTCCTGCCACGCCCGTGGTCAAAAGAACATGCTGACCCGGCCGACTTCCCCCTCACGGCGGACACCGCCCGCCTCAATATTAAAGTTACTGCAACTCCAATGCAAAACAGGATCTCCACACAGGGAAACAGACAACAAAACCTCCTGCAAAAAAACACCATCATGAACAAGCAACATATCAAAGACGCCACCTACGGCGGAGAACGCCCCCTGTTTGCCGCCCGCAACCTGAGACTCCATAACGTGACCATCCTCCCCGGAGAATCGTCCCTGAAAGAATGCTCGGGCATTGAAGCCATCCACTGCGAATTCACGGGCAAGTACCCCTTCTGGCACAATGACGATCTCCTCGTCAAAAACTGCCTCTTCCGGGAGGGAGCGCGAGCCGCCATCTGGTATTCCCGGAATCTGCACATGATAGACACCCTGGTCGAAGCCCCCAAAATGTTCCGGGACATGGACGGGCTGAGACTGGACAACGTACAACTGCCGAATGCGCTTGAAACACTCTGGCACTGCCGGAATGTCGAACTGAACCGCGTCACCGTGGACAAGGGAGACTACCTGTTCATGCACGGCTCCGACATACGAATCGACCAATTCAGCCTCAAGGGCAACTATTCCTTCCAATACTGTAAAAACATCGAAATACGCAACGCGGAAATACACTCCAAAGACGCCTTTTGGAACACCGAGAACGTCACCATCTACGACTCCATCCTGGATGGAGAGTACCTGGGCTGGCATTCCCGAAACCTGCGCCTGGTCAACTGCCGCATCTCGGGCACGCAGCCCCTGTGCTATGCCTCCAACCTGATCATGGAAAACTGCACCATGGCGGAAGACGCCGACCTGGCCTTTGAGTACACCAGCCTGCGGGCAGACATCAGCGGACCGGTACACAGCGTCAAAAACCCGATCAGCGGTCAAATCGTCGCGGAAAGCTATGGCGAAATCATCCTGGACGACCATGGCAAATCGCCGGGCGACTGCTCCATAAGCACACGCGAAACGCAGCGGCCGGGACAAGTGGCCTGACGCCGCCCGCCCATAACCCCGTCCCTCCGGAACGTCCGGCCTCGTCGCGACGCTCCGGAGGGAACACCCCTGTCACTCGCCCGCCCCCATGCAACCGCCTTCCGAAAAAGCCGCCGCCCCGATACGGCCCAAAGACCGCTGTATCATCCTCGACTCCCTCAGGGGGCTGGCCCTGTTGGGTATCTGCCTGGCCAACTTCCCCGAATTCTCCCTCTACACATTCCTGCACGACAACGTGACGGCAGCCATGCCTGCGGCGGGCATCGACCGGATCGTCAAATACCTCCAATACATCCTGATAGACGGGAAATTCTACACCATGTTTTCCCTGCTGTTCGGCATGGGCTTCTCCATCATCCTGTCGAACACAATGCGTACAAGCGCAAACGGCCTCCGCGTCTTCTACCGTCGAATGGCCCTCCTCCTGATAATCGGAGCCCTGCACCTGATGCTCCTCTGGAGCGGCGACATCCTGATGCTCTACGCCCTGCTGGGCTTCCTCCTCCCCCTGTTTCGCCGCGTATCCGACAGAGGCCTCCTCCTCACCTCCGCGACATTGATACTGCTCCCCATCGCCCTGGACGCCTTAAAAACCCTCTATCACCTGGAACCGTCGGCCCCGGCCATCCGCCTGCAACAATATTTCTGCACAAAATACGGCATCACCACAGACAACTTCGCCTACTGGCTGAAAGAGGCGGACAACTACCCGGACGTACTCCGATTCCTCGTACAGGGAGCCTTTGTCAGAATACAGGAGTTCATCGACGGAAACCGTCCCTTCAAAGTCATGGGCCTGTTCCTGCTCGGATTTTATCTCGGCAGAAACCGCCTGTACGCCCAGCCCGAAGAACATAAAACCCTGCTGAGGCAAATCTCCCTCTATGGCGCAGTCACGGGGCTCCCCGCCTCCGCGCTCTATGCGTGGAGCGCGCTGAACGGCCACCCGTGGGGGCTCGTCGCCCATTCCGCCCTGTACGCCCTTGGAGTCTTCCCCCTAGGGCTGGCCTACATGTCAGCCGCCTGCCTGTGGTACCTCCGCCACAAGGAAAATGCGCTCTTTAAAATACTGGCCGCGCCGGGGCGAATGGCCCTCACCAACTACATAGGCCAGTCTCTCTGCGGAATGCTCCTCTTTTACGGAACAGGATTCGGACTGGGAGCCAGGCTCGGGCTCGCATCCGTCACGATGATCGCGCTGGCCGTCTATCTGGCGGAAACCCTCTTCAGCCTCATCTGGCTGCGCTTTTGCCGATTCGGCCCCCTCGAATGGCTATGGCGCATGCTGACTTACAGAAAAAAACTCCCCCTCCTGAAATAACCAGCCCCTCAAAAAATGACGCTCCGCCTGCTCCTCCTCTCCCTCTTCGCCCTTGTCCCCGGCTCCATACAAAACCGGGTACAGGCGCAAAACTCCCCCGCACTCTCCCCTATGAAACCTCTCATCAAAATAACCGTCGGCTCCTCGTCCTTTACGGTGGAACTCTCCCGGCAGAAAGCCGCCGAAACATTCAGGGCCATGCTCCCCCTGACCCTTTCCATGAAGGACGTCAATAAAAATGAAAAATACGCCCGCCTGCCCCGGGAACTGTCTGCCGCCGCATCCTCATCCGGTGCCGTCCATGCAGGAGACCTGATGCTGTGGGGCAGCGACGGTCTCGTCCTTTTCTACAAAACCTTCCCCACCTCGTACCATTACACGCCTCTGGGCCACATCAGCGACACCTCGGGCCTTGAAAAAGCCCTGGGAGCCGGAAACGTCGTCATCACCCTTGAGCGGATGTAAAATCGCATCGGGCGGGCGCCGGCATCTTTTCCCCTCCCCGCAAAACAATCATCCCGCCCCCCCTGTTGGAGCTTGAGTTTCCCCTCCATTTACGATTACATATCCCCGCCATGGCTACAGGATGCTTTGCTGAATTCGAACAAAAAATGAAGGCCGCCGCCCTCTCCGACGCGGCCATTAACGCGTTCCGGCGCAACTATACCTCTCTCGTCTCCCAAGAGAGCGGCCTGATGCCGGAATCCGGCCTCTCTGCGGCTGACGGCCTCCCCTCCTGGGAAGAAATCTCGGCCTCCGGCATTGACGCCGACCGCTCTCTGCTCGATCAAACCGTCGTCATCAAGCTCAACGGAGGACTGGGCACCAGCATGGGACTCCAAAAAGCCAAAAGCCTGCTGAAAGTCAAAGGCAGCGACACCTTCCTCGACCTGATCGTCAAACAAATCTCCGCCCTGCGCCAGAGCACGGGCAAAAAAGTCCGCCTGCTGCTGATGGACAGCTTCAGCACCAGCGCAGACACCCTGCATTACCTCTCCCGCTACGCCGACGAGGGCTTTGCCTCCGCCGATGAAATCGAGCTGATGCAAAACAGAATACCCAAAATAGACGCCCGGACGCTGTGCCCCGTCTCCTGGGAAAAAGCGCCGGATCTGGAATGGTGCCCGCCCGGGCACGGCGACCTGTACCCCGCTCTGCTCGGCTCCGGCTGGCTGGAAAAACTCCTCGCCTCGGGAGTCAAATACGCCTTTGTCTCCAACTCCGACAACCTCGGCGCCATCCTTGACCCCGCGCTCCTGACCTGGTTTGCCCAAACGGGAGCGCCCTTTGCCATGGAAGTCACCCGTCGTACCGAAGCCGACCGCAAAGGCGGACATCTCGCCGTCAGAAAAGCGGACGGCCAGCTCGTGCTACGCGAAGTCGCCCAGTGCCCCGACGAAGATCTGGACGCCTTCCAGGACATCTCCCGCCACCGCTACTTTAACACAAACAACCTCTGGATACGGCTGGACGCCCTCGCGGAAGTCCTGCAAAAGAACGGGGGAGTCCTCCCGCTCCCGATGATCAAAAACAACAAGACCGTTGATCCCCGCGATGCGGCCTCGACCCCCGTCTTCCAGCTGGAAACAGCCATGGGCGCGGGAATCGAATGCTTCCAGGGCGCCGTTGCCCTGGACGTCCCCCGCCAAAGATTCGCCCCCGTCAAAACGACGGCCGACCTCTTCGCCCTGCGCTCCGACGCCTATGTCGTCACCTCTGACGGGCAAGTGCGCCTCGCCCCCGAGCGAAACGGCAAGCCGCCCGTCATCTCGCTCGACGACAAACTGCACAAAATGGTTGACTCCCTCGACACACTGGGCGCGCCCTCGCTGCTCCATGTCACCCATCTCTCCATCAAGGGCGATGTCCGGTTCGCGCCGGGAGTCAAACTGTCCGGCGACTGCGCATGGGACAATACAGACGGAACAAACCCGCTCGTCGTTACAGAAGCCTGACGCATCGCGCCGCCTCTCTCAAGCCCCGTACTCCCCTTCGGAGGCGGGGCTTTTTACTGCGCCGGACTCTAAATTTTTATACACAACTCTCTCCAAAAGCGTCTTTTACAGCCTCTTTACAGCTATTTAGGCCCTGACGAAAATCAGTAATTCATAAAATTTTAGTAAATTTTATGAATTACCCTTGATTATAATTAAGAAAAGTGGAATATACACTCCAGTAAGCAACCCGGCTTCCCGGAAGCAGAGCTGCCTCTACCGCACAACACGACAATGAAAACCACTGCCTCAACCGTTTCCCCCGGAACACTGAAAACGGAAGCCGACAAACTGGCTGATTTTGTCCTTTTCACCCAACGGGCCTGCATCCTGGACCTCTCCACCAAACTCAACCGGGATAAAATTTCCTTCCCCCAGTTTTTCCTCCTGACCAGCCTTGAAGCCGACGAGTACCTGACCATGTCGAGCATCGCCCAGAAAATGGGCCACTCTACCGCCGCGGCCACAGGACTGATCGACCGCCTGGAAGAACTCGGATACGTCGAACGGGGCAACGCCGCCAACGACCGCCGCAAAATCATCGTCAAAATCACCGACAAGGGACGCCAGCTCGTCGCCTCCATGCGGCAGGAAATCTCCGCGAACCTCGCCCGCCTGATGTCCACCCCCGAGGAGGCCTCCTCCTTCCAATTCCTCCGTAAATGAGCGACCCCGGTCTGAAGCGGAACCGGGACGCCTCCTCCCCGGTCGCCTACCTCTCCCCCCTGAACGCCTTCCCCGGAATAATCGCGGAATTCATCCCGAGAATTCCCGGAATCGCCGGAAGTACTGACAAGACGCTCGCTCTGGAAGCGCTGAAACCCCATCACGAAGAATTTTTACAAACCAGAGGCCTCTCTGCCGAAACGCTTTGGCTGGCGGAACAAGTCCACGGCAACCGGGTCGCCGCCATCGACGAACAAGACGGAGCGGCGCCCCGCCTGATACCGGATGTAGACGGCCTGCTCGCCCCGGGCGATCGCCCCTGCCTGCTGGGCATCCATGTGGCCGACTGCTGCGCCATCTGGCTCTACGACTCCGCAACGGGAGCCATGGCCCTGCTGCACTCGGGGAAAAAAGGAACGGAAGGAGGCATCTCTCAAGTCGCCTTGGACAAAATGGCGGCCCTGTACGGCACCAACCCCTCGAACGTCGTCGCCGTACTCTCCCCCTGCATACGCCCGCCCCTTTATGAAGTAAACATCCCCCTGATGATTATGGAGCAGCTCCTGGGGGCGGGACTCCTGCCCGAAAACATCCATGACTCCGGAATCTGTACTGGAGAAAACGTCCATGACTACTACAGCTACCGGGTGGAAAAAGGCCATACCGGCCGCATGCTCGCCCTGATGGGGCGACGCTGACTCATCTCTCGCTCGATCTCTCGACAAAAAACGCCGCTTCCGATATCGGGAGCGGCGTTTTTGCAGCTTGAGAACCACCCTCAGGCCTTCGCGGCAACGGCGCCGGGGCCTACCGGAGGAGTAAAGACGCGGGCGGCAAGATCCTTGTCCAGAATCAGCATCCCCTGGCCCTCTCCCTTGATCATGGTCAGCTTGCTCAAAAGATCCTTCACATTTTCCTCTTCCTCCACCTGCTCGGTGACAAACCACTGGAGGAAAATATCTGTCGCAAAATCGCGCTCTTCCTTGGCCTGATGCACCAGATCATTGATGCGCCGGGTGACCTCCTGCTCATGCTTGAGCGTCTTTTCAAAAACCTGCACGGCATTCTTCCACTTGGCGGGGGGCGCGTCTATCGCCGACACCTGAGCCACTTCCCCCCGGGTCAGAACAAAATCATAAAACATCAGCGCATGAGCCGTCTCCTCCTGATACTGGACTCTCATCCAGTTGGCGAAACCGGGCAACCCGGCATCCTGAAAATAGGCGGCCATGGACAAATACAAATTGGCTGAATACATTTCCCACTTTATTTGCTCGTTGAGCGCTGACGCAATTGATTTTGATAACATAATATTTTCTCCTTGGAACTGGGTATCATCATACCATCTTTCCCGCCCATTTCAACACCGCTCCTGCAATATATCTAACAGAAAAATCCATGCACATCAATGTACCGGAATTATCTGGCGGCTTGATCTTCCGTAAAAACAAGCGTATAAAAGGAGAAATACCGTGCTCTGCCATGCCTTTTTCCATCCTACACGATATTGACTTCACCATTGAACGCATCAAAAAAAGGGACATGCTCCTGATTGATGCATTTGCCGGAAATCGGGCGTACGGGCTGGAACTGAATGCGGAGGACCGGGACATAAGAGGCGTCTTCGTCGCCCCCGCCTCCTTCCTGCTGGGTCTGGATGAAATCACCTACGTATCCGATGCAAAGAACGATCAGGTCTATTATGAACTGGGCCGTTTTGTCGCCCTCCTGCTGCTGAACAACCCCACCGCGCTGGAAATGCTCAACATGCCTCAGGACTGCATCCGATACAGGCACGGGCTGTTCGGCCTGCTGACGCCGGAACTCTTCCTCTCAAAACTCTGCGCGCGCTCCTATACGGAGTACGCGCAGGCTCAGCTCAAGCGGCTCCAGCTCTTCCACGACCTCCAGACGCAAAAAAGCTCCATTCAAAAAAAGACACTGGGCGATTTCTGCTACATCGACACGCCCGACGGCCCCGTCCCCGTCAGGGAATGGCTCAAGCAAAACGGGCTGGACCAGACGGATTGCGGCCTCAAACCCGTCATGCACGCGCGAGACCTCTTCCATGTCCATATCGGCCAAAAAGGAGAATACCGGGGCATGTTCTCCAACTCCGGGCTGGTCTTCAGCTCCATCCCTCCGTCAGAAAGACCGCAAGCCTACATGGTCTTTGACAATGCCGAATTCGCCGCCTACTCCCGCGAACTGCACGAACAACAGGAATGGGAGGAAAAACGCCAGAGAGAAGCCGCACAGGGTACTCCCGGCTGTGACGGCAATGCCTTCATGAATGTCATACGAGTCCTGACCATGGGCGTCGAAATCGCCCGGGAAGGCATCATCCATACACGGCGGGAAGATGCCGCCGAACTCATGAAAATACGGATGGGGAAATATTCCTATGACCATTTGATGGCCCTCGCCCGCGACAAAATGGCCGAAGTCCTGCAGACCTTCCGCAAGAGCAGCCTGCCCAACGAGCCGGACCGTGACAGAATTCAGAAAACCCTACTCGAAATCAGGTACGGCTTCCGGATAGCCAAGCCCTGACGCCCCTCCTCCCCCTCTGGCCGCACTCTCCCGGTTCAATCCCGGGACGGCAATCATGAGGACCTGGCCCTTCTCCGGGAGCTGGCACTCTCTCCTAGACTCTTCATAGGCCATCCCGGTACTCCGGCCCTTTTCGAAAAGGGCGGGCCCCTCTTCCCTGCGGCAAAAGGAGGAGGCAAAATACCCGGCAAGTATCCGGACAAATATAAAGCCCGTCAGGCTGTTTTTCCTGACGGGCTTTTTAAGAATTGAACCGCTAAGTTCTCTTATCGGGAGTAAAGTTCAACGATCTGCTGAACGTTTACGATAGGAGCGATTTCCGCAACTTCGGGAAGTCGGGCAACGCTGCCTTCGAGCTGGTCGCGGTCAAAGACCAACCAGTCGGGAACGACAACGATCTGGGTCAGTTCCAGATTGCGGGCGGCAAGCTGGCGGGAAGCGGCCTTGGAGGAGATGCCGATCTTGTCGCCGGGGCGGCAGGAGTAGGAGGCAATATTCACCTTGCGGCCGTTCACGGTGATGTGACCGTGGTTGACGAACTGACGGGCACCGGCACGGGTGTTGGACAGGCCGAGACGATAGATGACGTTGTCCAGACGCAGTTCAAGGAGCTGCAGGAGGATGTCGCCCGTCACACCGCCACGACGGGCGGCTTCGGCGTAGTACGCGCGGAACTGACGTTCCAAAACACCGTACTGGAAGCGGAGCTTCTGCTTTTCAGCAAGCATGATGCCGTAGTCGGACTTCTTCTTGCGACCGGCACGCATTCCGTGCTGACCGGGAGGGAAGGGGCGCTTTTCCAGGGACTTGCAGGGTCCGAAGAGAGCTACGCCAAAGCGGCGGGAAATTTTATCGCGGGGACCAGTGTATCGAGCCATAATATGATAAAAGTATAAGTGTTTCGAAAGTCAGTGATTACACGCGACGAGCCTTGGGAGGACGGCAGCCATTGTGAGGGATCGGGGTGACGTCACGAATGAGCGTGATTTCAATACCCAGGCCCTGTACGGCACGAACGGCGGACTCACGACCGGAACCCGGCCCCTTGATGCGGACTTCGGCTTCCTTGAGGCCGTGGCCCATCGCCTGGCGGCAAGCGTCCTGACAGACGACCTGACCGGCGTAAGCCGTGCTCTTGCGGGAGCCCTTGAAGCCCATCTTGCCGGCGGAAGACCAGCCCAGGACATTGCCCTTGGCGTCGGTCACGCTGACGACGGTGTTATTGAAAGTGGAGGAAACGTGGACAATACCCTTGGAGACGTTCTTGCTGCCCTTGGCCTTGAGGATCTTGGGCTTGTCTTCGGTATCACCGGCGATCTCGGCAAAGATATCGCGCTTTTCTTCGGGCTTCTTCTCTTCGGCCTTGGGCGCTTCAACAGCGGCAGGAGCGGGAGCAGAAACGACGGTTTCTTCGATGGATTCGTTAGTAATTTCTTCGCTAACCATGGGAATACTTCGCTATAGATTATCGTTACTTCTTCTTGGCAACGGCTCCCACAGTCTTCTTCTTACCCTTGCGGGTGCGGGAGTTTGTGCGGGTACGCTGCCCGCGAACAGGCAGTCCGCGCTTGTGACGGATACCACGGTAACAGTTGATGGAAGTCAGGCGCTTAAGAGCTACCTGCTTTTCACGGCGAAGGTCGCCTTCAATCAGAATGCCATTCGAAGTAATGGCCTGGACAATTTTGGTGAGCTGCTCGTCAGTGAGCTGTCCGGTGCGAATGTCGGGATCAATCCCGGCTTGCTCAAGGATTCTCTTCGAAGTCTGAAGCCCGATGCCGTAAATATACGGAAGGGACGCTTCGATGCGTTTTTCGTTAGGTATTTCGATACCGAAAAGACGTGCCATTTTGGTCGTGTATGCTAGCGGTTCAATGCCTCGCTTCTTTTGGAGAGGCAAACTTGGGGAGAAGGAAATACCACATTCTGAACTTCTGGCAAGTGCAAAAACACTCTTTTTGCCATTTTGGAAAAGATATTTCGGATTAGTGAAATATTTTCCCGGAGAATCGGGCGTTTCCTTCGCCGGCTTTGTGCAGGATGCTCCCGCGCCCTACATGAAGCCGGGGAGGAGTGTATGCCCCTGCCTCGCCCTTTTCGATAAAAATATCGAAAAAGTTTCCCGATTGTTTTGATTAAAAAGACGCGTTAACTCCCCTGCTCCTGCTTTTCCACGAAACGGGGCATGGGCTGGGCCTTTTCCCGTCCGAAAAACCGCCCGGCCAAGTCGCCCAGATCCTTTGACGTGACAAACAGGAAAAAGAGCATCAGGACGATTACAAATCCCGTTTGCACCACCTCAAGAGGCTTGCCGCTGACAACCCGGCCCCGGATGGACTCCACAATGCCGAGCACGACATGCCCGCCATCCACTACGGGGAGGGGGAGCAAATTCAAAATGGCCAGGTTGATATTCAGCACCACGGCAAACCACAGGGCGAGACTCCAGCCCTCGGGAGAGTTGAGCATGTTGTAGAACTGCGTACCTATCCCCACGGGACCGGACAAATGCTGTACCCCGACATCGGAGCCGGACGCGAAGATTTTCTCCATCGTCAACTTCATCCAGTTGAGACTGTTGCCGATCTGCTCAAAGGGAGCGGGATATTCCCGTATCTCCTTGATATCGTCGCCAAAGCCCCACTCGATACCGCTCAGGGGACGGGCCGGCTTCAGCTCGGAGGCATTGAGAGGCAGGGCGGGAGTCAGCTCCACCTCAAACTCGCCCTTCCCGTCGCGGGATACCAGCAGCTTGACGGGCTCGCCCTTGCCCAGCTCCTCGACCGCTCCCATGGGAGACCATACCTTTTGCCCGTTCAGAGCCACGATGACATCGCCCGGCTTCAAGCCCGCCTTTTCAGCCGGAGACCCCGGCAGCGTATTCCCCACAACCGCCTTGGAAGAGTAACTGAACCCCACCTGACGCATGGCGCTGCGCTCCCACCACTTGCTCTCGGGAATAATATAACCGCTTTCAATCTCAATCGGCTTGTCCGAGCCGGGGCGTTCGACAGTAAACCGCACCTTCTGATGCTCGCTGAGCATGATGCGCTCCTTGACCCCCTCCATATTGCCTATCCACGCCTTCACCGGCTCTCCGTCAACGGCAATAATCCGGTCTCCCAGCTGCAGGCCGGAGGCTGCCGCCGGACTCCCCGGGGCGATATAGCCGACCGTCGTCGAGTTCATTTGTATCCCCGGCTTGCCGACATTCCAGACAACGATGGAAAACAGCAGAGCCAGTAAAAAAGAGAACAGAGGCCCGGCAAAGGCGACGATGATCTTGTCCTTGGCCTTGATGGGAGGCAGCGCGATCCTGGCGTCGTCTTCCTTCAACATCCCCTTCCCCTTTAAATACTCCCTGACCTTGTCGGCATCGACCTCTCCTTCAATGGAGTCCATCGGAGCCAGCTGGGGAATGGAAACGAAACCGCCGGCGGGAATCCACCCCAGCCCCCAGTCCACCCCGTTAATCGTCTTTTTCCACAAGGGCTTGCCAAACCATATCTGGAAGCGGTCCACATACAGACCACGCCAGCGGGCCGCCCAAAAATGCCCCAGCTCATGCACAAAAATCATCAAGTTGAACAACAGGACAACCCCGATGACAAGCAGGAACGAATGGAAAAAAGAAGCAATGTGATCCATATTCCGGCGCACCTTATCAAAACTCGCAACAGCCGCGCAAGCTCGCAAAGTGTCTTTTCGCCGGAGGGTAAATCACCCCCCCTGCATATCCGAACTGCGAGAGGGCAATATCTGCATCTCTCCCGGGCGAATTTGAATGGGACGATGAGGATCGAGCAGCAACTCCAGCTCGGGCTTCAACGCCTCGGCCAGAGAAATGAATGCCGGCCGAATGAAGTGCAGATACCCCTGGGGAACGGGCAATTTGCCAATGCGCCCGCCTACGGGAAGCGCGCCCAGCAAATCGGGTCCCGAGTACTCCGTCACCACTACGGGGCCATTCAGCGTCTCCTGACTGGAGGGAGAGACATACATCGACACCGTCTGGCGATAGCCGTTGCCCATCGTCCGCACGAGAATAATCTCGGCATACCCGTCGTACAGCCTGACCGCCACTCCCTCATAACGAGCCAGCACCCCGATGGGGCCGCCCTGCTTGCCCTTGACCACCCGGGACAAATAGAGATTGATATCCCGTTCCGTCAGGAAAAGAGGATAATTCGCCTCCTGGGCGCGGCTCAACAGGCCGGGGATGTCCTGCACATAACCGTTTTCCCGGTCAGGGAGCGCATAGCCGGACACCTTGTTCATATTCTGGGGCGTCCAGGCCCGGTAAATAAGACAGGCGATAACAAGGAGCACCAAAAAGATACAGAGACGAAGCACCAGAGACGCGACCCTGATCCCGGAAGAGCGTCTTCCGCTATCAGCCTCAAGATCGTCCTCTTCTGCGGAATCGTCCTGGAATTTGATCTCCTTGTGGGAAGGCGATTCCTTCCCCCGGTTCGCGCCGCTGCGTCTTCTTCTGTTCTCGGCCATTGTACAAAAAAAGGGGATTCGTTTACGGCACCCGGGGGAACTTGTCAAAATCGGGCTTGCGCTTCTCGATGAAGGCGTTCTTCCCCTCCTTGGCCTCTTCGCTCATATAATAAAGCAGCGTCGCGTTGCCGGCCAGATCCAGCAATCCGATCTGCCCGTCGCAATCGGCGTTCATGGCTGCCTTCAGACAGCGCAGAGCCAGAGGACTGTGCGCCAGCATCTCGCGGCACCATGAGACCGTCTCCTCCTCCAGACGCTCAAGCGGCACAACCGTATTCACCAGCCCCATGTCAAGCGCCTGCTGGGCATTGTACATGCGGCAAAGGTACCAGATCTCGCGAGCCTTCTTCTGCCCGACGATGCGGGCAAGATAGGAGGATCCCAAACCGCCGTCAAAAGAGCCGACTTTGGGTCCGGTCTGTCCAAACTGGGCATTGTCGGCGGCAATCGTCAAATCACACACCACATGCAGCACATGACCGCCTCCGACGGCATACCCGGCAACCATCGCGACAACGGGCTTCGGCAGCCCCCGAATCTTTTTCTGTACATCCAGAATGTTCAGCCGAGGCACCCCGTCGGCGCCTATATACCCGGCATGCCCCCGCACCTTCTGGTCTCCTCCGGAGCAGAACGCCAGAGGCCCCTCTCCCGTTAAAACCACCACACCAACCCTGGGGTCCTCATGAGCCAGCTCAAGCGCCTCGAGCAGCTCATGCACCGTCAGGGGACGAAACGCATTCCTGACCTCGGGCCGATTAATCGTAATCTTGGCAATCTGACCGTCATCCGCCGTTTCATAACGGATATCCGTGAAATCCTTGACCTTCGTCCAAACGGGAGCTGTATATTCGGAATGACTCATAATGGCTACTGTATGAATGGGAGCATACCACACCCGGCAATCCTCCCCAAGTGCTAATTTGGAAAAGTCGGCAGCGTATTTCCCGAAAAAAACCGCCCTCACAAAAATATCAGTGAAAGATTTTCCTCGGCCTCCCGTATAGCGTTATGCTATTCATTACGACTGATATGGAACTCAAACGCTCTATCCTATCCCTTCTGGCTCTCTGCACCGCTTCTTTCTGTGCCGGGAACGCGCAGGAGTCCTCATCCCCTTCCGCAAACTACCTCTGGTATAAAAAGCCCGCCGACATCACCGACATCTCCACCCCCTGGAACGGCGTCGCCAAAAACTACCAGCAGCAAAACAATAACGGCTGGGAAAAACAGGCCCTCCCCATCGGCAACGGCCGCATAGGCGCGATGATATTCGGCGGAGACTCCCGCGAACGCCTCGCCCTCAATGAAAACAGCTTCTGGTCGGGCGGCCTGAACCCCGGCGGCGGCTACGGATACGGCCCCGAAGCGGGAGACAACGACTTCGGCTCCTTCCAGCCCTTCGCCGACCTGATTGTCGATTTCGGCGGCACGGGCGAAGCGCAAAACTACAGCCGCGCCCTCTCCCTGGATGAAGGCGTCGCCAGCGTCTCCTACACAAAAGACGGAGTCGATTACAAACGCGAAACATACGCGAGCTTCCCGAACCAGGTCATCGTCATGACCTGCACGGCCAGCAAGCCCGGCGCTCTGGACGCCAAATTCATGCTCAAGCCGAACCACACGGCCACCCTGTCTGCCAAAGACAACACGCTGACCATGTCGGGCACCCTGAAAAACGGCATGAAATTCGAAGGCAAAGCCGTCATCATCGCCAACGGAGGAACCGTAAAAACCGAGGGCGGCTCGAAAAAAATAGACGTCTCCTATACTGACAACCAGCCTGTCTTCGATACGGCGGGCATGCCCTACGTCGATCTCTCCAAAGCGACCTCCGTCACAGTCATCATCTCCCTCGCCACCGACTATGAGATGAACTTCAAGAAGAAGTGGAAAGGCGCCGCTCCCGAAGCGAAAAACAACGCCTACCTTGCCAAGGCGGTCAAAATGGCTCCCGAAGCCCTCAAGGCGGCGCACCTGGCCAACTACAAATCCCTGTTTGACCGCGTGAAACTCGACCTCGGCAAAACGGATGAAGCCGTAGCGTCCCTCCCGACCGACGAGCGCATCAAGGCGTACAAAACCAGCAAAAACGACCCGGACCTCGAAGAAACCCTCTTCCAATACGGCCGCTACGCCCTGATCTCCAGCTCACGCCCCGGCTCCCTGCCCGCCAACCTGCAGGGTCTGTGGAACGACAACGTACACCAGGCCTGGGCCTGCGACTACCACAGCAACATCAACCTGCAAATGAACTACTGGCTGGCCGAGCCGGCAAACCTCGCAGAGTGCCAGCAGCCCCTGATCGACTTCTTTGAAGGCATGGCCGAGCCGAGCCGCATTGCCGCCCAAAAAGAGTTCAAGAGCCAAACGGGCGGCCCCGTGCGCGGCTGGACCGTCCGCACCTCGCAAAACCCCTTCGGCGGCCAGGGCTGGCAGTGGAACATCCCCGGCTCCGCCTGGTACGCCCTGCACATGTGGGAGCACTACATCTTCAACATGGACAAAAAATACCTGAAAGAGCAGGCCTACCCCATGATGAAGGAAATCTGCCAGTTCTGGGAAGACCATCTCAAGGAGCTCGGCAAGGACGGCGAGGGCTTCACCTCCGACGATAAAAATATCGACCTCTCCCAGCTCAAGGGACTCAAAGCGGGCACGCTCGTCGCCCCGCATGGCTGGTCTCCCGAGCAGGGACCGCGCGAAGACGGCGTCGCCCATGACCAGCAGCTCATTTGGGACCTGTTCAACAACACCATCAAGGCCGCCGGCATCCTCGGCGTCGACAAGCAGTGGGCAAACGACCTCGCCAAAAAGCGTGACAAACTGGCCGCTCCCAAAATCAGCCCCGAAGGTGACCTCCAGGAATGGATGATCGACCGTCCCGGCATGAAACGGGGCCACAGACACACCTCCCACCTCTTTGCCGTCTATCCAGGCAGCCAGATCAGCCTGGAAAAAACGCCGGCCCTCGCCAAGGCCGCTGAAAAGTCTCTCGAACTCAGAGGCACAGACGGCGACTGCCGCCGCTCGTGGACCTGGCCGTGGAGAACCGCTCTCTGGGCGCGCTTCAAGGACGGGGAAAAAGCCCATGAAATGGTCTCCGGCCTGATTGAGCACAACCTCCTTGACAACATGCTCGCCACCCACCCGCCCATGCAGATGGACGGCACCTTCGGCATCACGGCCGGCATGGCGGAAATGCTCATCCAGTCTCACAACCTCGGAGAAATAGCCCTGCTCCCGGCTCCCACAAAAGCCTGGCCCTCGGGCTCCGTCAAGGGCCTGAAAGCACGCGGCAACGTCACGGTCAACTTCGACTGGAAGGATGGAAAAGTCACCAATGTGGAACTCTTCTCTCCCTCTCCCCGTAAAATGAAAGTGACCTATAACGGCGCCTCCCATGAAATGATGCCCAAGCCCCTTCCCGCTTCCGGTAAAAAAGCGGCTCCCAAAGCCGCCAAATAAACGGGCAGGCCATCCCTGACTCTCGTCCATCCCCCTCCGGGCTCACTTCCGGAGGGGGATTTTTGCTTCCCTGTTCCTCTGTCGAAAAAGAACCCCCTCTCCGACATTTCTCTTTGCCCTGTTGCAGTCGCCCCCTTCCTCCCAGAAAAACACCCCCGCCCCCCGATCACAATCGTCCCCCGGGAAAAACGCCTCTGAAACAAACCGTGCGCTGCTGCCCGGAAATGACAAACATCCCGCCCAAAAAGAGTCCCCTCACCGCCGCTTCCTCCTTATCCTGTACCAGCCAAAACGAGAAACCCCGCTCACCAGCTTTTCGCTTGTTTCCTGAGCCTTGTTTTGCTAGTGCTTTAGGCCATAGAGTTCTGCCCTTCCGGCAAACCGCCCGCCCGCCTCTCCCCATGAAACTTCCCCTCTCCCTTCTGGCTTTGTCCCTGTCGGCAACATTCCTGCTGCCGCTCCAATCCATGACTCCCCGGGAAGCGGAAAACGCCCGGGAGAAATCGGAACGCCTCTTCAACAGGGAACAAAAACGGCAGGAATCGGCAGAGTACAAAAACCTGAAAAAAGAGGGAGTCAATGCAACCTTCCTGGAAGCGGCCGAACTCAGGAAAAAACTGCTGGAGGAAATCGACGACGACAAAAGCGCCGACGACTTGCTGCTCTATTTCCTCGCCTTTGGCAAGGCATACGCCGACATCCCCGGCAAAGAAAAAACGGCCATGGGGAAAACATTCAGAACAACTCTGGAAAAGCTCGCCCAAAAGCATCAGGACAACCAGCTTTACAAAATCCGCTCATGGGAACTGAATGACTTCGCTGGGCATTCCCTGCACAACTCCCTGGCCAGACTTCTCCCCATTGACAAGTACCGCCATCCCCACTTGGCCCAGGGAGAACAAATACTGAAAGGCGGGCAGCAAAAATTATCCCCCCAGGAATTCGGACAATTCCTGTTCGACTTCGCCCTGGCCCTTGCCAATCCCGGCAACGGAGCAGCCCCCGCCTACGCGCTGTTCCATAAAAAGACAGATTTCACCGCCCCGCCTCCCTCCGATACAAACCGCGCCCCCAAACCGGACGCCCGCCTGACAGACAAAAAGGGAGCGCCCCTCACATACAACGCGCCCGCTACCTGGGAAGAAGCCCGCAACGATGGCGAGCGCATTCTCTATCTTCTGACGGAAGCGGAAAAACTGAACCCCGAATTGGGGCCTGAAATCAAATTGACCAAAGCCGCCTGGATTCAACACGCCTTCTTCCCCCGTCCGGGAGATCGGGAAACAGAGACACAGGAATCCTCCTCTTTGCCTGCAAATATCAACGAGGAAAAAAAATTAAAACAGGATTATGAAACCTTCTTCCGTCAGCTCTCCTCCCTGTCCTCCGGCGAGACGATCCTCCGCCGCAACGGTCAATATGTAAAAACGCCCCTCCCCCCGACACTCGACTACCTCAGCGACCTCCGGGAATTGGCGCTCCTCCCCCTCTCTCCCGGAAAAACATCCTCCGACAAAACGGAACAAATAAAAAGCAGAGCCTCGGAACTCATCCTGCAGGATCTTATCTCCCGCCTGAACTATGAAGAAGCGCTCAAACTCTGCCGGGAAATACAGGCGGGACTCCCGGCCGCCGATAAAAGCGACCTGAAAAAAGAACTGGCCGCTCTCGAGTCCCAGCTCTCTCAAAGCGGCGCCCTCTTTTCCTTCGTACAAGACTCGGACCTCTTCGCCCCGGAGCAACCCATCCGCATCCCCGTCCTGTTCCGCACCCCTTCCCGCCTTAAACTGACCATCCATGCACTGGACCCCGCCGCATTTGCCCGGGAAATCGAAGAGAAAAAAATCCAACCGGGCAATCCGGAAGAGCTCCTGGACGCCTGCTCCCTCTCTGCCGAAAACAAACAGCTGGCCGGCTGCTTCCTGCTTCCCGAATCCGGGAAAAAACCGTCCTGCCTGAAAAAAACCGTCCAAACTCTCGACTACGCCCTGACCCCGGTCTCCCAAAAAGGAGACACCCTTGACGAACTCTCCCTGCCGCCCCTCCCCTCGGGATACTACCTTCTGGAGGGCCAGACAGAGGGCGGCTTCACGCCCTTTTACCGGCTCATCGCCGTCTCCGGCCTCAGCCTGAACGGCTACCAAACCAAAGACGGCTATACGCTTTCCCTCAGAAACAGACAAAACGGTCTCCCGGTGCCGAATGCGGACATCTCCGTCACGCGCTTTGACGTACAAGAAGAAAAGAAAGAAAGCGGAAATTCGCAAAACGAGGAGAAAAAAACCATCCTGACCCATCATTTCACCCTGAAAACAGATGAACAGGGACGCTGCACCTTCCCCATGGAAACACCCGAACCCGTCTTCGCATTCTCCGCATCAGACGGGAAAAACACCATTTATCATACCGCAAAAGTAACCAGAAAATCCTCTCCCGAACATGGCAAAAAATCAGCGGCCGAGCTCGTAACCGACCGCCCCGTCTATCGTCCCGGCCAAACCGTGCATTGGCACGCCTGGGTCGGTCAATCCGACTGGAAAACCGGAGGAAAACCCTTAAAAAACACTCCCGTCACCATTGACTTCGGCTCTCTCTCCCCCAAACAAACCCTCACCACAGATGAACGGGGCATGGCTGGCGGCGCCTTTACCCTGCCGGAAAACGCAAAACTGGGCCGGCACTCCCTCTCTCTGGCAACCGAAGACGGCCGCTCTCTGGGCCAAATCGGCATCCGTGTAGAAGAATACAAAAAATTTGAATTCCAGGTCTCCCAGAACTGCGGGAAAAAAGCCTTCCTTTTCGGAGAAACCGTCCCTGTCACCATTCGGGCCGACTACTACTCCGGGGAGCCTGTCACATCGGGCACCGCCGATGTGTCCGTTCAATTCGACGGGAAAATCCTGGCAGACAAAAAACTCCCGCTCAATGAAAACGGGGAAGCCTTCCTGTCCGTTGAAATTCCCCGCCAGGCGTCCCCCTCCGACGCCCTCAAGTCCCTTGTCATCAAAAGCACCGTCTCCGACCCCTCCCTGAGACAAATCGAGGCCTACTCCTCCCTGCCTGTTACGCAAAACCCCTTTGAAGCCCAATTGAGCGCGGATCTGGGTTACGCACGAGCCGATCAGCGCACCTCCGCCACCGTCCAACTGACCACCTATGGGGGAGAACCCGTCTCCGCCCAGGGGGAAGCCATCCTGTACAAACTGGCGCCGGGACCGGAAAACGAAGACTACAAAAAAGAAAAAATCCTCTCCTGGACCATTGCCACCAACGAAAAGGGCACCGCCCTGCTGACATGCATCCCCCCGACCGGGGGGCTCTATCTGCTGGAAACCATTTTCCCGGCAAACAATGAAAAAACGGAGAACATCTCGGCCTCCATCCAGTTCCCCGTCCTGCCGGCTCCCGGAGCGGAACCGGCGCAACTGCCCGGCGCACAAGCCCCACTCACCATCATTCCGGAAAAAAAAGACTACAAAACGGGAGAAACCGCCCATTTCCTCATCATCCCTCCCGCCGGAGTCAAAAATGTGGAACTGATTGTCTCCCAGGGCTTCTCCGATGAAAAAACCCTTTCCCTTCTCACTCCCGACTCCCTGAACGAATTCACCCTCCCCCTCACAGACGACAACGCCCCCAGCCTCTCCCTGCAGGTGACGGCGGTCAAGGACGGCAGCCTGTTCTTTGCCTCGGAGCGTCTGTCTATCGTCAAGGAGGGACGGGAACTCTCTCTCTCTCCCGAGATAACGGGAGACCGTCCGGCAACTCCGGCGACGGCTCCGAATACCTTCCGCCCCGGAGAAAAAGCTCTCCTGAAAATCAAAGTCTCAGCCCCCGACGGCAGCCCCCTGCCTCATACGCCCGTCCTGATGACCGTCTATGACAAGGCGCTCGAGCCCTTCCTCCCCCGCTACGGCGACGGACTCCCCTTATTCCCCGCCACCTCCTTCTGGGCAAACTATCGCCAAAGCTATCCGGGAGTAATGGATGACCTCATGGGAGGCTATGACAAGTTCTCCCTCCTTTTCCCCACGGCCGATACCAATAATGACTTTTCCCCGTTCTTTCAGGACTGGCAACAGAAACACATCCGGGGCCATTTTCAGTGGCACGGCTGGGATAATAACCGCCAATGGGAAACAAGCCGGCAAAAAATGAAGCGCAGCCTCAATCCGCTGATGGGCGGAGTCGTTGTCTGGACAAAAAATGATACACCGACGCTCCCCGCTACGGAACAGACCAACGGACAGCAGGAAAAAAATCCCCCCCATCTCTCCCTGCTCTCTCCGGGCTTCTTCCTTCGCCTCAGCAGCCCGGACTGCTATTCCCTGTCTCTGAGAAAAAAATGGGAAGAATGGAGTAAAAAAATACCAGAAGATTCCCTGACGTTCCTTTCTGACAACCACGTCAGCATAGATTCCTTTGTCACCGCCGGCAATCGGGACAGTCAATTCGCCGACCCCTTTGGCTCCCTCGACAATAGCGAAAAAACGTGGTCTGACGCGCCGGCTCCCTCCATAGCGGCCAATAAAGCGAACGATTATTCCGTTTCCAAATCTGCCTTCGCCCCTTCCTACAAAGAAATATCTCCTGCCGGGAGCACCCCGCCCTCTCTCCGCAGCCAATTCGCCGACCTCCTGAAATGGAGCGGCCCCGTCATCACCAATGAACAGGGCATTGTCGAACTGCCCCTGCAAATGCCGGACAACCTGACTACATGGAAGGCAGTAGCCTGGTCTATCGATGACCAGCTCAGGGCAGGCTCCTGCACAGCGGAGCTCCTGACCACACAAGACCTCATCGCCCAGCTTCAGACTCCGCGTTTCCTCGTCGAACGGGACACGGCCATCCTCACCGCCGTGCTCAGAAACAACACCGACAAACCGGAAACCGTCGAAGCCTCCCTCCAAATCGGAGGAGACGCGCTCTCCCTCGTCTCCCCGGACGGAGCGCGCGCCCAATCAATCACCATCCCGGCCAAAGGCTCCGCGACGGCTCAATGGGAAGTCCTCGCCAACAAAGAAGGAACCGCAGACCTCACCCTCTCGGCCAGGAGCAAAACACTCAACGACTCGTCAAAAACCGCCCTGCCCGTCATCCTGCGCGGCGCCATCCGGGGCGAAACCCGTACCGGCACCCTCAATCCGGGACAAAAATCCCTCTCCGTAGAATTCACCATTCCGGAAAAAACTCTCCCGCCATTCACGCAAATAAACGTGGACATCTGCCCGGGGTTCGCCCCCGTCGTCCTGCGCGCCCTCCCCTTCCTCAGCGGCTATCCCTATGGCTGCACCGAGCAGGGACTCAACAAATTCATCCCCTCCCTGATCGTCCGTAAAACCTTCCGGGATCTCAACCTCTCTCCGGACGCCTTCCTCAAAAACCGCCCCCAAACCCTGCCGCACCCACTTGCGGACGAGAAAACGCTCGACAAACAAATAGAAGCGGGCCTCCAAAAACTCGCCGCCACCCAAAACGGAGACGGCGGCTGGAGCTGGTTCCCCGGAGGAACGAGCACTGCCCACATCACCGCTCAAGTACTCCACGGCCTCACGCTCGCCCGCAAGAGCGGCGTCTCCATCCCGGACGACCTCTTCGACCGGGCATTCTCCCACCTCGACAAGTGGGAGTCCCACCGCGTCAGCCAGCTCGAAAACGACAAAGAAAACACGGCGGACGACCTCGACGTCCTGGTGCGCCTGACCTTGCATGAAACGGGGAAAAAGGCCGAAAACGCCGAAGAAATGACCCGTTTTATCATCCGGGACAAGTCCGCCCTCACCCCCTACAGCCTCGTCAACCTGGCCCGCTACCTCCACGACCGGGGCGAAAAGAAAACCCTTGCCGGCCTGCTTAAAAACCTCAATGCCGTCGTCGAAACCAACCCGGCGGAGCAGACCGCCCGACTGGCCCTGTCGCCCGGCCGCGCATGGTGGACCTGGGCGAACGACGACATAGAAACACAGGCCGCCTACCTCAACCTGCTCACGGCTCTTGAGCCGAAAAGCGACCGGACGAGAGCCGTCGCCAGAAGCATCGCCCTCAACCGGGAAAACTGCTATTACTGGAAATCCACCCGCGACACGGCCCTCGCCATAGAGGCCCTGTGCCATTACATCACCGCCACGGGAGAAGCCGATACCCCCGTCTCCCTGGAACTCAAATGCGACGGCAAAACCGTAGCAGCAATCTCCTCCGGGCAAAACGGCCTCGTCAACGGAGAACTGGCCCTCTCCGCCGACCTCCTCCCTCCCGGCAAACATACGCTGAAACTCACCCGTACCGGCACAAACGACAACACCCCCGTCTATTTCTCCGCCGGACTCAAATTCTTCTCCGTCGAAGACAAACTCGCCCCCTCGGGCAATGACCTGACAGTCTCCCGCAAACTCTACAAACTCACCTCTGCCGCCGACAAAAACGGCGCCCCCGTCCAGCAACATCAGGAACTCAAAGAAGGCGACTCCCTCGCCAGCGGCGACCTGATTGAAGTCGAACTCGAAGTCAACGCCCAAAAGGACTACCAGTATCTGATGCTGAAAGACCCCAAAACCGCCGGCTGCGAGCCCTTCAACCTCACCAGCGGGTACAACCCCGCCCCCCTGTCGCCCTCGGACAGAACCAATAGTGGGACCGTCTCCCCCCGCCTGAGCTGGTACATGGAGCCGGCTGACCGCGAAACCCGCTTCTTCCTGTCGGCTCTGCCCCGGGGAGAACACAAAATCTCATACAAACTCAGAGTAGAGCGCCCCGGCTTGTACACGGCTCTCCCCGCCCAGATAGAAGCCATGTACTCGCCCCTCCTGCGAGGCAACTCCGCCGCGGACTCCCTCGCCATCGCCCCTCCCGAAAAAGCGCTGGAAAAAACAGCCCCCGCAGAAGAAAAAAAAACCGCCAAAACGGACGAACCCGCCCCCGGCAAAGGCGATGAAACCAGCCGGGAAGCCTTCGAAATGGCCTTCCGCATCCGGTATGGCTGGGGAGAAGAAATGAACCCCGCCCTCGCCATCAGATGGATGAGAAAGGCCGCGAACGAAGGCTATGCCCCCGCCCTGCTCAAACTGGCGGACTGGCTTGAAGAAAGCCGGGAAAAAGACCCCGCTGAAATCATCGCCCTGCGCTCCCGCGCCCTCCCGCTCCTCCTCGCCGACCAGGACAAAGAAAACGGAGACATCCCCGCGTCTCTCGGAAAACTCTACCTGCTCCCCGACTCCTTCCGGACAGGACGCGACCACAAACTCGCTCCGGAAAAAAACAGAAAAGAACAGGGCATCGCCTACATAAAAAAAGCGGATGAACTCTTCGCGAAAGCGGCTGCGGAAGGCTCCGGCTACGCGGCCTTCCGCCGGGCCAGACTCTATCAGGGAGAAGGCATCATGCGCTCCCCGCAAAAAGCCCTCCAATACTACGAGCAGGGAGCCATGACAGGCTACGCCCCGGCCCTCTACGAAGCCGCCCGGCTCCTCCCCGACAACGAAAAAAGCGAAGCCTTCCTCCGTCAGGCTGTCTCCGCCAAATTCCACCCCGCCGCAGAACTCCTGGCGGAACGCCTCTTTGCCAGAAGAGACCAAAACGGCATCCCCGTCCCGGACGACGTCGCACAGGCCCTGAAACTCCTGCAAACAGCGGCGGAAGGAGGCTGCCCGGACGCCCAGCTCGCGCTCGCCGAACTACATAAAACAGGCAAATTCGTCCCTCAGGACGAAGACAAGGCGGAATTCTGGAACCACAAGGGCCAGGACGGCAATTTCTACCGCCCGGAAGGAGCCAGGAAAGAAGGCAACACCATCCTTGACGCCATTAACGGAAAAAACGTGCCCGACCGCGACATCCCCTCCCTCTCCTCCCAGCTCGGCAACATCCCCCTCCCGGACGAACTCCCCGGCGCCAGCGACAACCTGCGCGGCAAAACGGACGGAGAACTCCTCGCCCTCTGGAAAAACGGCACCCCGGCAGCCGCCCTGACCCTGGCGGAAAAATGGACACCCCAACCTCCCCAAAACACCTCCTCAGAAACCGCGGCCGGAGACACATCCAAAGACGCCCTCCTTTATAACACCCGTGCGCGCGAAGGATCGCCTGAAGCCGCGCTCGCCCTGTCAGAAATCCTCCTCTCCTCGCCCTACCCTGAAGACAAAACCCTGGGAAAAACCTGGCTGGAATTCCTGTCCCGGCAAAACTACGCCCCGGCCCAGACCAGACTGGCCCGCCTGGTACAAGAAGAAAACCGCCCCGAAAAAGCCCTCCTCATCCTGACCGCATTGGCGGAACGGCATGACCTGGACAGCTTGACCGCCCTGGAAAAAATCTTTTCGGAAACAGGAGAAGGCGCCGAACTGAACCTCCCCAGAGCCGCCGCCTACAAAGCGCAACGCCTCGACACCGCCTCGCCGGATGCGCTCCCGCCCCTCCCTTCGCTCAAAAAAAACAGGAAAATAAAAGATATCCCCTCCGCCTCCCTGAGAATCATTATCCAGCAACTCCTGGACAAAAATGAGGGTGCGCCTCAAAGCGCGCGCGACAAACTCCGCCAGCTCCTCTAGCCGGAAAAAACGGCATACCCGGCGCTTGGAAAAACACGCTCCCTACAAAGAGAAAAATTCCCTTGGATAACAAACCCGCCCCGGAGTCAGCCCGCAAAAATCAAACTCAAAAGCCATAAAACACTGCTTCTCGGACACCTCGAAATCGGAAAAAATCCCCCATTCCTCGGCAGGCCTGAACCCGAAGCACGAATAATACCGGCGCTCACCAAGCACCAGCACGCCGCCATAACCGCGAGAGCGGGCCACGCGAAGCCCCTCCCTTATCAGCGCCTTGCCTATCCCCCTGCGCTGAAGCTCGGGCAAAATGGCGACAGGATACATCGCCAGAATACGGCAATCGGAATGAGCCAGGGGAAACAACAACAAATAACCGACAGATATCCCGTCCCCATCTTCCGCAACCAGTGACATGGCGGGATCAAAACCCTCTGTCCGCCGCCGCATCGCGACCACAAACTCCGACTCCCGGCTCGAGGAAAACGCGGCCGTCAACAAATCGGAAACGGCCTCATAATCGGCCGCACATTCAGGTCTGACAATAATATCTTTCACGGGAGCAGAAGGGAAAAAAAGGAGCGGCAGGCATAAACCGGAGACTATAACCTGCCGCTCCGCAAAAAATGAACGGGATTAAATCAAACCAGGGCGGCCACAAGAGCCTCGCGATCACCCGGGAGCAAGTCCATCGGAGCGATCTCGGGCAGCGTGTAACATCCCGGATTCAGACGAACCGACGCGCGGGCGCAAGCCACCATGACCTGAGCCGTCAACGCCGGATTATTAATACGCATCTCGAACTTTAAAATCTGGTTCTGAGTCGCGCCGGACACACCCTTGCGCTCCATGTACACGCCATGCCCCATATCACGCAGAGAATCAATATCGGGCACCTGCTGCACCTTTGTATCGTCGCTGCTGAAATAGGAATCGGACTTGATCGCCCTTTCCACATCGGCAAACGACGCGGCGTCCTCCAGAACCACATACACCATGCGGCGGTGCACCCCGGCTCCGGTCGGAATCGTCAGGGACAAGGCATCCTTCACCCCGGCCTTGGAGCGGGCCACCACACTGTGCCCCATACTCATGCCGGGGCCGAAGTTCGTGTAAGTAATCCCCTGCGGAGCCATGGCGAGCATCAGCGCACGCACTACGGAATCAGTCCCCGGATCCCATCCGGCGGAAATCACCG
>CAZNVW010000014.1:0-18952 GCA_964576595.1 uncultured Verrucomicrobiales bacterium
GAGAGGATAGGCTCCGGCCGGGGGCGCGCCCGCCAACGGCTGCAGGGAGGCTTGCGGCAGGATGGGGCGGATTCTGTCGAGCAGCTGCGCCCGCAGGCGTACCCAGTCGATCCAGATGGCATAGGTATAGGCGCCTTCTCCGGTCGGTATCTGTTTGAGGTAAACCAGGTCGTTGCCCTGCCAGTGGGGGAGGAAGGGCGTCTCCCGTATGGCGGGGTGGGTGGGCGTATCCAGCCGCAGGCGGGTGGCGGGAGCCGGCTCGGCGGCGGATGCAGGGAGATCGCCGCCGGGTCTGAGGGCGGCCTCGGGCTGGCCGAAGGGGAGGAGCTGGCCTGACGGGGTCAGCATGAAGTAGGAGCGGACAAAGGGGAGGCGATGGTCGAGAGTGGCGGGGAGCGGGGCTTTGCCGGGCGTCTGGCGGAACAGGGGGCGGGCGTTTTCCTGTTCTATAAAAGCCGCCAGGAAGGTATTCAAATCGGCGAGGGCGCGGCGTATTTCCCGCTCCTGATGCACGAGTCCGGCGGCGACGCGTTCCTCCCTTTCCAGTTTGAGGACGGCGACGGTTGTCCACGCCAACGCCAGAAAGGCCGGAAGGAGCAGGAAAAGAAAGAGTTTTTTGAGGGACGGGTTCACTCTGCGGGACTGACCCAACGATACCCCTGGCCCCGTTGCGTGTACAGGGCGGATGACATGGCGGGGCCCATTTTTTCGCGTAGCCGCGTCAGCGTCATTTCGACGGAGCGCGTTTCGACGGCCCGGGGGTCAAGATCCCAGACGCGGCGGAGCAGTTCCTCCCGGGAAATGACGCGGTCGGGGTGCGTGACAAAGTAGTGCAGGAGGTCAAACTCCCGGCTGCTGAGAGCTACGGTCTCTCCGGAGTCCCGTAAAATGGAGTGATCCGCCACTTGCAGGAGGCCGCCGGGCAGCCTCACCTCGCTCAGGGCCGGGGGCCGCTCGGGGGAGCGCCGCAGGACGGCTTCCATGCGGGCCATCAGCTCCCGTATGCTGAAGGGCTTGACGATGTAGTCGTCCGCACCCTTTTCCAGACCTCGTACCCGGTCATCCTCCGCGCCTTTTGCCGTGAGCATGATGACGGGGGTGCCCTTGCGGTCGCGGTTGATGGCGTCGAGTATTTCCAGCCCGCCGGGGCCGGGCAGCACGACATCGAGCAGGGCGATATCGTAATTCTCCCCCAGCGCCGCCTTCAGTCCCTCATGGCCGTCTTTGGCCTGGATGACGTCGTAGTCGTTCATGCCGAGAGCGTCGGAGAGCGCCTGGCGGATGCCGGGGTCGTCTTCTACGACAAGGATGCGGTAACGGGAGGCGGACATGGGAAAGGGGAGATTTCCTCCAGTGTAACCGATAGCGGGAGGAAGGTAATTAACAATTTAATAACGTCCGGACATTCCGTGCGGATCAGTCGCTCCTCTTGACGAGGGCGTTGGGGGTGCGGCTCGCGTCGTTCCTGAGTTTTTCGAGACGTTTTTGCTGCTCCGCCAGGCGGAGTTCCTGCGGAGAGGGCTGCCGTTTGACAAAGGGGTTGTTGTCGCCGAACTTGGACCATGGGCCGCGGGGGATGCGGGCGAATTCAACAAAGCGCCAGTGTACTTTTTCTCCGCTTTTGACGCCCAGATAATCGCGGACGGCGGGGGAGATGTCCAATCCGGCGGCCTTGTTGGAGTTGTTTTTGGGCGGGGTGGAGCCAAAGACGTAGGACCAGTCTTCCGTATTGAAGGGTCCGCAGTCCTCCCACTGGGCGAAGCAGTAGCGGCCCTTGTAGAATATCTGCACCCATTTCCCCTTGCAGACGGACTGTCCGGGGCGGACAAAGTCCCGGCGGAACCACGGGATGACGCGCTCCGCCTCGGGCTTGTGCTCCCGGCTGCTTACGCAGTCGTTGTAGGGCAGGGCGATGTAAAAGGGGTTTTGGCGGGGGACAAATCCCCGGGGACGGTAATCGTGGGAGCGGCTGTCGGGGTCGGGGTCGTCGAAGCCGCCGAAGTTTTCCTGCCAGGCGGTGTCCCAGGAGCTTTTGTGATTGGGGACCGGGTTGTTCTGGGTGGGTTGTTCGCCAATCCAGAAGACCGTGACGGTAACATCCTTTCTCCACGGATAGACTCCGGGCGAAGTCTGGTTTGTGTAAAAGGAGCGGGGCATTGAGTACGGCTGTCCCTTTTGGGCGGTTTGGGGGACGGCGGCTCCGCGCTGAGTCTGGGAGACGACGCGGGGAAGGGGCGCGGGCTGTTTGACCACGCCATTTGTCGCAGACGATATCATCTGCGCACGGAGCGGCAGCGCCGTGAGCAGAGGTAGTGCGAGAACGAGAAATAAACGGGGAAACGACATAGGGCAGGTGTTGTGTCTCCGCCAGATCCGTTACCAGCGTCGTAGCAGGGTGGGCGCCTTGCGGTCGTCGGAGAGAAGTCCCGGATAGTCCACTGTGCAGTGGAGTCCCCGGCTCTCCTGGCGATGGAGGGCGCAGTCCACGATCAACGACGCAACGGTCACTAGATTGCGGAGTTCCAATATATCAGAATTAATCCGGTACCCCCAATAAAAATCTTTCACCTCGTGCTGGAGATTTCTCAATCGGGTCGCGGCGCGCTGGAGGCGCTTGCTGGTGCGGACGATGGAGACATAGTCCCACATCAGGGTGCGGATCTCGTCCCAGTTATGGTAAATAATACCCAGCTCGTCCGTTGTCGTCGTGTCGCCGTGCTGCCATTCCGGGATGGGGTACTCGCGGGTTTCGCGGTGGGCGACGGGGTGCCGCTGGAGCATGTCTGCGAGGGCGCGCTTGCCCACGACGACGCATTCCAGCAGCGAGTTTGAGGCCAGGCGGTTGGCCCCGTGCAGTCCGGTGCAGCCGACCTCACCCGCGGCGTAGAGGCCCCGGAGGTCGGTCTTGCCGCTGGCGTTGGTAACGACGCCTCCGCACTGGAAGTGGGCTGTCGGGACGACGGGGATGGGCTGTTTTTCCGCATCTACGCCGTAACGGAGGCAGGTTTCGTAAATCAGGGGGAAGCGTTCCCTGACAAAGCCGGGCGGCTTGTGGGAAATATCCACATACACGCAGGGCTGCCCGGTGCGCTTGATTTCATTGTCTATGGCGCGCGCGACAATATCGCGGGGGGCGAGGGAGCCCCGCTTGTCGTAGCGGGACATGAACTCTTTGCCGTCCTTGCCGACGAGGACGCCGCCTTCTCCCCGGACGGCTTCGGAGATCAGGAAGGAGCGGGCCTCCGAGCCCTCCGCCCGGGGGTTGTAGAAGCAGGTCGGGTGAAACTGCACAAACTCCATATTGGAGACGGGCGCACCCGCGCGCCAGGCCATGGCGACGCCGTCGCCCGTCGCGATCGAGGGATTGGTCGAGTAGAGATAGACCCTGCCGCACCCGCCCGTGGCGAGCATGACCCGGTCCGAGCGGAAAATCTCCACCTCTCCCGAACGGGTGTCCAGAGCGTAGGCGCCGAGCACTCTGTCCTCCGTCACAAAACCCAGTTTTGCGCTGGTGATGAGATCGACCGCGTAATGATGCTCCCTGATCGTGATATTGGGGTGGGCCTTCGCGGCCTGCAGGAGCTTGGTAGTGATCTCCAGACCGGTCGTATCCTTGGCATGGAGGATGCGCCTTTTGGAGTGGCCGCCCTCCCTTCCCAGGTCAAACGCGTTGCCCTCCTCGTCAAAGCAGACGCCCCATTCGCGCAAGTCGGCGATGGCGGCGGGAGCTTCTTCGACGATAAGGCGCACGACCTTTTCATCACACAGCCCCGCTCCGGCGATGAGCGTGTCTTTGACATGGTCTTCGAAGGAATCCTCCATGTCCATTACGGCGGCGATGCCGCCCTGGGCCTTGGAGGAATTGGATTCGGCCGCCTTGCCTTTTGTCAAAATGGTGACTGTGCCGTGCGAGGCCGCACGCAGGGCAAAGCTGAGTCCGGCCGCGCCGGAACCGATGACCAGGAAATCGGAGGTGTGCATGAAGTGGCTCCCAGTGTAGTTCTTCCCCAACAGGAATTCAAATGTGAATTCGAAGGTATTCTTCTTGGCCCGGATGCGGAGATGGGGATAATAGTCTCATGCGGCTGCTCGTCCTTTTTCTGTTGCTGTGTTTCCCCGGTCTGGCTGAGGGGGCGACCAAAGTGTTGATTGTCGATGGTTTTTCCAATCATGACTGGAAGCGTACTACCGCCAATTTGGTGCAATTGCTGAATCACAAGGGCGGTTATGATGTGGAGGTCTCTACATTTCCCGCTGCGGGAACAAAGGAGGAGCAGGAGAAATGGTGTCCCGAATTCTCCCGTTATGACGTCCTGATTCAAAATTCAAATGGAGGCCCGTCAGGCGGAATCGCCTGGCCTGAAGAGGCCCGGAGGAATTTGGAGAAGTACATTGCCGGAGGCGGCGGGATGATGGCCTTCCACTCCGCCAACAACGCGTTTCGGGAGTGGAAGGAATACAATCGCATGATCGGTCTGGCCTGGCGGGATGCTGCATTCGGCACGGCTCTGGTCATTTCTCCGCAGGGAGAGATCGTGCGCATCCCTCCCGGAGAGGGGAGAGGCACGTCTCATGGCGAGCGTATCGACGCTCTTGTCACCAGGCTGGCCGATCACCCGATCACCAGAGGTCTGCCCCGCCAGTGGCGGGCAGCCGATATTGAGGTGTATTCCTATGCCCGGGGCCCGGCGGAGAATGTCACAGTAGTGTCTTATGCGAAGGAACCCGTTACGGGATTGAACTTCCCCATCGAATGGACTGTTTCCTATGGCCGGGGACGGGTGTACACATCCACACTGGGGCATGTCTGGACGGGAGAGTCCAATCTCAAGGGAGTGCAGTGCGCCGGGTTCCAGACCCTGTTTTTCCGCGCGCTGGACTGGCTTTCCGGCAAGCGGCCCGATTCGTCTGTTCCCGCGGATTTTCCGACTATAGAGAAAACCAGCCTCAGAAAAATACCGGATAAATAAAAGGAAGCGGCGGCCCCGGAGAAGAGACCACCGCGTAAAAGGAGGGGGAGCGTATGGCGCTTGCTCCCGAAAGGCCGTTATTTCATGTACTTCTGAATTTCCGGCAGAAGGGCGTCGGCCCAGATTTGATAGCCTTTTTCCGTAAAGTGCAGCAAATCATTTGACACATCCGGCAGGAAGGTGCCGTCCTCGTTCAAAAACTTGCCGCCGATATCGAGGAGGTGAACCCTGGGTATGTCGATCTTGCTCAGCTCCTTGTTTACCAGCTCATTGTGGAGACGGGCGCTGTCGTCTTTCGTGGCTCCTCTGGGGAAAATATTCAGCACGATGATCTCCGTTGCGGGGTGCAGCTCCCGTACTCGTGAAACAATGGCTCGAATTCCCGCGGCGATATCCTGGGGTGAATCGGCCGTATTGCTGTTTTTGCCCGTATTGTTCGTGCCGATGTGAATGATGCACACTTGCGGTGAGTGGGGCGTCTTGAGGCCCGAGTCGTTGATGCGCCACAGGACATGCTGGGTCTTGTCTCCGCCAATGCCGAAATTGACGGGAGAATAGGCGGAAAACGCTTTGTTCCACACATTTTTGCCGCTGCTTTCCCATTGATGGGTAATGGAGTCTCCGATGAAAAGCAGGTTGCAGGGCGTCTCCGCCAGATTTTTTGTCAGCAGGGCATGCCGGGCGCTCCACCAGTCGCTTTTGCTCTGCGGTGTTGCCGCCGCGTTTGGGGTAGTCTGCGAAGTCGTATTTTGCGAAAGGACGGGAGGCGCCAGAGTCAGGCCCAGGAAACAGAAAGAGGCGAAAAGATAGTTCATAATAGAAACGAAATTTAACTAAATCCGCACAAGACTACGGGGATGAAAACGCCCGTCTTTCAATTTTTTTTACCGGGCGCCCATAAAATCGGGCGGAGCCATGCGGCATTTTTCCCGTATTTCTCTCATGTCGGTCGGTTTCCGCAGGAGAGAAGCCAGCCATTCGTCCCGTTCGGGCAGGCTGGCAGCCAGGGAGAACGCGCCCAGTTTGGTCAGGCGGGTGAAAAGGAGGCGTTTGGCCGACGACAGGGGGACGCTTTTGACGGAATAGCCCTGCCCCATGTTCGAAGACCAGAAGAAGAGATCACCCTCTCCCGTTTTGTCCCGCTTTACGCCGAGATACACTACAAGATGGCCCCGCTCCCGTCCTCCGATCTCGTCTGTCCAGAAGATTTTCAGAAAGTCTCCGGGTTTGGCCCGGGAAATATCCTCGAAGCTGAATCCCGCGTCCAGATCGCTGACCAATTTGGCGAAGCCGGGGCCGTTGGCGTTGGCCCGTCCCCAGATGCCCTCTCCGTCCGGCTGCTTGTCTCTCGGGGCCAGAGCTTGCCACACGAGGGGAGAGAACGGGGAGTTGCCCGAGGCGTCGCGGCATTTGTCGAGCAGCTGGAGCAGGACGAGATAGCAGGCTTCCGAGCAAAAGGAGGGGCGCGCTTCCGACGGGGCGAGGCGCAGCCGTCCCCGGATATCGTCCCGGACAACGGCTTTGCCGATAAAGCGGTCAAAAGCCTCCTGTCCGGTGGAGTAGCCGCCGCCTCGGGGCATGGCCCGAACGATGCGTACAATATGGGTATTGATCGTCCGGTCGTATTTGCCCGTCTCGGGGGAGGGAGTGACCGGGGCGGAGCAGGCGGTCAGGCACCACGACAGGCTCAGCAGGCACGCGGCGGCGGTCAGACGCGCGCCGGTTCGAATGAATCCTGTTCCCGAAGCTGGCATGGGTGACTACAGGGGGCGGGTCAACTCCAGAAGTGCCTCCTCCATATCATCGGCGGAGATGTCACGGGAGACAAAGGAGTGCCCCGGGCGGTTGATCAGGACAAAGCGTATGGCGCCCGCCTCGAATTTTTTGTCGGCCCCGGCCTTTTTCAGGGCGAGGGCGGTATCGACGCCGTCCGGCAGAACGAGGGGCAGGCCCATATCATCCATCAGCTTCAAAAGGCGGTCGGCTTCCCGTTGCGGCAGTCCGGCCCGTTTGAGCGACAGGAACAGGGCCGCGCGGATGCCGAGAGAGACGGCTTCGCCGTGCAGGATTTGCCCGTAGGGGACGGCGGCCTCGATGCCGTGGCCTATGGTGTGGCCAAAGTTGAGCAGGGCGCGCAAGCCGAGCGTCTCCTTTTCATCCTCTTCGACAATACGGGCCTTGATCGCGACATTGCGGGCGATCAGCTCGGGCAGGAGGGCCAGCATTTCGGCGGAGAGGCCGTTTCGGAAGGCGGGCGCGAGCTCCTCCAGCAGGGGGAGCATGTCCGCATCCCGGATGGCGGCGTGCTTGACGACCTCGGCCATGCCCTCAATCAGCACGCGCGGAGGCAGGGTGAGCAGGGTGGCCGGGTCGGCGATGACGAGCCGGGGATGATGGAAGGCGCCGACGAGATTTTTACCCGAGGGAATGTTGACCCCCGTTTTGCCGCCGACGGAGCTGTCCACCTGGGCGACGATCGTTGTCGGAATCTGGACGAAGGGGATGCCCCGGTAGTGAATGGCGGCGGTGAACCCCGTCAGGTCTCCCGTGACGCCGCCGCCTAGGGCGACAAGCGTGCCCTTGCGGTCTATGCCGAGGCGGGCGAGCTCATCGCACAACTCCTCTGTCCGGCTGAGGGATTTGGAAGCCTCCCCGGCGGGAATGGTCAGCAGAATCGCCTCGAAACCCGCTGTGGTGAGAGAAGTCAGCAGACGTTCCGCGTAAAGGGGCCCGACATTCGTATCGGTGACGACGGCGACGCGGCCGGAGACGCCCGCTTCCGCCATCAGTTCCCCGGCGCGGTCGAGAAGCCCGTTCTCTACATGAACGGCGTAGGAGGACTGGGAAAGGGCAAGCGGGACGGTTGGCATGGTTCCCGTTTTTACCCCGGATGCCCCCGGACTGGCAAGGTGAATACGTGTGCTCCACATACGGGAATGGAAAAGATATGTCACGGAGAACGGGAAACATTGACCGGAGGGTTCCGAAAAGGGTAAAGTGACCCTGTCTCTTTTTGAAAGGGGCTTTCTAACCTTTTAATAAAAAATATATGATTATTTGCACAACTGATACGGTTCCGGGGCAAAACATCTCCCGCAGTCTGGGACTGGTAACGGGAAACGCCGTCAAGGCCCGTCATGTCGGCTCCGATATCATGGCCTCCCTTAAAGGACTCGTCGGCGGAGAAATTACGCAGTACACCAAACTGATGAACGACACCCGGGATATGGCCCTGGGCCGTCTCAAGGACAATGCCATAGCAATGGGAGCAAACGCCGTGGTCTGCGTCCGTTTTGCGACGAGCGAAATCGGGCAGGGCGTCAGCGAACTCTGCGCCTACGGTACGGCGGTAGTCCTCGACTAAAAATCTCCTCCCCCGGAACCCGGCCTTTGCCTGCCGCGTGCGGGCAAAGACCTTTTTCCCTTCTTATGCGTCCCCCGAGAACACAGGAAGATCTGGAGCGATTTATCTCCAATAAAATAGAGGAGAACCTCCATATCGAGTACAAGGCGGCCGGCGCGCTGGATCGCAAGGACGTCAAAAAGAAGGAAATCACAAAAGACGTCTCCGCCATGGCGAACGCCGCGGGCGGCATAATCATCTACGGAATTCAGGAGCACTCGGACCCCGGACTGCTCCAGCTGCCGGCCCGTCTGGACCCTATCGACCCGCAGGTGTACTCCAAGGAGTGGCTCGACGAGATCATCACGCAGATACAACCGACGATTCCCGATCTGGAGATCATCCCCGTTCCGGTGACGGTGGACGGCGTGTCCGGGTATTGCTATGTCGTCGTCGTGCCGCAGTCCCGCACGGCTCACCAGGCCCGCGACATGCGCTACTACCGGCGCCGCAATTTCATGGCCGAGCCGGTGGACGACTATGAAGTGCGGGAGATGATGAGCCGCGTGCTTGTGCCGAAACTCAGCGTCAAAATACGCTACATGCTTGACCAGCCCGCGCCTGACGGCTCGAGCGAAATCTTTTCCCGGATCGCGTTCCGCATTACCAATGAAAGCGACGTGATGGCCCGACACTACGCCATTGTCGCCTCCATTCCCACGCGCCTGCCCTCCGGGGAGCTGGTTCATCCGGAAAAAGGCGCTCTGGATGAAGAAGGGAGCCGGGCGTTCTGGGTCTTCAAACTGGCCAATTCCTCCTCCCCCATTTTTCCCCATGAGGAGGTGATCAAGCGGATACGCCTGTCGCGCCGCGCCCATTTGCGAAGCGGCATGAAGCCCTCCTCGGACAAAATATACCTGACCCTGTACGCGGACAACGCGCCCGCCCGCCAGAGAGAAATCCTCCTGGAAGACGCGCTGAACGGCTGGGTGTAGAGCCCTGCCGCCGCTCCTGTCCGGATGTCTTTGCGGGGCGGCCTCCATGCGACAAATAATTTACAGAATCTCCGCCGGGAAAAAAGACATTGGGCTTGCCGATTGACGCCCGTATGTTAGCGTGAAGACATGCGGAGGCAACGTTCACTCATCATGGGAAGAGCCGGCCTTTCGCGACCTGTCCCATGCGCGTTTCCCGCAAACGCGGGGCCTGACAACCCAAACAGAACAAATCAATGAACGAGTTTTATATTCTCCTGCCTACCCGCAAGCTCCCCTCCGTCGCGGACTGGCAGCAAAAACTTCAGGAAATCGAGCCCGGTTTTTCTCTGGACACCAAATTCGACCCGGCACAGGGCGGTGTCTGGGAGTGTACCTATACCGATGAGGAAACGCAGGAGACCTACTGCTGCGATTTCTACCTGGAAGACGCCGCTCCTCTTTTCGAAAAGGCTCCCGAACTGGCCGAGTACACCAACAACTGCGAAGCGGTAGCTACCTTCTATGCGGAGGAAGAAGACGAGTCCAACCTCGCCGCGGCCTACGCTCTGGCGGAGTCCCTCCTGTCTTTGGTACCCGGCGGTTACCTCTTTGACCCCTATGAAGGCCAGCTGATGCATGGCGAGGACGCCGTCGTGTTCTTCCATGAAGAACTGATGATTGAAGAATTTGAAGAAGAGGAATAATCCTCTCGCCCCTTTAAGAAAGGAGCCGTCCTGCCGGAAACGGCGGGGCGGCTCCGTTTTTATATCTGCCCGCATCCGAAGGGGAGGACGGCATTGAGGAAAAAGGCGCGGATGATTCAGGCCTCTTCGTGCCCTGCGCCGGTTCTGGTGGAGATGCTTTGCCCGGGAATGAAGTCGGGGATGACGAGGGCGCTCAACGTATTTTTTGAGCAGAGCACGCTGCGTACCATCCGCGCCAGCCTGCGGGCTGACTTTTCCGCATTTGTCCGATAGCCGGCGATGGCCGGGTGGAGATGGTCGAGCATCGGCTCGTCATGGAGAGTTACCAGGCTGATATCGTCGGGGATGGACAGGGCGTGTTTGACTGTCCACGACAGAAACGAGACGATCTGCTCTCCGCGCGTGGTGATAAAGGCCGTGATGCCGGGGTGCCGGGCAAAGACGCGCTCGAGATTGTCGAAAGTGGAGACGGCGTCCGGAGAAAAAGGGACGATAACGGGGTTCCAGCCTTTGCCCTTGAAATCGCACAAATATTTTTGGATGAGCTGATGCCCTTTTAACGGCTCTTCGGGCACGCAGAGACAGACGGTGCGATGCCCTTTGCGCCACAGGTGCGCCGCGGCGTGCCGGGCGGTGGCTCTCCAGTCCGTATCCATGCAGGGCAGGGCTGCGGAGGGATAGGAAGTACCCCGCACGAGACACGGCAGATGCTGGCGTCTGAACCAGTGTTGGGTTTCACGGGAGGCCCTGTACAAAATCCAGCAGTCATGACTGTTTTTTGCGACCAGGCGGGACAATTGGTTCTCCCGGTTTTTCCCCCTGCCTTCGGGAAGCTTGTGGAGGTGAAAATCCAGACCATGCCGCTCCAGCAGGGGGCGGAGGTGGTGCAGCTCCGCAAGGATGCCTTGAGGCATGGAATCGACGGGCACCGAGGTCAGGACCCCCGCGCTGACGCGTCTTTTTGCGGAAGGGCTCGGAGGGGAGCATTCTGCACCGGGCGCGTTGCGTATGATGCGGCGGGGAGACCGGACTCCGGCGGGAGTGAGCCACCCCTCCCGCTCAAGCCGCAGGAGCGCGGCGCGAATCGTCCCCCGGCCGACGTTGTAGGCGGCGGCCAGTTCGCGCTCTCCCGGCAGGACATCCTTGAAGCGGTTTGCCTGAAACGAGACCCGCAGCCGATCGGCAATGGAGACGGCAAGAGGATGTTTTACCCTGTTCAACGCGCGGCAGTTTACCGGAAGCCTGAACGCGTAGCGAGCGTTTTGACGGAAACGGCGGGAAGATAACGCCCTTTTTCTGGTATTAAATCATTTAATGATGCTATTTATTTTTTATCATTATCTTTTTATTTTAAATAAATAAGATTCATTTTTAAGAATGACGTCTGGTCTTTTTTTATCGAATTTTAAAAACAGCCCTCCCGATGGATGTTTTCTGCCCGGGGCGGCGTATATTCAAGTAACAGAGGCGCCGTATAAACGCGGCGCCTTCCATGACGAACCTAACCCTCCCGATACCCATGTTGTTCCCTTCATTATCCCGGAATACGCTGGCATGCCTTGCCCTTGCGGCATGCTCCCTGAACCTGTCCCCCGCCGCAGACGCGGCCGCAGTCAAGCCCCCCTCTTCCGCGGTGTCCCCGGCATCCATTTATGACGGCTATACCATCCCCATTGTCGATCTGGACGGCCGGGATGATCTGCATGTAGTCGTGGACAAGGAAAAAGGCCAATATCTCGGCCACCCGACGACATTGCTGCTGAAAGACGGCCGGTCGATCATTTGCGTTTACCCCAAGGGACATGGGGCGGGCCCCATCGTCATGAAAATGTCCCATGACGGCGGCAAAACATGGGGAGAGCGCCTCCCCGTACCGGAATCGTGGAAAATGAGCAAGGAAGTGCCGACTCTCTACCAAACGGTGGATGCCGCCGGGAAAGAGCGCCTGCTCCTGTTCTCCGGCACGCAGGGCGGCACCATGAACAACAAAATGCGCAATCGTCTTGCCATAAGCGAAAATGAAGGGAAAACCTGGTCGGAACTGATGCCTGTCCCGCAGCAGCCCGGCGGCATCGTGGCGATGAGCGACATGATCCCGCTCAAGACGGGCAAGGGGCACTACATGGCCTCCTACCATGTAAATGCAACGGAAGAAGACGCGCAGGGTAAATTCCACACCCTGACCCTTTGCGTCGCCTTTACGGAAGATGGCGGAGTCACCTGGTCGGCGCCCCGGGTAGTTTTCCCCGGTAAAAGGGACTTGCACCTCTGTGAGGCCGGAATAGTGCGCAGCCCCGACGGCAAGTCCATCGCCCTGCTCCTGCGAGAGAACAGCCGCAACCATGGCTCCCAGATCATGATTTCAAAAGACGAGGGCAAAACCTGGTCGGAACCGAAGGAACTCCCCGCGGCTCTGGCCGGAGACCGCCACCAGTCCATCACATTGCCGGATGGAAGACTGCTGATCCAGTTCCGCGATGCCGGCCCCGGTAAAAAACCGGGCTTCTTCGAGAGCCCCACGGCCGGAGACTGGGTCGGCTGGGTCGGCACCTGGGACGACCTCGTCAACGGGCGCGAGGGTCAGTACAGAATCCGCCTGAAAGACAACCGGAATGGGTGGGATACGGCCTACCCCGCTGCGGAACTGCTGCCTGACGGCACTCTTGTCTGCACGACATACGGGCACTTTGACCGGGGAGAATCGCCTTACATTTTGAGTACGCGTTTCCGCATCCAAGAAACGGACCGTCTTGCGAAAAAATTAAAAACGGGGCTTCGTCCTGAAATTCGGAATGATTTCGGCAAGGGAGATATCCTGTTTGACCCGAATAAACCCGAAGAGATCAATGCCCTGATCCGCGCTGGAAAATAACGGGACGTTTTCCCTGATTCACTCAAGGCGCCGTCCCCGGATCTCCCGGCGGGGCGGCGCCTTTTTTAGAGGAGAGGTATAACTGACACGTTTCCCTGTCCGGAGAGGGAGCCGGGATCTGGACATAACGCGGGAGGGATTGTATAGTCCCCTTCATGTCAACCTCATACACATTCCAGACGGAAGTGCGGGAACTGCTCGATATCGTGATCCACGCACTATACAGCGAGCGCGAAATTTTTATCCGGGAGCTGGTATCCAATGCTTCCGACGCGCTTGAAAAGCGTCGCTTGAAACAACTCACCGATTCCGGCGCCCTGGAGCCGGAATCCACCCTGGAAATCACCGTCACGACGGATGAAGAGGGCAAAACCCTGACCATCGCCGACTCGGGGATCGGAATGACTCAGGAAGAACTGATCGAGAACCTCGGCACCATCGCCCACTCCGGTACCAAAAAATTCCTGGAAGCCATCAAGGCCAGCAACGGCTCTGCGGACGTCATCGGTCAGTTTGGCGTCGGCTTTTACAGCTCCTTCATGGTCGCCGAGAAAGTCGTCGTCACCACGCGCAGCGCGCTCAAGGGCAGCGCCGGGTACAAATGGGAGAGCGACGGTCAGTCGGGCTATACCATTGAAGACGCGGAAAACGTACCCGTCGGTACAAACATTTGCGTACATCTCAAGGAAGAATACGCGGAATACGCAAAAGCAGAGCGCGTACGCGGAGTCCTGCGCCGATACTCCAACTTCGTCGGCTTCCCCATCCAGTTCAACGGCGAGCGGCTGAATACCGTCGAAGCCGTCTGGATGAAATCGAAAAACGACGTGAAACCCGAAGAGTACCAGGAGTTTTACAAATACATCGCCCATACCGACGAAGACGCGCTGACCTACATGCACTTCAGCGCGGACGCGCCGATCGACCTGCACGCCCTCGTCTTTGTCCCGAAGGACAACCCCGAAGCCATCGGCTTTGGCCGTACGGAACCGGGCGTGGCCCTGCACTGCCGCAAAGTACTGATCGACGCCAGCCCCGAAGGTCTCCTCCCCGAGTGGCTCCGCTTCCTCAAGGGCGTGATCGACAGCGAAGACCTGCCCCTGAACATCTCTCGCGAAATGCTGCAGGACAACACGCTGATCCGCAAAATCAACGACATCATCACCAACCGTTTCCTCAAGCACATGGAGAAACTGGCGAAAGACGACAAGGACGCCTACGCCGAGTTCTACAAACTCTTCTCCCGCTACCTGAAGGAAGGCATCATCACCTCCTGGGCGCACAAGGAAACCCTCGGCAAACTGCTGCGCTTCGAGTCCACCTTCACGGATCCGGGACAGACCACCAGCTTTTCCGAATACGTTTCCCGCATGAAGGACGGCCAGGAGGGAATCTACGTCCTGACCGGACAGAGCCGCGCCCTGCTGGAAAACAGCCCCTACCTCGAGGCCTTCAAGGCTCGTGGACTGGAAGTGGCCTTCTTTGTCGATAACGGAGACGAATTCGTCCTCGACGGTCTGCACACCTGCGAAGAAAAGACCATCCTCTTTGCCGACCGCAGCGACCTGAAACTCTCCGACATGGAGCAGGAAGGCGAAGCCCTGAGCCAGGAAGACGCCAGCGGACTGGAAGAATGGCTCAAGACGGAACTGGGAGGACGCTTTGAAAAAATCTCCCTGAGCGACCGTCTCGTCTCCAGCCCCGTACTGGTGACTCAGGGAGCCGGCGCCCCCAGCCTGCAAATCCGCGAATACATGAAGGCCATGGGGCAGGAACTGCCCGAGTCGAAGCCCATCCTTGAACTGAACCCGCGCAATGAGCTGGTGAAGAATCTGGCCTCTCTGCAGAAGACGGATGCCGCCGCCGCCTCCCTGATCGCCGAACAGCTTGCGAATACGGCCCTCCTCCGCGCCGGACTGCTGGAAGACCCCTCCGTCCTCGCGAAAAACTCGGAACAGGTACTGGAGAAACTCATCTCCGCCCTGAACGGAAAATAAGGAATCTCATCTCCTGAAAATATGGGGGGTGGCCGCAGGTATGCTGCGGCCACCCCTTTTTTAATTTGTCCCGGCGTTATCGCCTGGGGGCGGGCTGGAGAGCCTTTCTGATTTTTTTTGCGGTCTCCTTGGGTGCCTCCTTGTGCTCTTCATAAGTTACGGTCAACAGTACTTTCTTTTCCGCAGCATCCCATAAAACCATTTTGGGATAAAATCTCCCCTTCTTAAGCTCCGTGATGATACTGTCTTCCAGATCCTTGGGATAGAGTTTTCCCGACGGCAGATGGACGATAACGCATTTGCGGCCTATCGCTTTCAAATAATCCTCTGTTGCGCCAGCTGCCAGAGGGCATGTCGTGTCCTTGTTCGTCAGAATGTAGGCTACGGGCTTTTTATCTTTGCCGGCCTGTTCCAGAGCCTGCTCTCTGGTATCGGCGTTATAGCTTCCCTTGGGGAATTTGATTTCCGCATGGCAAACGGCCAGAGAAAGGAGAAAAGAAAAAAGAGCCAGAAATTTCATCTATTTATTGGGGGAATGAGTTATCTCATAATAGATGGATAAATGGGCGAAAAGGCAAGAAAATTACCAGGAGAGGGTAACCGGAGAGATATTGCAGACTCGCCCGCGTCTCTCAACAAGGAGCTTTTAAGGCGGGCGGCATTCACTCGCCTGAAACCAGAGTAGCCGTCTTCCTGGAAGAGGAGAGACGCAAACAGAAACTCTCTATACTCTAAGAAGAGGGGTTCATGGGATTTGAAGGCATGCTGTGATTTTGTATTTTTGTTTCCACCTCATGCAGGATGGACTCCGCTTTTTTCAGACATTCCTCTTCTTCCTGACTGCTTGAGGCGAGCAGATAGGCCTTGAGCGTATCCGTTAACTTTTTCAGATAGACCGGCCAGGAGTTCGGGCTGGCCAAAAGATCTTCTCCGGGAAGGGACATGCCGAAGCATTTGCCGTCTTTGCCGTAAAAGGCTCTGTTGCTGAGAGCGGGATTGTACTTTTCCAACAGGGTGGTTGTTTCTTCGGATATAGGTGTTATCGCCGGGCCACCTTTCTTTTTCCCCTCCAGCTGGAACGCAGTCATTATTTTCACCCATCTTTCACAGAGGTTTTTGGGGAGTTTCTTTTGGCTGATGATGGGGGCAGGCGGGGAAACTACCTCATCTGCATTCTCAAATGGGTCAAATGTAAATGGTACTTCTTCCGTATAGTAGGATGGCCGTGTTTTTTTCAGTTTGGCGATCGCCTGCAAAATATCGGCCTCGTTTTTGTATTCGGCAGTCATTATTTTTTTCTGCTCTTTCCAGAATTCCTCAGGCAAGCCATTCAAGCTTGAGTCGTAATGATCGGGGTGAACTTTGGGCCAAAGAAGTCGTATTTCCGGGGAATTGTCGGAAAGGTCTTTCAGAACGAGCGTTTCCTTATGGAGGGACAGGAGTGCTCTGCTTTCCGTACTCAGATTTTCGGAAAAATGGAACAGGTCGCTGTTGCGGATTTCCTGAATTAAATACCGTAAATCGTGATCGAATGAATCGGGGCGGACGGGAATGAACAAGTTGACGGAATTTTTGAGAGAGGCTTCATCTTGTCGGGCTATTCTCCTGTTCCGATCTGACGAGGAAAATCTAAACCGTAATAAGTCGCATTTTTTTATTTCTTTGTTTTTTGAAGTGGCTGATTCAGCTGTGATGAAAAAGACCGGGAAAAGCATCATCAGAAAAAAAGGCAGAGAATTTTTCAAGGCGCGGGACATGAGGAGGGTGAAGAGTAAGAGCTGAGAAGGCCTGGCGTTAGTAGAGGGTGTGGAGCCATTCCTCAAACCATTTCTCCAAGTCAATGGGGTTGCCGGATGAATCAAACAGGGGATTGGCCGGTTCTTTATTCCGGTTGATTTGTTTGATGATGTTTTCTGCTTCTATTTTTAGATCGCTATATTCCTTACGGGCTTCTCCTTCATCTTCCTGGGTAATGTATGAGCGGATTGTGCCGAATAATGATTCCGTATAATCGACAAAGGAATCATTGTCGCCCTCCAAAAACTCTGGCAGGGCAGTGCCGAATAGTTCGGAATCCTTGCCGTAAGAGATTAAGGTGATTTCATCAGACATGCATCCTTCTTTTATTTGATCGATAAAATATTTCATGTCTTCGATTGCCAACGGGGTGCCGGAGGGGGCTTTGCCTTTTTGTTCAAGCTGAGTCAGGGCTGCATCCACTTTTTTGAAAACGTATTTCGAAAGGGTCTTTTCTCTGATTTCCAACTTCCATTCGGGATTTGCAGTCTCTTTAATGAAATGGAACGCCTCCAGCTTTTTTTCATCGTCGTTGGTAGTGAGCATTTCGTTGATCTCTTTTTCCAGGAAGCCGTTCCACGAGTGGCTCGAGTAAAATCTCAAGTGGCTTCCCTTTGACTGTAGGTAGGGGCGCATTTGAATGAGGGTTTTATCCTTTTTGAGAAAGAGAAATTCATATTGACCGCTATACAGCTTGGCGCTGGCGCGCATCCAGAGGTACTCGCCTGCGGCCCGGGAGACTTGTTCCCGAATTTTTTGAGGGATGGGGTAGTCCCCCTCGTCCTGACGGAAGGCCGGCAGATAGCGGTTGATCGCTCTTTTGGTCATGTCCATCAGCTTCTCCCTCCGGGTTATTTCCTGATGGAGGAAGTCCATAGCGCTCCTGATACCTGCCTCCGAAGAGCCGCCGGGGGAGAGCTCCTGCCCCATACTGGTGAAGCCGAAAAACAGAAGAAGGAAGGAGCAATAAAACAGTTTGATCACAAGGGGTATGGTGAGACACAGCCGGTGAAATCGTCAATAAATATTCGCTGGTTCAATTGGGGGAAAGTTGCTTTTTTCCTGTTGAGTTTCGAGGAGAAATATTTCTGAGTTGATACCAGTAGAGGCGATGGTCATTTTACTTCCATAATGACAAGTTTGTGAATGGGGGCAATTCTTACCCCACACCTTTCCGCCGCCAAGCCATGCTTGAAAGGAGAGTCCAATGGTTCTCCACTTAAATCGACCATTTCATATCCTCTTACTTTTAAAGGAAGCTCCTTTTTGCCTTTCATTTGACCGAGAATTTTTTCTTCAAGTGATGGAGTAAAAAAGAAAATCTCCATTTCATGGGAGGCATTCTTTGCGTCAGTGGCCGCGAGTATCTCTTTGTCCCAGATCATGTAGGCGCCTCCAGCAGGCTCGACCCGTATCATCTTTTTTTTCAGCAGGATTTCCAGCTCTCCCACTTGTCCGAATTGACGGTTCAAATAGGGTTTGATGTGAATGCCGTTTTTCCGGGATAGAAAATCTTCTTTCTGCTTTTTTCCCATATCCATCCACGAAAAAAGGAAAAGGCCGGATATGAGCCCGCATAAGGCCAGTATTAGATAAAGGAAAAATTTCATGGACTTATTGAGGTATCCCAAAGAATTGCTGCAAGATCATTTCCACATATTCGCCGTTGTTTTTCTTTCTCTCGACGACAAAGACACGTCTTATCTCCCAAGGCTTTAACGCGCCAGTGCCCGGTTGAAAGGAGTCCTTGTTAAAGAAGGGATTCCCGCTGGCGTCCATGATTTCATAACCGGTCATTTCCCAGGAGGTTTTATCTTTCTCATTGAGTGCGAACCAATGGTCATATTTTTTATCATTTTTTGTGTACATAAGCCCGTAAAACGGGACATGGCTTACGACCTCTATTCCTTCGCCCGCCTCTTCTTCGTCTTTGTAGATCCTGTAATAATCCTCGCCGGTTTCGTCGTGTCTGAATTTTCTGAGCACGACATTATAGGTGCCCATGACTCCGAAGCCTTTGCCGAAATAGGAATCGGCGACCAGACCATTCCTGTCGCTTTTATAATATGAGGACTCCCGGTCGTTTCCCCATTTCTCCCACAGGAGTCCGGCGCTCCAACCAAGAAAAAGGGACAGGATGAAAATCAGTGCTTTATATTTCATACAGACTCGCTTTTTAGAGAATTGGGGGGAGTCGAAAGGTTGTATGGGAAAAAATCGGCGTTGACTCCGATAGGGGCGATGGTCATTTTACTTCCATAATGACAAGTTTGTGAATGGGGGCAATTCTTA
>CAZNVW010000014.1:19052-24203 GCA_964576595.1 uncultured Verrucomicrobiales bacterium
TTATAATATGAGGACTCCCGGTCGTTTCCCCATTTCTCCCACAGGAGTCCGGCGCCCCAGCCAAGAAAAAGGAATAGAATAAAAATAAAGCACTTATATTTCATACAAGTCCAGTCTTTAAAGAGTTAAAGGGGGAAATATGAAAATGTCAAATAAAAAGCTTCCGGCAGAAATGAGTGTCCGCCGGAAGCGTTGAGGGAATACTATGCCCTCTGTTTTATGATTTATTTGCTGCCGGAATTTTCACATTGAACGCACCAAACCTCCGTATTGTATTGTTTGTCTTCTCCATACTGTTTTGGCCAATCCTTCGGATCTGTTTTATATACCGTGGCGTTTCTGTCCGGATGGGGCGGCATAGGGGTGATCATATATTTTCTTTCGTCTTCTCTGGAATTCAAACCCGGCTTTTGATAACCATCGGCATGTATCATCTGGGGATTGGGGCCGGTTTCATCCAGATAGCCATAGTCAAATGCTCCTAATCCGGGAGCTTTGGGGGATCTGTTCCAATTCTCCATATCGGCCTGACCCGTTTTGTCGTCAAAAGAGACATCGGGCTTATCGGGATTTCGTCCTTTATCATTCCACAAATGGACGGAGAAGAGACGGTACTGGCAGACCTTGTTTTTTTCCGCCAGTTCCTTGCGTTTATTTTCGGCCTGGCTCTTTAGCCGGAAACAATGGTCATAGTTGGCCTTGCTTCCCAAATGGGCTTCGGTAATACCAATGCAACCGTTCTCCAATTCTCTTCTGGCTTTTATTTTTAAACGCTTTTTTTGTTCTTCAGATAAATATTTCCATTTATCCTCCTGTTTTTTTTCGAATTCGCTCACATAATCCTTCCAGCTCATGGGGGTGGATTTCAGCCCCAGGAGATCTGTCCGATTGACTGGATTATTTCCGACAAATCCATATAAATTCGCACCGCCTTCTTCTCCGATGGGATCTTTTGAGAGCCATCTGCCATCGAGCGGGTTATAGCAACGATTGGCGTAAAATACCAATCCCAGCGTCTCGTCGTAGTACTCTGAAGAGTAGCGGAGAGGGTTGCCCGTTGTCTCTGGTCCGCGATGGCGGCATCTGCCGTAGGCGTCGTATTCATAAAATTCGACCAGTTTTCCCTGAGAGTCCGCCAATCCCGTGACATTATGGTTGTCGTCGTGCAGATAGGCGTATGTGCGGCGGCCCAGCTCCGACGGGACGGCTGTGCCGGGATAGTTCGTATCCGGATATGTGGTAGGGATGTTCTCAAAGGGCGGGTAGGGGCTCTCCAGCAGGGTTGACAAAGGGTACTTTGTTTGCGAGGAGTGAGTCGGGTAGAGAGTCGGGACGATGTATTCCGGTCCTATTTGTGTGGTATTGGCCGTTTTTATGGAGGGGTTGTTCCTTGGAATGGTGTGATCCCCCTGGTCTTTTTCATCGAGGATGATATTCATTTTTTTCTTTCAGGTTTGATTGAATTATGTCGGAGTTTTTCACCGAAGGATGAAATGACTCCGAGTCTGTCTGGTTGTCCTCCGGGTAGTTTGCTGTTTTGGGGAGCAGGCATGCCTGAAGTCTGGTCTGAGTCTAGGGGAGATTTTTTCAGCATCGACTCAAATCAACGGGCCTGAGCTCCTGAGGCTCGTTGATTTGAAAAAATGATTAAGATTTATGGGGCTCTGTTGTGGTGATTCGTCATGAAGTTTTTGATGAACTCTGTTGGGAGCGTCTAACTGCGTCTGGAAGGTAGCGTCCTTCTTTTCCTGTTGAGTTTCGAGGGGAAATATTTCATCGTGTGAGTATGAAACACAAGTGGACCGACAATCGGGGGATGGCCTTTTTCGGCGTATGGGAGAAGGTCGTCTGGCTGATCGTTCTTATTTGGGTCGTGTCGTTTACGCTGGTATCCATTCCTTCGCTTGTGTCGGAGTTTCCGAAGACGGCGTGGGTCATCCGGCTGTTTGACAATACTCTGCCGCTGCTGTTTCTGGTGGAGTACGCCGCCCGTATTATTTGCTCCTCCAGGCGCATCCGCTATTTGCTGAGCGGCATGGGGGTGGTGGATCTGGTGGTATGTCTGCCCGCCCTGCTCCCCCTGCTGGGAGTGGATGAGGTGAGCGTGCTGTACTCCCTGCGCATTGTGGAGCTGTTCTGCGTATTCAAGATTTTGCGGTTCAACAAGGCGCTGGCTCCGATCGGGCATGCCTTTAATATGGTGCGGAACGAGCTGATTGTTTTTTTCACCGTATTCGCCTTTTTGAACTATTTTTTTGCGATGGGGATTTACATGGCGGAGCGTGAAGCCCAGCCGGAGAAGTTCGCCTCCATTCTGGACGGTCTCTGGTTTGCCGTGGTGTCTCTGACGACGACGGGGTACGGAGACCTGGTGCCCGTCACCTATCTGGGCAAGTTGTTCAGCGGCTGCCTTCTGGCTCTGGGGGTCGCGCTGGTCGCCGTGCCGACGGCTCTGCTCACGTCTGCGACTACTCGCCTCTGGCAGTCCCGCCGACTGGAGAATATTGAAAAGGCCCTGCATAAAAAGGAGGACAAAAAAGAGGATAAAAAGGAGTATTCCGGCCCCTTGTCCACTTTTGAGGGGGGGAATGTCTCCTCGACGGGGAAGGACGGCAGCGAGCTGGGCTGAGGAAGACGCAGATTTTCCTTTCTAACTCCGGCGGGAGGGACGAGTATTCGGGAAGAAGGGCGGGAGCGGTTTCCGCCTTTTCCCCAACCAATCAACCCTTGAATTATTATGGAATGGAATGATCGTTTTCTGGAGCTGTTTCAGGACTGCCTGGCCCGCTACCGTGCGGGAGACCGGGACTATACGGGATATTATACAGATCCCGATCTGGCTTTTTTGAGAAGCATTGGCTACAAGCCCCGCGAATTGTTCGATTTTGTCGAGGATTTTGCCGATGGCGACGTGCCGACGCCTTCCACGGCCCTGCTGGTGGCCTCCGTGCGCCGGGACTACTTGCTGACTATTCAGAAAGGCGTGCCGGACTCGTCGCCCCTGGTGACGGCGCAGGATCTGCCTACCTTTGGCGATGATCTGGACGGTATCGTTTATTTGCCCCGCATTATCAAAAAGGCCCGGGCCAAGCTCAAGGGCCTGCTTGATCCCGACGTCATGTACGGCTGCGGCGGCGACCGCAAGTTTCTGCGGGAGCATGGGAACATTCATCCGGCGGACTTCCTCCGTTCTGTCTGGGCGGCCCGTGAGGATGACATGGCGATCGCCCGGTACGTCCGCCGCTGCATGGAGTAACGGCGCCGCTGACAGCGCGCATTTTCAGGAGCCGTCCTTTGCGGGGCGGTTCTTTTTTATCTCCGGGGCTGGACGAGGCGGCGGCTTTGGGAGAATATTTTCCCGGAGGCGGTTAAAACAATTTTTTCGAATAATAACGCTTTCCTTTCGTCCAACAGAACGAATTTCTTCCCCTCTTTGCTCCTATGAGTTCCTTTTCACGAACGGTTCGGTTTTTGCCGGCGCTTTCCTCTCTGCTGGGAGTGGCCGTTATGGCTCTTTTGTCCTGCCTCTCCGCTTCGGCCGGCGATACAGTCCCCTCCCTGAAGGAGTTGAACCGCCAGGTAAAGGCCGTGAACGGCAAATGCACTCCCGCGACGGTGGCTCTGGTTTCCGCCCGGGGGACGACGGGCAGCGGCGTCATCGTCTCTCCCGGAGGTCTGATTTTGACGGCGGCTCATGTCGTGCAGGGCGTGGATGAAATGGTGGTGATCTTTCCCAACGGCAAGACGGAAAAGGGGCAGGTGCTCGGGGCGAACTACACCCGCGACGCGGCCATGGTCAAAATCGTCGGAGAGGGCCCCTGGCCCCATGTGTCGATAGGGGACTCCGACAAGTTGCATGTAGGAGACTATGTCGTGGCGCTGGGGCACTCCAAGGGGTTTGACCCGAACCGCCGCCCCCCGATACGCTTTGGCCGTCTCCTGGCGGATGGGAAGCAAAGATTCATGATGTCCGAATGCACGCTGATTGGCGGCGATTCGGGCGGCCCCCTGTTTAATCTCAAGGGGGAACTTGTGGGCATCCATTCCTCCATCGGGCCGAATGTCGTCATCAACAATCATGTGCCGGCCAGTGTTTTTATGAAGGACTGGAGGCGTCTCAGCGAGGGTGACCAGTGGGGCAGTCTGGGGATGAACCCCATGGCCGACCCCGAGAACCCCGTTTTGGGGTTCGCCATGCTGGGCACCCGTCCGCAGGTCGGCGTGGTGGTCGAGGGCGTCGTGCCCGGCTCCCCCGCCGACAGGGCCGGCCTGCTGCCGGGCGATCTGATCACTCATTTGTCGGAGCGGAACGTGCAGAGTCCTCGGGGGCTTGTACGGGAGCTGGAACGATACAAGCCGGGCGACAAGGCCGAGCTGACCCTCGTTCGAGAAGGAAAACAATACAAGGTGCCCGTGACGTTCGGACGTCTGGGCGATCTGAATGTACCAAGACGCTGACCCCTGATAAGACGATCATGTATTTCTCTCTTTTGCACTCTTTTGTACGAGGCGGTTTTTTTGCGCTCGCCTTGACCTGCGGCTTTCTCTCCCTTTCAGAGGCGCGTGCCGACTCGGGCGGGGTGCCCGTCGAGGAGTTTCTCTCCCGGACGGACAAGGCGCGGCTCGACCGGCAGGCGGCGGATCTCTACCGCAAACTCGACAAGGTGGCCGCCCCTCTGGGCCGCTCGGTCGTCTATGTGTGCCGCGACAATCATGTCATGGCTCTGGGCACGGTCGTCGGCTCCGGTCGCGTGCTGACCAAGTGGAGCGACTTGACCCGCATCAACGGCAACATTCTGGTGGTGTCGGGCGATGCCGCCTACCCCACGCAGGTTCTGGGAGGCAGCGCGGAGCATGATCTGGTGCTGCTCGAAGTGCCCGGCCTGAAGGCTCCGGCCCTTGATTTTGCCCAGAACAGCAAGGGCGGCGAGGGCGACTTTCTGTTGACCGTGATGCCCGGCGGCGTGGCGGGGGAATTCGGCGTGGTTTCTGTAGCCGCCCGCAGTCTGAGAGATCAGGATTTGCCCTATATGGGGGTGATTGCCGATATGTCGTTCTCGGGCAGGCAGGGGGCGAGAGTCGGCGAGGTAGATCCCCGCTCCGGGGCGAAGCAGGCCGGATTGCAGGCCGGAGACCTGATTTTGAAGCTCG
>CAZNVW010000015.1:0-23548 GCA_964576595.1 uncultured Verrucomicrobiales bacterium
GAGCCCGACGGGGAAGTGGGCCGGGATGCCGTGAAAGAGCGGGTCGTCTGCCTGTTGTATGGCGGTTTCTTCCACGCCATGGAGCGGCGGATGGACGGGGGCGAGGGTGGCACCGAAGAAGGTGCCGATGATTTGATGGCCCAGGCAAATGCCCAGGACAGGGACAGAGGGAGGCGTTTGCTCGAGGAGGGAAAAGGTGGGGGCGTGTTTCGCGTCGGTGACGATACCGGGGCCGGGAGAGAGGATGAGGAGGTCGGGCCGGCAGTCGGACAATCGCGGCAGGGCCTCCTCGTTTTTGATGACAGAGACGGGCTGATGCAGAGATCTCAGGAGTTCCGCCAGGTTGTATGTAAAGGAATCCCTGTGATCGATAATCCATACCTTCAGTTGACTCATGGCGGACGGATGATAAAACAGTACGGCGAAATGTACACGGCAGAAGAAGGCATAAGGTTGATGAATCAATGGGGAGAGGCGGGGCAGGCCTTTTTTTTTGTGATTCCCTATGATTGTTCTTCGGTCTTTTTGCAGCGGGAGGGGGCCGAGTCTGACGGGGCGGCTTTTTTTACGCCCTTGAGCGGGCTGCGTTGCGGAGAGGGTCACTCTTCCCTGCCGGAGGAGGTGCGTTTTGAGGCTTTTCCCGTTGATCGGGATGAGTATGGGGCCGCTTTTGACGAGGTGATGGCTCATTTGTTCAGAGGGGATACTTATTTGCTGAATTTGTGTTTTTCTACGGAGCTGCGGACGAATTTGTCTGTCGCAGATTTTTTTCATCATGCTTCATCGCCTTACAAGTTGATGTTGAGGGGGAAAGAGTTCGATCCGGAGGGGGATGCCGAGGATTTCGCCCTGGCGTGTTTTTCTCCCGAGCCGTTTGTCCGCATTTGTGAGGGGGTTATTTCCACATATCCCATGAAGGGGACGGCTCCCGATGAGCCGGGGGCCGCGGAGCGGCTGATGGGTGATGAGAAGGAGCGGCGGGAGCATGCGACTATTGTCGATTTGATGAGGAATGATTTGTCACTGGTTTCTTCCGGGGTGGAGGTGGCCAGGTACCGCTATCTGGAACGGGTGGAAACGCTGCGGGGGGGCGTTTTGCAGTGCAGTTCCGAGATTCGGGGGCATTTGCACGAGGGGTGGCGGTCCCGTCTGGGGTCGTTGTTGATGGAGATACTCCCCGCCGGGAGTGTGACCGGGGCTCCCAAGGAGTCCACCTGCCGCGTCATTGCCGGAGCGGAGCGGGAGGGGCGGGGGTATTACACGGGGGTGTTCGGCTATTTTGACGGTAAGAGTCTTGATTCCGCGGTCGCGATCAGGTATGTGGAAAGGCGGGCGGGGCGTCTGGTGTATAGGAGCGGAGGCGGTATTACCGTGATGAGCCGCAGGGAGGATGAGTATGAAGAGTTGATTCGAAAGGTGTATGTCCCGTTTTCTTTTTGAAAGTATTTGTTGTACGGATGGCGCGTACGGTCTGCTGCCCGTGCATCAGCGGCGGGTGGATGAGAGCTGGCGCCGCCTGTCATGCGCCGGCGCGCCCCCTGATCTGGAGCGGCTGCTGTCTTTGTGCGAGGCGCCGTCTGCCGGGGTGTACAAGTGCCGTTTTTCCTATTCGACGGCGGGGGAGGTGCTGCCGCCCGTTTTTTCCCCGTATGAGCCGGCGAAGGTAACCGCCCTGTATTGCGTGGATGCGGAGGGGCTGGATTATTCCTGTAAATGGGAGGATCGGGAGGCGCTCAATGTATTGGGCCGGGGGATGCCGGAGGGCGGTCTGCCGCTGGTGATACAGGGAGGGCTGGTGACGGATTCCCTGTACGCCAATGTTGTGTTTGGCGAGCCCGGCCGCTGGGTGACTCCGGATACGTTTTTGTTGAGGGGGGTGAAGAGGACAGCCCTTCTGGAGCAGGGGAGGATCAGTGAACGGAAGATTTCGCAGCGGGATATAAGGGAGTTTCCCTATTGTTCCCTGATTAATGCGATGTTGGAGCCGGGGCAGGTAATGGTGCCCGCGAGCCGGCTTTTTGACGGGGAGAGATGAGGCCGTTTTCCTTGTTGCTCTCATTTTAGGCTGGGAAAAGGGGGCGGATGGGTGTAAGGCATATGGGATATATGCTGTGTCCTTCCCGTTCCCTGTTTTTTTGTCTGGCCTGTTTGACTGCTTCCGCTTTTGCGGCTCCCGTTTCTCCTGTTGTTTCGGATAATGATCTGGTGATGACGCGCCAGTCCTGGGGGGAAGCCCTCCGCAATGTCTCCGTTGACGGTAATGCACTGACAATCAAAGGGAAGAGATATGAGCAGGGTATAGGCTCTCATGCGACGTCGATGATTCCCGTTTCCGTTCCCGCCGGCGCCGCCGTGTTGAAGGGGGCCTGCGGCGTAGATGACGAGGTAAAGTCTGCCGGGAGCGTGCGTTTTGTCATTATGAGCGGGTCCGAGGTTCTTTGGGAGTCCGGCGTCATGAGCCGGGGAATGGCGGCGAAGCCTTTTGCCGTAACTGTGCCGGAGGGCGCGCGCAAGTTGTATCTGCTTGCGGATGAGGTGGAGAATACGGACTGCGATCATGCGAACTGGGTGGATTTGGAATGGTCGGGTAAAAAGGCGGCCGCCGCTCCGGCTGAGCGGAAGAAGGTGATCAATGTAGCGGAGTTCGGCGTCGTGCCGGACAGCCGGGACGATCAGGGGCCTGCCTTCCGCAAGGCTATTTCCGCAGCCCGGGCCAATCCGGGGTGTACTCTGGTAATTCCGAAGGGGGTGTATCATTTCCGCCCCGAGGGTGCGCTGAAGATGAGTTTTCATATTTCGAATCATGACCAGCCTACGTTCCACCCTGTGTGTCTGCCGCTGGTCGATCTGGAGAATGTCACGGTGGAGGGGAACAGTGCCCTGTTTTTGTTTCATGGGCTTGAGCTGCCCGTGCTGGTGATGGATAGCGCGCGGACGACGGTGAATAATCTTTCTGTTGATTATGAGCGGGCCTATTATTCCGAGGGAGTGGTGACCGGGATGGACGACCGCACGACGACGGTCAGTATAGATCGCAAGGCCTATCCTTTTGAGATCAACAACAGGCGTTTTACTTTCAGGGGAGACGGCTGGAGTCAGGGGGTCTCCTCCTGTATGGCGTTCGAGAAGGGAACGGGGCATATTATTGAGGGAACGTCCGATTTGTCATGGAGCGGAGAGGTGGAGGATCTCGGGGACGGGGAATGCCGCCTGGTCTGGAATCTCAAGGAAAAGGGGCTCAAGCCGGGCGATACGATTGTATTCCGCACATGGGGCAGGCCTCACCCCGCCTGCGTTTTGTACCGGGCAGACAAGACTGCATTCAACCGGGTGAATTTGCATCAAAGTACGGGGATGGCTTTTTTGGCCCAGAGGTCTGCCGACATAGCGCTCAAGGGGTGCGGCGTATTTGCCCGCAAGGAGACCGGGCGGGTGCAGTCCGCCGGGGCGGACGCCACTCATTTTTCCAATACAAGGGGGGTGATTCTTTCCGAAAATGGTTTATACGAAGGGATGATGGATGATGCGATCAATGTTCATTCAACTTGTTTGAGTCTGGAGAAGATTGTCGCTCCCGATACGATTCTTTGCCGTTATAAACATGGTCAGGCCGTGGGGTTTGAGGTCTTCCTGCCCGGAGAGATGCTGCGCTTCATCGCCGGCCCGACGCTGGAACCGGGAGCCTCCGCCAGGGTAAAGGCCGTGCGCAAGCTGAATACGAATGAGCTGCTGATTACTCTGTCGACGCCGATCTCGTCCGATGTTAAGCCGGGAGACGCGGTCGAAAACGGGGACTGGTATCCCTCCGTCATTTTCCGGGGGAATACCGTCCGCAACAACCGGGCGCGCGGCTCTCTTTTTACGACTCCCAAAAAGGTGCTGGTAGAGGGCAATCATTTTGACCACTCCTCCGGCTCCGCCATTCTGCTGGCGGGAGACGCTCAGGGGTGGTACGAGAGCGGGGCATGCGAAGATGTGGTGATCCGCAAAAACAGGTTTACGAACAATCTGACTTCACGCTACCAGTTTACCAACGCCATTATCGCCATTTTCCCAGAGGTCAGGCAGCTGACCAATCAAAAGGAGTACTATCACCGCAATGTGAGGATTGAAGACAACGAGTTCAATACGTTTGACGTACCCCTCCTGTTTGCCATTTCGACGAAGAATCTCGTGTTCAGGAACAATACGATCAAGTACAACAACGATTTCAAGGGCTGGGGCCGTAAGCCGTTCGAGTTTCAGCGATGCGCCGGGGTGACGATTACCGGGAACAAGGTGACGCCTCCCCGCGTCTGGACTATTGAGGATTGCGATTTGAAAAATACGCCGCCTTCCGAGGTCAAAATCAAGTAGGAAAGATGCCGCCCCGGAGGAGAATGCTTCTCCGGGGTCGTTTTTTCTGACGGTAATTCTCATTGCTCCTCCGGTTGGGCTGTCGTACAGTACGGCCATGTTTGACATGCTGGTTCGATTGTACGATTTGCCTGATGTGAGCGAGTCGGAGAGGGAGCTGGAGTCCCGCGGCGTCTTGGTGCGGCGGGCCAATCCCTACGAGAGGCATATTGTATGCGAATGGGTGGGGCTTCATTTCAGCCGCAAGTGGGTGAGTGAAACGGAGGCGGCGTTCTCCCGCCAGCCTGTGTCCTGTTTCGTCGCGACAAAGGACAAGGAAATTTTGGGGTTTGCCTGTTCCGACGTGACGGCCAAAGGGTATCTGGGGCCGATGGGTGTCGGAGAGCAGGCGCGCATGGGCGGGCTGGGCCGGGTGCTGCTGGTCAGGGCGCTGGCTCATTTGCGGGATACGGGATACGCCTACGGTATTGTGGGCGGCGTCGGCCCCTCCGAGTTTTATGCGAAAGCCGTGGGAGCCATTCCCATACCGGGATCCGATCCGGGAATTTACCGGGATATTCTGCCCGGTTGAGTTAATGAAAAAAGTTATGAGTAGAATGGAAATCCCCCGTAAAGAGTACGGGGCCTATATTTTTGATCTCGACGGGACTCTGGTTGACAGTATGCCCCAGCATTACGATGCCTGGAAGCACGCTCTGGAAGAGGTGAATCTTCCTGTTTTTGACGAGGAGACTTATTATAGCATGGGCGGACGCTCGGCGACGGACATTGTCTCTGAGATGGCTGTCAGGGAAGGACGCGCCGATGTTTCTCCGGAGGCGGTCGCCGTAGCCAAGAGGAAATATTATTTTGAGCAGCTGGAAAGGAATCCCGCTCGCCCCATTCCCGAGGTTCTTCGTTTTGTCCGCGAGAGGCAGGGCCGGGTGCCTATGGCGATCGCCACGGGCAGCGCCCGCCCCGGTGCGCTCAAGACGCTGAGATGCGCAGGTATGGAGGGGTTGTTTGACATTATCGTGACGCCCGAGGATGTGAAGCATGGGAAACCTGCCCCCGATATGTTTTTGCTGGCCGCCTCCAGGATGGGCGTGTCTGCCGCCGATTGCTGCGTCTTTGAAGATGCCGTTCCGGGGATGATGGCCGCTACGGCGGCCGGGATGGATTTTGTCAGGATCGCCCGGGGCTGAGCGCAGGATGGAGCCGGAAGGCTTGAGAAAAAAACTTAAGAAAAATTTACTTTTTCCCTCCCTCCCTTTTTTGAGAAGGGAAGGGAGGGGGAAAAGAGAGCGGTGTGTATGAGGGGATTTGTTATATGATTTGTAATGAATGTTTTATGAATTTTGGACGAAGGGGTGGAGGGGTGGAGAAGTTTTTTCCCGTTAAAGGGAAAAGCCGTTTTTAAGGTTTTGTCGCAGCGGCTGAGCGGGATGATTTTGTGAAGTAGTCTTGACAAAATCGTGGAAAAGGATAGATTTGCCGCCCCGGTTGCCAGCTTACGCAGATCGCCGGGTGGCATACTGTCAATATCCCCTTAATTAGTTTTTTGTCATGAGCAAACGCACATATCAACCTTCAAAGCGCTGCCGCAAGCGTCAGTTTGGATTCCGCGCCCGCATGGCCACCAAGAACGGTCGCGCCATCATTAGCCGCCGTAGAGCCAAGGGCCGCAAGCGCTTGCTGCCCAAGGGTGCTGAAATCCAGTACGCCCGTCACACCATCCAGCACGGAGTTTAATCTTCGTATCTGCCCGGTCGGCTGCGATTTCGTCGCGCCGGCTGGCGATTGACGGCAAAATTGTAAACCGGGCCGACCCCGGAATGATGCAGCTCAACCGTTCCCATAGTATGACCCGCGCGTATGAATTCGCGGGAGTCAGGAACGGTGGCGTATCTTCCGCAGGTCGGTTTCTTGTTGTCAGTATTCTGGAGGATTCTTCCCTGGAGACTTCCCGATTCGGTATCATTTGCACCAGAAAGGTGTGCAAGGCGCATTGTCGTAATTTGTTGCGCCGCCGGGTGCGTGAGATTATCCGCACTCAGGGGGAGCCTGTCTCCAAGGGGCTGTTTGTCGTGACCGTCCTGCGCTGGCGCGCGGCGGAAGCCAGCTATGAGGAGCTGGAAAAGGACTGGTCCCGCGCCATTCGACGGCTGAAACGAGGCGAGGGGCGTCCCCCGTCCGAAAGGGCCGGGGGGAATCGCGGTAAAAAGGGAGGGAAGCCGGGAGGCTGCTCTTCCTGTGCTTCGGCGAAATAGGTTTTTCAACAGGTCTTGATTTCTGTTTCTCATGAAAACGATTATTCGCTGGATGATTATGGGGTACAGGAAGTTTTTGAATCCTGTTCTCCATGCTCTGGGCGGTCCGTTGATGGGGTGTCGTTTCCGTCCGACTTGTTCCCAGTATTTTTTGGATGCCGTCGAGTCGCACGGTGTTAGCAAGGGCGTCTGTCTCGGTATCTGGCGCATTTTGCGCTGTAATCCCTGGAGCCGGGGCGGTGATGATCCCGTCCCTCCCGCCGGAGAGTGGAGGAACCGGAGCGGAGAGCAGGACAGGGAAGGGTAGGGAGCAGACTCTCTTTTTATAGGCGGGATTTATAGGGGGAAATGGAGAAGGAGCCGGATTTTGTCTCCAATCCGTGGTAAAAGACCCGGGAGGCAATCTATTTTCCCTGTCCACTTTTTCTCCCGTTGTCTCTGCTTAATCTTGCAAAACGCCGGAAATTCGGGCACAAGCACTGCTCACCCCCTGACTTCACCAGAAGGAAAAAGTACTATGGATCGAAAATCCTGGATTATTGTCATTATTTGTGCGGCTCTATTGCTGCTCAGTTTTCATTTTAGAGGCGCCGAGTCCGAGCGTCAGAAACAGATACAAGATGCTGAAACGAAGAAGGCTCTTGCATCAGGCCAGACCAGTCTGCCCGCGCCGCCTGCTCCCGTGGCTTCTCAAAATGCGGCCGCTTCTTCCGTGACGCCTGTTGCGCCGGGGGTGACGAATGTACTCCCGGCCGCGCCCAAGGCGCAGAAGACGACCTGGGAGCTGGTCTCTGCCATGGAGCAGAAGGGCGATCGCCCGGCGAAGGAAGTCGCCCGTTTTGTTTTCTCCAATATCGGCGGCTCTCTTGAGTATGTCGAGATGAGCGACCAGATGGTGGACAGCAAGTTCTGCCGCAATCACAATGTCCGCCTGAATGAGAATGCCTCGGCCGGTATCGGCGCGCTGGTGTTTGGCGTGAACGGGACTTCCGCTCCCCAGTTCGATCAGGGGATTTACGTTCGCTCTCCGGAATCGACTCCGGAGAAACTGGTGCTTCTCGGCAAGGCTTCCAACGGTCTGGTCGTCCGCAAGGAATATTCCCTTGTACCCCAGAAGTCCCAAAAGGGAGAGATGGTCAGCGGCAATGCCTACATGATCTCCATGAAGATCACGATCGAGAATCCCAATGAGCAGGCCGTCCGCGTGTCTGACATGGGGGTTTTTGCCGGGATGAATGGAGCCGTCAACAAGGATGAAGGCGATATTTATACGCATTACTTCTGGCGGGCGGACGACAAGTTCCATCAGGAGACGTCTTCCCACTTCAGCGGCGGCATGTTCAGCGCGGCCCGCTCTTTTGCCCTCGATCCTGTGGCTAATATGGAATACGCGGGTACCATGGGGCAGTTTTTTGTCAACATTCTCATTCCCCATGACAACGCGAAGGGGAAGACCGTGTATGCTTCTCCGAAGGAGGTGTTCCTTCCCGAGTCTTCCAAGGTGGCAAAGGCCGTGGAGGTGATCGTGCCCATGCCCTCCGTCGAGTTGTCGCAAAGGGGAGTGGCGGGCGCCTCTCACGAGTTTGATTATGATATTTTCACCGGTCCCAAGTTGAATCAGATGCTGGGCGACATGCCGGGGCATCTTGACGATGTGATGGGGTACGGCTGGCTGACGGTTTTGAGCGAGCCGATGAACTGGCTGCTGAATATTTTCCACGGCTGGTTCGGCAACTGGGGATGGGCCATTATCGGCATGACGATTGTCGTGCGCGGTGTGATCTGGCCCCTGCACCGCAAATCCTACATGTCGATGCGCCGCATGTCGCAGCTCCAGCCGATGATGAAGGAAGTCCGCGAGAAGTATCCGAATGATCCCAACAAGGTGAATATGGAGATGATGAAGCTGTATCAGAAGTACGGCATCAATCCTGTGAGCGGCTGTCTGCCCATGCTCATCCAGATCCCCATTTTCTTTGCCTTTTACCGTGTGCTTCAGAGTTCTACGGAGATGCGCGGGGAGCCTTTCATCCTGTGGGTGAAGGATCTGGCCCGGCCCGATACGGTGTGGGATATTAATTTGCCGTTCAGTATTCCCTTCTTCGGGACGGAGTTTCCCGTGAATATTCTACCCATTATCATGGCGGTGACCATGATTGTGCAGATGCGCATGACTCCCCAGACGGGCGACAAGATGCAGCAGCGCATTCTTAATTTGATGCCGCTGATGTTCTTCGCCTTCTGTTACAATTTCGCGTCGGCTCTCGCCCTGTACTGGACGACCCAGAACATTATTTCGATCGGGCAGACTTATTTGATCCGCCGCCTGCCCGAGCCCAAGCTGGACAAGAAGCCCAAGAAGGCCGGGTTCTTCCAGAAATTGATGGAGCAGCAGCGCGCCATGATGGAGCAGCAGCAGGCCCAGCAGCACAAGAACGGCGGGCAGGGGATGAAGAATATTACGCCGAAGAAGTAACTTGATTTCCCTTTAGCTTTTCTCAATCCCCCGGCGTCTGACGACCCGGGGGATTTTTGTAAGGGTGTATTAAAGCGATGAAATACTATTTACTACGTTATTTGGATAGCGGGCGAAGCCTTTACCCGTTGATCAATTGGGGGAAGGAAAAGGATCCCACAGATAAACTTGCAGAAATAGGCAAACGCTTTGTTTGGCCCCCGGGCCTTCAACTCGGCAGTGAAACAAAAACAGGCAAGCTGTATGACTGGCTGCATTACAGCTTTGCTCCTGTCGTCAAGGAGCGTGTAAAAAAAAGGCTGGAGCAGACTTTGACCAATGAGCAGGTTCAATGGATAGGCCCTTTTCCTCTGGGACGAGAGAATTACTATCTGATGAACATTCTCACAGTTATTGATTGCACTACTCCTGAGAGTACGCATTATTATCTTTATCTTAATGAAGAAGTTCTCGAAGGAGTTGGTATTTGCAGAATTAAACAGTTTCTCAACAAAGTCCTGATCAGTGAGGACTTTTGGTGGAAAATCGTGGAAGAGGAAGAAACAGGCGCTTACGTCAGATGGATGGAAGAAGATGGGCATGTCTACTGGCCTCGTCGAGAATTTATGGAAGACCGACAGAAGTTGTTGTCCATTCTGCCCTCGGATCATAAACCGTCCTTTGAGAAGAAAATTCTGGCAGTCGAAGATGTTCTGAAACGCGGAGATGCTCGCCAAGCCCTGGGGCTTCTCAAGGCAGGAGGCCTTTCTTCCAAGCGGATGGATGAGCTGCTCAAAATGATCATCCGTCAAGGCGATGGGAGTGATGCCGCCTTGACCCTCAAGGAATATCCAGGAAGCGTGGTTGTAGCGTCCGATCTCATCAAGGCTCTGCTCAAGCGGGGCGGTGCGGATGACGCCTACATGGTTCTTCTGGATTGTCCGGAAGCCGCCCAGCCCTTCAAGGACAAGCTGCTTCGGCTTATTGTCACGGAAGGCTCCTCCGTCAATGCCTACGAAACCCTCAAAAACATCCCGGGCTCCCAAGTCCTGGCGGACAAACTGATCAAGGTCATCCTCAAGGAAGGCACGGACAGGGAAGCGTATGAACTCCTCCGGGATTGTCCGGAGGCAGCGCGGCCTCATCTCAAGGCGGTGATAAAAAAGATCCTGTCCGAACGCGATGGAGAAACAGCCTACTATACCTTGCACGATTGCCCCTCTGCCGAGCCCTATGCCGATGAGCTGATCGATGTCATGATGGACAAGGAGGGTATGGGAACCCTCGCTCTGGATTTTCACGTTTACAGTGACCTGGAAAAATATGCGCCTCTTCTCATTCGTCACGTTCTTCGTCGCGGCGACGGGAGCGACGCCTATTACATGCTCAAGGATTATCCCGAAGCCTGGGAATACCGGGACGAACTGATGAAGGTCATCATGGAACGGGGAGAAGGATATGAAGCCGCAGATCTCTGGAAAGAAGTCCCTGCGATCAGGCAATATGCCGACCGACTTATGCCCTACATTCTGGAAAAAGGAGATGCTTACGACCTATACACTCTTTTGAAAGAACTGGATCAATGGTCGGAAGCGGAACCCTGGAAAGCAGATTTGGAAAATCGCCTCGTGGAGCGATCCGATCTCGCGTTTGCAGAGCGCATCAGGAAGGAATCACCACAGCTCTCCTGTTTATCCGATAAAATCATGCGGTTAAAAGAATAGATTTTTGAAGAGGCGGTATGGGTGGATGTTCGTTATACGAAAAAGCCCCTGCTTCTTACGAAACAGGGGCGATAAAATGGAACAAGGAGAGTTTTAGTCTCTGGGGATGACGATGTCGGCCGCCTGTTCGTAGGCGTAGGCGGCTTGCAGGAGCCGGGCCTCATCGAGGTGCGAGGCGAGGAGCTGGAAGCCGACCGGGAGGTGCTTGCCATCCTCCGGGATGGTGCCGCAGGGGACGGTGATGCCGGGGAGGCCCGCCAGGTTGGCCGCCAGGGTGTAGATGTCGGAGAGATAGACCTGGAGCGGGTCTCCGGCGTTTTCTCCCCGTTTGGGGGCCGGGATGGGGCTGGTGGGGCAGAGGATGAGGTCTATTTTGTCAAAGGCTTTTTTGAAGTCTCCGGCAATCAGGGTGCGTACTTTTTGCGCACGGTTGTAATAGGCGTCGTAGTATCCCGAGCTGAGGACGTAGGTTCCCAGGAGGATGCGTCGCTTGACTTCCGCGCCAAAGCCTTCGGCCCGGGAGTTTGAGTAAAGTTTCATCAGGTCTTCCGAGTCTTCGGCGCGGACTCCGTAGCGGATGCCGTCGAAGCGGGAGAGGTTGGAGGAGGCCTCCGCACAGGCGATGATGTAATAGGTGGAGACCAGAGCGTCGGTGTGGGGGAGGGAGATTTCGACCAGTTCCGCGCCGAGGGCTTCGAATTGCGCCTTGACGGCGTTCATCAGGGCCGTGACGCCGGGGTGGTTGCCCTCGACGTAGTATTCTTTGGGCAGGCCTATTTTCAGTCCCTTGATGTCTTTGCCCAGTCCCGCGGTGAAGTCGGGGACTTCTTCGTTGAGCGTCGTGGAGTCGGCGGCGTCAAAGCCGCTGATGGCATTCAGGATGAGGGCTGCGTCCGTGACGTTTTGGGTAAGGGGGCCGATCTGGTCTAGGGATGAGGCAAAGGCGACGAGGCCGTAGCGGGAGACTCGCCCGTAGGTGGGTTTGAGGCCTACGATGCCGCAGTGGGAGGCGGGTTGTCTGATGGAGCCGCCGGTGTCGGAGCCGAGGGCGGCAATGGCCGTGCCGTCCGCGACGGCGGCGGCGGATCCGCTGGAGGAGCCGCCGGGTACCCGTTCCCGGTCATTGGGGTTGGCGGTGGGGCCAAAGGCGGAGTTTTCTCCATGGGAGCCCATGGCGAACTCGTCCATGTTGGTTTTGCCGAGGGGGATGGCGCCCGATGTTTTGAGTTTGGCGATGACGGTCGCGTCGTAAACGGCCTTGTTGTTTGACAGGAATCGGGAGGCGCAGGTGCAGGGCTGGCCGGCGACGTTGATATTGTCCTTGATGGCCAGGGGGATGCCGCCGAGAGGTTTGCCCAGGTCGGTTTTTTCTGCAGCGGATCGAGCCGCCGCTCTGTCGAGAGAAAGGTAGGCGTGTGTGGCCGGGTCGCGCTCTTCTATGGAGTCGCAAACGAGGTCGACGAGTTCTACGGGGGTGACGCTGCCGTCAAGGAGACGGGAGCGCCACTCGGAAATGCTGCCAGAGATACGGGGCATGATGGGAGTGGTCAGGCGGATTCTACGACTTTGGGGACGCGAATCTGGTCAAGGTTTTGAGCCGGAGCATTGAGCAGGGCTTCTTCTGTTGTCAGGCCGGGCCGGACGATGTCTTCGCGAGTGCGGTCAAAAACGGGGACGGCGTGGAAGGTGGGCTCTACGCCTTCTACGTTGTAGGTTTGGAGCTGGGCTACATGCTCCAGTATGTTTCCTACGGTGCGGGAGAAGTTGTTTGTTTCTTCTTCGGTCAGTGTGATGCGCGCCAGACGGGCTATGTAGGCGACATCTACGGGGGAGTCGTTCATGGAGAGGGGTGTTCGGGCGTTCAGATTTGGTTCAGGAGGTGAACGGCAAAGGCGGACGCGGTCGCGATGGCAAAGATGAGGAGCAGGAGGAGCAGGGCGTTGTTCTTCATTTCCCGCTTCAGGTTGGCCGTATTTCCTTTGGAGATGGCGACGTTGAGGCGGCTCTGCTGTTTCATGGCCTGGATGCGCTCCATGGGAGGCAGGGTGTTGGATTCCCGGATGCTGCCTTTGGCCGTTTGTTCCAGCTGTTCAATTTTTTGCTGGTAGGCCTGCATGAGGCGGTCCAGTTCCAATTCTTCTGCGGAGGGTTTTTTGGAAGGTTGTTTGGAAAACATGGTGTGTGTGGGCAGGGTTGGGGTTATTTGAGGATGTACACGACGAGGGCGATGACACCCAGGAGGATCAGGGGGAGATGGTAGGCCAGACCTTGGGCGAAGAGTTCCTTGAAGCCGTTGCCGAGCAGTTTGCCGCCGACTTTTTTGTTGGCAAACATTTTGGTTCTGGTCATGCGCTGGGTGCAGTGAGCTACGGCATCGCCGAAGTCTCTCTCCGCATTGTTGAGGATGTTGATTGTGCGCTCGATCTGGTAGTCTTCGTCGCTTTTGCTCCAGCTTTCGGGGTCGGCATATTCCAGTTCCTTGCGGTAGCGTTCAAAGCATTCCCTGATTTGTTCCAGGTCGTTGCATTCGTCCTGCATGGCGGCCTGCTCACGGGCGAGAGCGTCGAGGTTTTGTTTGAATTTATAGAGGAGGTCCTTGCGGCGCAGGATGAGCTGTTCTCTTTTTTCTTCTTTCTGGCGGAGAGCCTCTTTGCGGGCGGCGAGTTCCTGCGCTTCTTTTTGGAGGCGCTGTATTTCCGCCTGGGGGTCATCCGGGCCGCTTTGCAAATTCATCTGGGAGGAACGGGACTGCATGGCGCCTTCCAGATCAAGCTGCTTGGGGAAAGAATCAGGACGGGGTGGGGTAGGCATAATGAGGGTTCCGACAGTGGTTCTAAATTTTTTATATCTCCGACTTGATTGTTTGGAAAGCTTAAAATATCACTTTTCCAAAATTGTTTTGTATCAGTTTTACCGGGAAATTTGTGAGGGTTGACGGTTTTTTTATTTGAGAGGACGGTTGTTGGGGCTATGTTTTTTTGAGAGGGGTAACTGTAACATAGTCTGTTTTTTGTATGGCGGGGTCAGTTTTGCGGTGTAAGGCAAGTTAAAGAGGCGGGGGCATTCGGTTCAGGGAGGGTGACAAAAAAAGGAGCCGATCCGCCAGGGACCGGCTCCTTGATTGAATCAGAGGTCTGCCTTTTTATTAGAACGAGTAGTTCGTTGTGATATTGGCGTTCTGGTTGAATTTCTGACTGGCCGCTTCCAGTTCGTAATGGATGTTGACAAGCCACTGGTCATTTATTTTCCAGGTGCCGCCGGTGTAGGCGCGGAGGGCGTGTCGGCCAAAGCCGCTGTATTTGGCGCTGCTGGTCAGTGAGCCGTTTGTCACTGTCGCCGACGGGTTGCGGCGGAGGACGTCGGGTACATAGCTTGCTCCCATGTAGTTGGTGACGGATGAGGTTGTTTTGTATTCTACTGTGGTTCCGATCGGGAGTCTCAGGGCGTGCATGCGGCTGCGGCTGGTGTCGAAGCTGCCGGCCTGTCCTTCGATGGAGTGAGCCTTGTGTTCGGCGAAGATGAATTCTCCTCCCACGTACGGGTTGATGTTTACACGGTCGGATATTTTCTTGTAGAGGGTAAGTTTTGTTCTGGTGTTGAAGACGTTGCTCTTCCAGTCGCCGGTGGATGTTGTACCGTTCTTGAAGAAGGTGGCGTCATTGTTTGCCCAGCCATATCCAAGCATGAAGTCGAGTGCCATGGAGCTGTCGTTTTCTACGCTGAGCAGGTGGCGTCCGTACAGGGCGGCCATGAGGATGTTCTGCTCGTCTTCGGCCAGATGACGGTTTGTCATTTCCGTACCGAACATTTGTCCGAAGCTGACTCCCAGCAGGCTTTTTGAGCCGAGCCGTGTATCGGTGCCGATGGCGTACCCGCCGCTGTCTTTTCTGTAGCCGGGGAGGGCGTTGCCGACGTTTTCGTTCATGTAGAGTCCCTTGGCCCAGATATTGCGGGAAAGGGGCTGACGGTACGGGGAAAGGTCCATTTGTCCCATGACTGCGGAGGAGAATGAATCCATCAGGGAGGTCATTGTCCAGAGGGAGTTCACCGTGATGTCTTCGACTTCAGGAACGAGAGGGTTCATGTAGCGGAAGTTTTTGACGGCGTCCTTCTGGTTGTAAGCGCCGGAGGCTTCTCCGTAATTGACGTTTCCTGCCGTCAGCGTGATGTTATTGCTGAAAAGCTGGAGGTCGCCTGTGTAGCTCCTGGTCAGTTTGCTTGTGTCAAGTGTGATTTTATCCAGGGAGTTTCCGGTTTGTTCCGCTATTTGGGCCAGGGCGTTCGAGGCGCTCTGGGAGTCGAGCATGGCGTCGGTCAGGACGAAGACCCAGCTGTCCTGTCCGCCGTTTGTGTACCCGTCCATTTTGTTGAAGCCGAGGTTTGTAAACGTGGCGGAGGCCGCGGAGCTGTCGATGTGTCCGGCGCTGCTGTTTCCGGCAAAGCTGACTTCAATGTTGGGAGGAGTCGCTTTTGCTGCCGTGTCTCGCGTCAGATGGATGGTTCCCTTCTGTATGGCTCCCTGTCCATAGGCCAGGGATTCATGGACGTTGACCGTTCCGGAGGCGACATTCAGGTGAGAGCCCTGTCCGACGAAGAGTTTGTCGGTTTTGACGCTTGTTCCGTTATTGATCAGGGTTTGTTTGTTTTCAGCCGCGACATGGAGTTCCTTGGCTTTGATCGTGTTGTCCCGGGTCTCGTCCAGGCGGATGTCCGCGGCCGTCTCGTCGATGGAGGCGGAGTAGGAGCCGAGGGTGAGGTTTTTCCGGGAGTTTTGGGTCAGGTCAACGTTGCCTTCTTTCATGTTGAGCCAGCCGAACTGGTCTTTTTCTCCGACATTGTAGGAGGCGGCGTTTTCAATCAGGAGTTCTTTCGCCACACTCAGGGCTCCGCCCCGGTTATCGACGAGGGTGTCCGCCCCAGAGATGATGAGGTGTTGGGCTTCTACCCGGGTTTCTTTACCGATTACGGTTTTTTCTCCGATTTGGGCCTGTGCCGTGTCCACTTTGAGGAGGGCGGGTGCGGCCAATTCGTCGAGTTTGATTTTTGCGGCGGTTGTCCTGGCGCTTTCCGGGCCGAAGGAGCCAATGGAATGGATCGGCGCCGATGCGGATGTGGCTGCGGTGAGGTCTGTCGTTCCGCCTGAAATGGTTACTGTTCCCGTTTCGTTGATTTGGTTGACCAGCAGGTCTCCCCCGAGGTTGACCAGAGCTCCTGAGGTGGCGCCTACTGTGGCGATGGCTCCCGTCTCCACGTAGATGGACTCATGGGAGGTGATTGTCAGGTTTTCGGAGTTATAGACGATTCCGTTTTTCAGGATGTAGGCGTAATTTCTCTGGTCATCCGGTTCCGGTGCGAACGCGAGTTTCATTGATTCGACGAGTTTCGCATGTGTTACGAGGCCGTCTCCCGTTCCTTTGGTGACAAAGGTGCCGATGGTCGCCGCGGGGTCTATTTTCAGCGTGATGTTGTGGAAGCCGGTCAGTGTCTCATAATTCCCGTTCCGGTATTTGGTTGTGGAGCCTGTCCAAAGGGTGGAGCCTTGGCCGATCGTCAGCACGGGCAGATATTGTTCCGGCGTGAAGTCGGGGAGGAGGTATCCGTTGCCATCTGTTCCGTACACTTCTTTTTCCGTGGCGAAGAAGCCGCCATTCGCCAGAGAGGAGTTCGCCCCTATGGTGAGGCTCCCTCTGCGGGCGTCAAGGTAGGTCAGGTCAAAGCCTGCGTTGGCGTTCCAGATGGATTCGGCGCCCATGTAGATGCGGCCCTCCTGTACGGAGCCGGTTCCGGCGTCGGAGATGACTTTTTTCGAGGAGGTGAATTGGGAGTTCTGTTCGATGGAGAGGGTGCCGCCCGCTTTAACGCGGGTGTCATTCAGGTTGTGTACGAGTCCGTCGATGTGGAGTGTGGCTTTTTCCCTGATTTCGATGTTTCCGATTTCCATGGGAGCCATGTTGTTCCAGAAGGAGGCGGTCGTTTTGAGGTAGGCGTGCCCGTTTTGGCCGGAATCACCCGCGGCGTAGTCAACGGTGAGGGATTCGAATGATGAGTTGTTGTCCGAGATGAATGTGCCTCCCGTCATGTTGACATTGCCGAACGATATTGCGGAGGAGACGGTCAGTTCTCCTCCGGAGATGTTCACGGGGCCTTCAAAGAGATATTCTGCGGAGGAGAATGAGTTTTGAAGATGGTGTTTGCCTCCCGTTACGTTGATTGTTCCATTGCCCATGACGGCGCCGTCCACAAGAGATGTGTTTTCATTGCCGGCGACGAAGTTGAGGCTGGTATTTTCTCCATCCAGAACGATGTCGGAGTTGCCCCGGCTTCCTCCCTGGATGTTGATTGCTCCCTTGTCCGTGACCAGGATGTTGTGCTGGTTCATACCGGTGGTATAGGAGGTGCCGGCAAGCAGGGAGAGGGCGCCCTCGCCCGTTACTGTGACGATTCCTTCGGAGAGGCCCCCCATCGAGCCTTTGCCCGTGACGGTTATCTTGTTGGCGACTCCCTTGTCGCCGAGGTCCAGATGGCCGCCCTGTATGGTGACAAGGCCCCTGCCCAGTCCGGTAAGGGTTTCTACGCGGATTGTTCCCCCGTACAGGGTGGTTCCCCCGCCGTAGAAGTTTTCCGTTTGTATGACGAGTGTGCCGGTACCCCATTTTTCCAGGGAGGTTCCCGTTCCGACGATAGAGCCGTTCCCCTGCCAGGCGAGCGTGCCCTTGTCTTTGTTAAATCTTACGTCGATGACTCCGTAGGGTTTCAGCTGGCCTTGTACGGAGACGTCTCCTTCAATTTGTACGACTCCGCCTTTCCAGAAGTGGATGACGTCCATATCGGCAAAGTCCCAGTCGGCACCATCCGAGGAGTCCTTGTTCCAGACTTTGTTGGAGGCTGTCTGGTTCCAGACGCCGTTTCCGTTGCCGCTGCCCGCGCCTTCGCCGTCCCACCACAGTTCGGCTCCTTCACGGATGTCGGTTGACCAGACGGCATAGAGTTTGCCGTCTTCCCATTTGTATGTCCATTGGCCGCTGAAGGCGGTGCCTGACTGGATGATGGTGGAGTTCTGTCCTTCTATGAGGATGCGATAGAAGTCTTCTTTGCCGCGAGTGGCGGAGATGTCGTCGAGAAGCAGGAATTTCTGATTTTTTTCCCACCGGGTGTCTCCCCCGTCGAAGTCAAGATCGGTCAGTGTGATGTCTCCTCCCAGAGTCCATTCTCCCGTTGTGACGCTCAGGCCGGAGTTTTTTGTGCCCAGGAAAGGGGAGAGGTTGAACGAGACGCCCTTGCTCAGGTCGAGGGAGTCCGTTTTAAGAGAGGCGCCGTTCCCGACTGTCAGGATGTTGCCGCCCTGGAAGGAGGCATGGGCCGCCGTGATAGAGGCGCCATTTGTTATTTCGATGGCGGTTTGGTTCGCCGCGGTAAAGGTGCCGGTGATTCCTGTCGAGTTTGTTTTGTTGACCGCGAGTCTGGCGTTGTCCGTGATTTTGAGCAGGCCCTGATGAAGGGTGACGTTGCCGTCGACCCTGAAGTCAAGGGGCGTGCCTCCGTTTTGCGCTCCGGAGAGAAGGATGGTGCCGGTGTATCCGGCTTCTTTGTTGAGTTCCAGGGAGAAGGTATTAGGCGGCGTATAGGAGCCGGATGATTGCATGAATCGAAACGCGTCGAAGAACTCGACCGCGTATCCTTCCGCGGCCCGGAATTCCATATCGGAGGCATTCACGCAATCGTATGATGCAATCAGGGCCATACGGCCCAGGGTGCCGCTGATGTTCCCGCTGAAGGTAATGTTTCCCCTGTCCGCGGAGAGTTTACTGGTGCCCGGGTTTGCCAATTCGTTGAGGTAGATGGCTCCGGATTCTTTTGCGGAGGTGTTGTTTTTGATTTCTACGGCGCCGTTGCCGGAAATGTTCAGAAATTTTTGGATGTAGATGGCGCCGCCGCCTGTTCCTCCATTTTCGTTCGAGGAGATGCTTACTTGATCGTTGCCGCTTATGGTCAGACCCTTGGCCGAGTAAAGCGCGCCGGATACGGAGCCCTGGTTTTTATTGCCCGATATGTTTACGCTCTTGTTGCCGGTAAAGCTCAGCGTGTTGGCTACATAAAGGGCGGCTACGCCCAGGGAGGACTTGTTGCCCGTGATATTGACGGAATCGTTGCCGTCGAAGGTCGTCTGGCGGAAGGTGTAGATGGCGCCCCCGATGGCGGCGGTGTTTTCCTGGAAGGTGACTTCATTGTTTCCGTCGCCTCGGAAGTTGAGGGCTCCTATTTGAATGAAGTTGCTGAAGTATCCCGTATGGAAGATGGCTCCGCCATTGCCTGTGGCCGTGTTATTTTCAAACCGGAGCGTTTTGTTGGAGATGAATTCGAGTACTTGGGGCGCATTGTTGTCCCCATCCATGAAGATGCTTCCTCCGTTGCCCGTTGCGTTGTTATTCTTGAAGAGTACCAGACCGTTGTTCTGGAATGTGACGGACGGCTCGTAGGAGTAGATGGGCGATCCCGTGTTATTCAGGAATTGCACGTTTTCTGTGTCGGCGCATGTCCATCCTGCGTCGCCCGCGTTTAAATTTTTGTATCTGCTTGACTGTCCTTGATAAAGGATATCAGGGTTGGTGTAAGCGGACAAAAGGCTGATCTTGTTCAGGTCGGAGGATGATGCCGTATTTGCGGCCGCCTGTTGAGGCAGGGTGACGAGGCTGAATGCGCTCAGGAGAGCTGCTTGTAAAAGAAGAGGCAATCTTAATTTCATACCGTCTGGTTAGGTGTAAGGCTTGGATAAAGAGGGGCAGAGCTGCCCGGAAGGTTCCAGAGAAAGGAGTTTTGTAAGGGATGTCTGATGCCGGGAACTCCTGAAGGAGTTCCCGGCCAATTTATTAGAAGGCGTAGTTGAATCCGGCGTTCGCATGGTGATAGACCGAATTTTTGCGGCCTTCCAGAGAGTAGCCGGCAAAAATGGTCCAGGCCTCGTTGAGCTGCAGGCGCGTGTCGTATTGTACACGCAGGGCGTTGCGAAGCGGTTTGATTCCTTTGGCCGCCCAGGAGTAATCCTGGCTGAAAAGGATTGCGGAGGTTTCCGGGTTTTTCCTGTAAACGTCAGGAATGTAGCTCACCGCCAGCGAGTTGTACCAGTGCATGTTGTCAAAGCAGTCTGTTTTGCTGCTGAGGGCGATGCCCGCGGGGAGGGCGAGGTTGCGCAGGGTGGAGTCCTGGAACCGGCGTATGCGGGTGCCTTCTTCCGTGAAGCCGCCCTGGGAGGCGTCGTCGTACTCCAGCCCGATGAAGGGGGTAAGAGTCCACGTTTTGTTCAGGGTGTGATCCCACGCCGCCTTGAGGGTGAGGCGTACGGCGGTGTTGTCCCACTTGCCGTGGCTGGAGAAGGAGTCGCTATAGTATGTTTTGAGTTTGTTGGAGACCGTTCCAAAGGAGGCGCTGCCGTCAATGCTCAGGAGGGTGTCTTTGTCGAGTTCCTTTATCCATCTGGAGTAGAGCATTCCCATATAGGATGTCTGGTCAATTTCCGCAGCGTAGGAGCGGCTCTTGTTCGTTCCGTACAGATTGCCGAAGGCGAGGCCGACGATCATATTTTTCCCGGAGAGCAGGATGTCGGAACCGACGGAATAGCCGAATCCGTTGTATATGTACCCGTCGGAGCCGCCCTGAGTGTTGTGCCGGCTGAAATCAGCGAGACCGCTGGCCCAGAAGTTGACGTCCTTGCCCATTTTGAAGCGGGAGAGGCCTATTTGGGAAAACGCCGTTCCGCTGAGCGATTTCATGTTGGCTACGGTGCTCCAGAGGGAGTCGATTACGAGTCCTCCGGCGAGTTCCGGGTTTATTTGCGGAGGGGCGGGCGGATTGATGGGCGGGGTGGGCCCAGGGTTACCGGGATCGACCGGCGGCTCTTCAGGATCAACAGGCGGCGGGACGATGGATTGCTCCGCTTCCCATACGGCGAACAGGTCGTTTCCTACCCATTCCATCCTCCATTTTCCGCGGTGTCCATAGGCTTCCGTAACGAGGTCCGATCCGGCCTGGGCGGAGATGATAGAGCTGAAGTCTCCTTCTTTTCCATTCAGGGCGTTATCGGACAGGCTGAAGACGAGATATCTCTGGTTTTCCGCCCATCTTTTGTTCAGATAAAATTCGAGATAGCCCGCGCTTTTGTCGGCTACCTGGAGGAGACCCCCGAGGGAAAGGGTGTCTGTGTTGATGGTGGTACCCGAGTCATGGCTGTCCAGGAAGGGCTGGAAGTCCACGGTGAGGCCATTGGTGATGGAAATGGTTTGGGCGGTTATTTGCGCGCCTGTTCCGTTGCGGAAGGTGCAGATGGCTCCGTTTTCCTGGCCGATTTGTCCGAAGCGCATGTCGTTTGCCATGAGATGGCCGCCCTCGGTGATCTGCATGAGGCCCTTGTCCATGTCGTAACTCCGGGCTCCGATTGCCGGGGTATCAGCGTTGCCGTGAGCCGCTCCGAGTACGGCCCGGTTGATGATGTGCACTTCGCCGTCGTATTGACGCATGGCGACAGAGGAGGAGAGGGTGGAGACCCGGTTCTCCGCGATTTCAGAATCTCCATGGAAGATAATGGCGCCATCGTAAACGGGATCTTTTTCGCCTCCCGGGCGGTTAAAGGACAGTTCGACTATGGCCGACGCGTCCACGGAATGTGCGTTGACGATGATGGGGTCGTAGAGCTGGACTCCCAGACCGTAAACTGCACGGAAATCAAGTGTGGAGTTTGCGCCGGAGAGGTCGGCGGCGTCGATGTAGAGGGCATTTGCGGTTCCGTCATCGGGGAGTCCGCCCATGTTGACAGAGGAGACGTTCATTTTGTTTCCTCTGAAGATGCTTTGTTTGATATCGGCGATGATGTCCAGGGAAAAATGTCCGTTCAGCGGGGCCAGATAAATGGCTCCTCCCTGCGATGTTGTGGCCGAGGATGTGTAGTTGTTGAAGAACGAGCTGTTTTTGATGACGCCGGATGTTGTATAAACCGCCCCGCCGAAAGCGGCGGTAAGTTTATCGTTGGCGGATGTCGTTGATTGGACGTAGTTTCCGGTAAAGGTACAGTCGTCTATGTATGACAGGTCATTGTTGGCCATGAACAGCGCACCTCCTGAGGCGGAGGTAATCAGCTGCGATTTTGAGGCGGCCTCGACATAGTTGCCCGTAAAGGTGGTGCCGACTATTTCGGCGTCACCGTTTTCGATGGAAATGGCGCCGCCTTTGGCGATTATTTGGGTGTCCGCAATTTGGGTGGGGACTGTTTCTACTGCCTTGGCCAAATTGCCGCTGAAATCGGAGTTTCCGATTTTCAGATGCTGAGCCCGGATGGCGCCGCCCGACGAGCAGGCAAGGGGGCCCTCTTTTTCAAGACGGGCGATGGTCTGATTACTGTCGAATTTGCTGAACAGTATGGTGAATTGTCCCTGACCTCCAAGAGCGCCTCCTGAAACAAGTACTGCCTCCCGCTGCGGATCGGGGTTGTCGGCTGATACGCTCGCTTTGTAGGATCTTTCCTGTATGATGACGTTTTTATTGAATTCGGAGTTGATAATCGTAATCGCCGAATCTTCTGATGTGGAAACAACGACGGAGCCGCAGGCGTAAAGGAGAGCATCGCCCGTGTCGCCGGATTGGGAGAACGGTACAGGCAATGAAGGGTCCGGTATGGGGCGAACATCTCCGCTGTTGCTTTCGTAGAGGTTGTTGAATTTCAGGTTTGTAAGGGTGAGACTTCCTCCAGAGGCGATAAAGGCTCTCTTGATGGAGGTTTCCCTGATGGTTATGTCGCCGGTAAGCGCATAGCGGGAGGCGGTGCCGTCAACGCTGATGTTTTTTCCTGCGGAAAGGGTTTGGGCTCCATAGAGATTGGTGGAAGTGGTGCTGTAATCTACTCCGATATTGTTGGACAAAATAAATTCTGTCTCTGTTTTCCATTTTGTTGCTATTTGTTCCCAATTACTGACGGTAGCTGCATGAGATAGCTGGAGAGCGGGGAGCAGGAGGAGCGCTTTGATCCAGAATAAAGGTAATCTGAATTTCATTTTTCTATATGGTTGTTTCTGGGATAACAAAAAGTTTTCCCTTCGAGGGCGAGGAAACTACGTCTCGCAGGTCAGTCTGGCAAGTGTTTTTATAACAATTGTTTAAGAGATGAATTTGCCCGGGGTGTTTTCTCCGGTAAAGGCGGTATTACGGGGTATGCCGGATAGAGACGGCGCGACAGAAATTCATTCTTGTCGGGCAAAATAAAATCGTTTTAATCGCTCGTCATTTCTGAGGGTAAAATAGCAAAAGGGGCTGCTCCAATAAGTAGAGCAGCCCCTTTGCGCGTATAGGGGAAAAACAAAAAGGGAAGAGGCTGTCTCTACGAGGTTTTTTCAACCTTTATGAGACAACCTCTGTGGTTGAGAGTTATTAAAAGATGTTTTTAATAAAATTGAGTTTGTTCAATTGATTATACACTTGTAAAAAAGAAACATTACTCACCGCCATCCCACTATTGTTTATAGACATAAAATATTTTTCGGTTATATTCTAATATCAATATATATATTAAATAAATAAATATGATATAGACATTTCGAAGAAAACTATCATAAAAACTCGTTCTACACATATTTTGTGTGCCTAAAATTACTAGTAATAAAAATAAATATCCATTAAAAGTCTTATAAATATGAAATCTATTAAGTAAAAAATATGTGCCGCCAATTATGATTGGACTAATTACAGCAAATGCTAAACCTCCATAATAAAGGGCTTCAGAA
>CAZNVW010000016.1:0-15852 GCA_964576595.1 uncultured Verrucomicrobiales bacterium
ATCTGATGCATCGCCTCATGGAAGAAGAAGGATGCAGCAATATGGCCGATTATGTCAGGGAAAAGGGCCTGTCCTCCTTCATCATCGTACAAAAGGGGACCCCGTCCGTCTTGAGAGGCAACTATTTGGACGGGCATTTTCAGGGACTTAACACGAGAGTGAACCAGGATCCCGCCCACTTTGAGCACATCCTCGAGCTGGAGCATCCGCACTGGCACGACGTATTCCGCCTCATCGGAGACCGGGGAGAGCGGATGTCGATCAGGGCAGGGGCGGCGATCCTGGAATTTACCTCCGAACAATTGATCCTCAAATGGGATCAATGGGGGAGGGAACGCTTCGTAAAAAACGAAGACGGCCTCTATTTCCTCCATACGGACGAATAGCGGCAAGGGGCGCGTTGCGCATAAAAATCCGGGGCAGACAAACACCTGCCCCGGATCACTCGCGCCACATTCAAAAAATGGCGAGAACGCCTCGGGTGACATCCCGGTAAATCCCCTGCCATTCCTTTGGCCCTCTGGGCCCGTACCAGCGGGCGGGAAGAACCAGCTGGTGCTCCGCAGGCGCGCCGGAGCGATGCAGCCAGGCCGCCCACCAGGAAAAGGAACTGTTGCTGCCTATCATATTGACGTGGGCGGCGAGAGCTTGCAGCTGCTCCACCGTATTGCCCGGCCTGACGTCAATCGAGACGTGCAGCCCTGACAGGGCTTTCTCCAAAAAGGACGCGGCCTCCGCCGGAGAATCCGAGTATAAATGAATGACGGGCGATGCCCGGCGGGAGAGCTGCCAGAAGACGGCCTTGCGCAGATACTCCTCGCTGATGACCGGGTGAGTATCCTGCACCTGAAGATAATCTCCCATGCGCAGATGCAGGGCGATGGGGCCGTAGATCAGCTCCCGGGGAGCCAGAGGATGGAAAAGACTCAGAATACGCTCCTCGGCCCCGGAGAAGTATCCGGCATTCTGGAAATAGCCGTGAAGGCGTATGCGCTCGCATTCACTGGCGGGCAGGGGCATCAGCTCATGAGGCGAGGGCTCCCGGCAGACCTCCTCTGACAAGGGAGAGGAAGCCTCGGTCTCAAGAAGACCGTGCCCGGTCAGAATATCGAGAATGAGAGTGTCGGTCAAAGACTCGTGAGTAGGATGGAGCGAGGACGGAGAAATCGTCAGCACGCGTCCGGTGCGCTGGGCGATACCCGTAGCGGCGGCCAGCTGGAAAAGCTGATTCCCCAACCCGCCGTACAGGGCAAGTGTAACGGTCTTCATACGGTTGGCTGAGGTGAGGGAACCTGCCAGGATCTGCGGAACAAATACACAAACCAGGCGTCTCCGATCATGCCGAAGGACTCCTGCCAGGAATTGACAGGCATAAATCGGGCTCTGGGCAGGAGAGTAACTCGAGTAATCAGACGATCCTCGCCAAAAACGAGGCGGGTCAGGAAACCGGGGCCCGTCGCGGTCATCGGAGAGGGCAGACTTTCTCCATCCAGATTTTCCTTGAGCCGTTCCAGAATGTGCTCCAGGACGGGAGAGTGCGGCTTGCCGCTCCACATGAGACAGTTGATGATGTCGTCGTCTCTGTGCTGGAGCAGTCCCAGACCGGGAATGTCTTCCAAATATTCGGCGCAGCCCCGATCCTCGACGCTGATAAAGTCGGCGTCCAGATAAAGCCCGCCGTACTCGTGCAAAAGACAAAGGCGCGCTATATCAGACTTGTAAATAAAAGGGGGAAAACTCCCGCGAAGATCGGTGCGGAAATCATAACGACGGAGAATCTCGTCGCAGTCCTCCTCGCGCCACAGGCGGTAGTGATGACCGTCCCGTTTCGCCCACTGGCGTATGGAGTCCATCCAGCTTCGTTCCCTGTCGGGAATCTCTCCTATCCATATCTGGTGTATATTCATGGCGTGTTGCATGCAGGGTAAACCCCGGCTCAGAAAACAGGGAAGGATCACAGGCTGGAATCAAAACCGCGTCGGCCGTCCTTTTCCCGTCGGGGGCGCCTCCATAAAACCCCGGAGAGAAAAATTTTACGACAGGGAGGGGAGTTGCGTCAGCCGCCTCCTTCGAAAATTCGCCGGACAGGGAGACCTGAAACCATGGGGCGTGACGAGATCACTCGTGTGAGATACCAAATCGTGAATAGGGGAACCCCGAAAATAGAAAACAGAGAAACACTGGTCGGAAAGAAGAGGGGGCTGTAACATTTGCCCAGAGAGCAAAAGAGGCCGTGATCTCTCTTGGACTGGCAAGACCTTTGCCATTCAGAAAATAAGCTTGATTGACAAATCAATCAGACCAGTCAAAAGATAAAGAATAAACATCCATTTTAATGCTATTTTAATTTCATTCCTCGCGCTCTCTTTCAAATACCCCTCTTTTTTTATATTTTGCGGAGGGCATTTTTCCAGGAGAAGGAGGAGAGCCTCTTCCGCTTTTTCTCGGGAGTCAAACCATTTTGATCTAAAATGAACCTTGGCATCTCCGGAGTAAATCCATATATCGAATATACGGTATATGTCTGTCTCCCGGGATCTTTTTTGAAAAAGCTGAAGGGCGAAATCATTCAATAATACTTTATTTATTTCTGCATAAAATATTTCCTGTGTTCCGAAGAAGGACTGTTTAACCAATCTGTTGGAATGGAAAGATAATTTGTAGCCCATTATCGAGAAGATTCCGTACAGGAATAAAATATGTAACGATAGAATTAACGGCAATATATTGTCGTTCCCGTGTTTGGAAATGAACTGCCATGTCAAAAATCCCATGAACAATACATAACAAAATAGGAACAAATAGAAAGAGCGCCTTGTTGAGAGGATGATGGGATGTCCTTCTTGTGAAATCATATTATTTTTTGTTTATCTGTCTTGTTTGAGAATTCGAGTTTTTCCAGACATGCTTTTCTTCTTTAAGAAGTCGCGACACATGGGAAATCTCATGGAGCTCGTTCTCCTGATCTGGAAAAATAGAGTAATAAGTTACCGTAGTGAGAGTATTCGAATTGGGCTGATCTGCTGATGCCATTCGAGCAACTTTACCGAAGTATTCTAATGAATCACTCCAGATAGGGAAACTGATTTCCTGTGGGGCTGGAACAGGTAGCAAAGGAAATAGTTCATATAATTTTTTATGAGAGAAATCATTTTTGCGTCTTTCTGCTTTTACAAATTATTTTTTCATCACTCTATGAAAGCCAATAGTAAGTTTGTTTTAGGAAATCGCAAGTGAAATATAAATAGGAGAATTAGAGTTTTTAGGTTTAGGAGGAATACCTGCTTTCCCGTTAATATGGCTCCTGTTCGGCATTCCGCTAGGCTCAGGACTCATTACTTAAGATGAAAGATAACGCAACAAGCAATGCATATAGCCGGAAAGAACGTGTGGGTACATCGGTCATAGCGCATGGCTATTCTCCTCCAGTCCTTGATTCGTCCAAACATGTTCTCCACTTTGTGGCGTTGTTTGTAGAGTATTTTGTCGTAATCAACAGGGGTTTTACGACATTTCCGGGATGGTATGCAGGGAGTGATTCCCTTGTGGAGTAAAGCTTTTCTAAACCAGCTTGCATCATATCCTCGATCGGCAAGCAGGTATTTGGCTTGCGGCAGGTGATCCAATAATATGGCAACTCCCTTGTAATCGCTGGTCTGTCCAGAAGTCAGCTCCATGGCTATGGGGTTGGCCTTGTTCATCGCAGACAGCGTGCAGTTTGGTATTCAGCCCTCCTTTTGTGCGTCCGATACACCGGGATAGAGCCCCTTTTTAAGCAGGCTTGCCGCTGTCCGGTGCGCCTTGAGATGCGTGGCATCAATCATCAATTGCTCCATGGAGCCATTTTTCCGAGAAAGCTCCAGGAAGATTTTATGGAAAATTCCCATCCGGCTCCACCGGACGAATCGATTGTAGAGAGTTTTATGAGGTCCATATTCACGCGGGGCATCTTTCCATTGAAGGCCGTTTTTGATCATGTAAATGATTCCACTGAGAACCGTTCTGTCATCAACTCGGCTCTTGGAAAATATCCCCGAAGGCCTGACCTTCCAAGACTATCCACCCCAAATACGCCGCAAACTCAGAACATCCAACATGATGGAGAACATTAATAAACAAATCAAACGACGTACCAAAGTCGCCTGTCTTTTCCCCAACACAGACTCCATAGAACGACTCGTCTCCGTACCCCTTCAGGAGATATCCGACGAGTGGGAGACTGGGAAAGCTTACCTCCTCCCGGAATCCTAACCACTCCATCCACCACCAATTGCGCCAGTTTAGTCGAATTTACAGAAAAAATTTACTCTCTCGTGGTGTTCTGCGCTTTCTTTTTCTGTAATTATTCTATTTCTTTTTAATTGCATAATGAATTATAAATGAATGTATTGATATTTATTTTTGGGTGAATTTTTCTGAAACATTTGAAATAAAAAGGAAAAAGGAAGAGCAGGTTTGATTGTTTATCTCAAAAAAGTGCTACGGATGAGCAATCCGTAAGCAAGATTTTTTTTTTGAGGCCTTATTTTCACAAAGCGATGATTTTATAGCCTACAAAAGAGTGGGTTAGCATTTTTCAAACGGAAGTTTTGATATTTTTGCTTCTTGGTACATTTCTTTCCTTAAAAGGAAAAAATCAACCCTAAAATCTCATTTGATATATTTGCATATCGTTAATTTTAAATAGATTGTGTAAATATTTTACGGATTGCTCATCCGTTACCCATGGACATGGCTCTATCATTTTGGCCCTCAAATAGCCTTACTTGCCTGCCGCCTAGGTACCCTGATCCCTTGGTCTGCCCTGCTTCGGCAGTGGTCACTTCTATTGGAGCCGGACTGCGGCTGATCTCTTTTCCCGGAATTGAGGACGCCGGGTCTGATGGCGTCCCGTTTTCCATTAAAGTGCCTGATATGGCGAACGCCTGTCACGCTCAAAACTGGAATTCTGGAACAATCTCTCCAGTAAAATTCTGAACTTTTACAATTATCACTTGAACACAACTAAACGAAACATATGAGCGTAACACATGAAACCCTGAAAAGGGTACCGGGTCAACTGAGGGGGACCATATTAAATACAATTCTTGTTGCTTTGACCGTAAGCGGGGTGGCCTGTGCTCAGGACACGGCAGGAAAGAAGGAAAAGTCAATTGCTCCGGCGTCCAGAAATGTAGCGCGTGCGGCATTTCCTCAGGCATCCGGAGCCCGTGCAGCCTATTCCGAGTCTGTCTCAGCCCCTGTGCGGCCAGTCTTCACGAAGGCTGACAAGGACAAGAAACCCGCGAAGGAGGTGACTCCTCCCTCGCGTTCATCGCGCAAAGAGAGCACGATCAAGGTTGGCAGCGTCAAGATCACCGGCAATTCCGCATTCTCGACGGAAGAACTCCAGAGCCTCATTTCCGACAATTATGGTAAGAAACTGACCTTCTCCCAGATCAAGGGAATGGCCTCCACCATCGAAAATCACTACCACGATCGTGGCTACAGGATCGCCAAAGTCATTGTTCCCAAGCAGAACATGAAGTCGGGCGGCGCTCTGCAACTTCAGGTTCTTGAAGGCAGACTTGGCGATGTCAACGTCACGGGTAACAAGCGTTATTCCGAAAAGCGGATCAAGGATACGTTTTATGCGTACAATCAGGAAGGCAAAGCCCTGACCATGTCCGAAATCGAGCGTCCTTTGGTGATGCTCAATTCGCGTTCGGGCATTTCTGTCAGCTCGACGCTTTCTCCGGGGGCAGACACGGGACTGACCAATGTCGGCATCGAAGTCAAGGAAGAACCCCGCGTCAAGGGTACTATCGAATTCAACAACTTCGGCAGCGATGACTCCGGTAAATACCGTTTCATCCCCTACATTGCCTTGCCGAACATGACGGGCGCTGGCGACGAACTGGGCTTCTTCGGTATCGTTTCTCCGGACTCGATCGATTCCTGGTACTGGCAGTCAAGTTACGCGCGCCCGATCAACAACCACGGTACTTCGTTAAATGCCTATTATGGCAAGGGCAATAACCAGATTGGCAACGAATATGCCATTCTGGACATCAAGGGTGAAAACTCCAGCGGTGGCATGGGCATTTCCCATCGCATCGTTTATTCCGCCAAAACCTCCCTGGAATTTCAGTCCTGGTTCGAATGGCAGGATATGGAGCAGACCATGCTTGGTTACAGAACGAGCAACGACAACGTTCGCAAACTCCGCATCGGCGTCAATTTCGACCACACCGACTCCGAGGGCAGAAGCTACGTATCCTTCAACATCCATCAGGGCCTCGGCGAACTTATGGGCGGCATGGACAATAACGACTACTACTCCAGCCGTTCCTATGCCAAAGCTGATAACGGGTTTACCAAGGCCGTGCTGAGTATCATGCGTTTGCAGAATTTCAATCAACGCCTCTATGGCATTTTCAGCCTTACCGCGCAATATTCTGTCGATCCTCTGGTTTCCGGAGAGCAGATGTACATTGGCGGTGCAAGTACCGTTCGCGGCCAGCCTCAGTCCTTCTACTCGGGGGATAGCGGCATCCTGTTCAATGCGGAACTCCGTTATTCTGTGCTGCCTGATGCGGCACGTCTTCAGCTGGCAACATTCTTTGACTGCGCGCAGACGCAGATCAAGCACCCCATCATAGGTCAGGAGCAATGGAGCAGACTTGCCGGTGCAGGTGTTGGCATTCGTTCCAACATTTATGAAGGTTTGGATCTCCGTTTAGACCTCGCGGCACCCGTTGGTCCCCGCGAAGGCAACCGTGGTTACATCTATGGTCAGGTTCGTTACAGCTTCTGATCGATCATCCTATTCAATTTAACGACTTTTCCTTTACATGAACAAGAAAAACAGAAAATCAAGGAGCAAGAAGAATACTTCCCTTGAACAGGCAAAAACTTTGACCGTTTCTACAGCGACAACAACACTGCTCTGCAGTCTCCTCCTTTTCTCCTACGAAGCCTCGGCTTTGCCGACTGGCGGGTCTGTCGTGGCAGGTGATGCCACGATAGGAGCGCCTGGCAGTGGCGCACTTGACATTACTCAGACGTCACCCAAGGCTGTTATTGACTGGCAGCAATTCGGTATCGACCGAAATGAAATTGTCAATTTCCTTCAACAAGGAAACACATCGATTATTCTGAACCGTGTGACGGGGAATGAATCTTCTGAAATTTACGGGGAACTTACGGCAAACGGGCGAGTTTTCATTATCAACCCCAACGGCATTCTTTTCGGAGCCGGTTCGAAAGTTGACGTAGCAGGATTGCTGGCGACGACATTTGATATCTCGAATGATGACTTCATGAATAATGACACGTACACCTTTACCCAAGGTGATACGACAAAACTTTCTGCTGTTGTTAATGAGGGCGAAATTACCATTAAGGAGGAGGGGGGCTTTGCTCACCTTGTTGCCAATGGTGTCAAGAATACGGGGATTATCGTGGCCAAGGCCGGGAGTGTAGCTCTGGCCTCCGGGACGTCGGCTACTCTGGATTTTACCGGTAACGGTCTTGTCAAGTTTGCGGTTGATGGCGAGGTAGCTGGGGACGTCCTGGATACTAAAGGCAATAAATTAAGCTCCTCTGTTTCCAATGAGGGGAACGTTACGGCGGAAGGCGGTCAGGTCATTCTTTCCGCAGCCACTGCGAACAAGGCAATGACCTCTGTCGTCAATAATTCCGGCACCATTGAGGCGTCCTCCTTTGATGACCTTTTGGGCGGGAATGGCGGCTCCGTCAAGATGGAAGCCCGCACCGGCGGCAAGGTATCCAATAAAGGCAAGGTCTCGGTTGCCGGGAAAAGAAAAGGCGGCTCCGTAACGATCAAGGGCAGCTCTGTTGAACAGACTGCCGAAATTGATGCCAGCTCAACAGAAGGCGAAGCTGGTTCTGTCACGATTGAAGCTACCGAAAACGAACTCGTCAATAGCGGCAAGATTTCGGTTGCCGGCAAGACGAAGGCAGGTAAAGTTTCCCTCAAGGGCAAGAAGAGTGTTACCCAGACCGCTAAAATTGACGCCAGCTCGGACGGTGAAGGCGGAACGGTAACGATTGAATCCACCGAAGATAGTATCGAAAATAGCGGTGACATCACGGTTGCCGGCAAGACAAAGGCTGGCTCCGTCTCCCTCAAGGGCAAGAAGAGTGTCAAGCAGACCGCTAAAATTGATGCCAGCTCGACAGAAGGCGAGGCCGGTTCTGTCACGATTGAAGGCACCGAAGGCGATGTCGTCAACAAGGGCTCTATCCTGGCGAACGGCAAGACGAAGGCCGGTAAGGTTTCCCTCAAGGGCAAAAATGTCGGCAACTTTGGTACGATTGAGGCGAATTCCAGCGAAAGCCATGGCGGCTCCATTACATTGGATGCTACTGATGGTGTCGCCCTTGGCGATAACAGCAAGCTAGCTGCCAATGCTACTGGTGATCACGGCAACGGTGGTGCGATCAAGGTGACTGGCGGCAAGACCGCCCGCGTCGGGACGGGGGTCACGCTTCAGGCAAAAGGTGGTGTTATAGACGGCAACGGCGGTTCGATTGAAACCACTGGCGGCGAATATCTGTCGCTGGGCTCCATGGCTGATGTCTCCAGAGTGTCCGGCAACGCCGGCTCCTGGCTGATCAAGACTACCGATTTCAGCATTAATACAACCACGGGTTCCGGTGTTGGTGAGAGTGGCGCTTTTGACTCTGCTACGGGCACTTCCGACCTGAATGTCCAATTCATCCTCGATGCCCTGAAACTGGGTGGCGTCACAGTACAGGCGAAAAACAATATTTCCGTTGATACGGCAATCAAGTATGTCAGCACCAAGGACAGCATCATTGACGCGAATTTGACCTTCGATGCAGGCAAGAACATTACCATCAATAAGGATATCAGCTCTGTTGGGACTACTACTCAGGAGATTGATCCCAATAATCCTCCTGCTCTGGTTGATGTAACCTCAGACCCGGCGAAGTTGAATCTCGTTCTCAAGGCTGGTACGGATGGCGTTATTTCCCTGGCGAAAGACACAAGTATCATCACGGGCGGCGGCAGTTTCACTCTCAGCGGAGAGGCCGCCTTCACCATGGCGGAGGGCAGCAAGGTCGATGCCGGCAAGAGCACGATCACTATCCAGAATAGCGGCAGTCTCAAGATTTACGGCCTGAGCGGTGGTCATATCACGATAACAGGTGCAGACGGCATCGACGTCAGTGGCACCATCAAGGCAATCGGTACGGATGCTGATCCCTCCGGCAAGATTTACCTCAGTGCAACAACGGGCAGCATCATCACAAGCGGTGCAGGCATCATCGAAGCCGACTCTCTGGAGCTGGTCACCCTGGGCACAACAAATGCCAACATTGGCAAGGTTACGTACACTGTGGACGCAGGCGGCAACGATATCGTTGTTACCAGCGGGTTGAAGGTCAAGGTCAATAACCTCAGTGCAAGCACAATATCCGGCGTTGATGGCGAAGCTTCTACTGGCAACATTATCGTCGACAACAGTGCTGAGGGTGACCTCACGCTGAAGAATATCACGACCAATGGCGACAAGGGTGATAATGATATCGCAAGCGTTTTCATCACCTCGACGGGCGGTGGAATCAAGGGCTCCGGAGCTGGTACCGATATTGATGCCTACTCCGTATCGCTTACCGCGAAGAACGATATCGACTTGAACACGAACATGACCGCGTTCAAGGCTGAAACGCTAGTCAGCGGCAGCATCAACATCAACAATTCGTCCGATAACCTCTACCTTCTTGGCGTGATTGCCAGGGAATACGGTTATGAGGCAACGATTGATGGTGATCGCAATGTGAAAGCGATCTCTAAAAACGACGACGGTACGGTCGTAAATTATATCGACGGTACCAAGGATGTGACCATCAAAACCAAAGGTGATATCGGCATCATGGAGAATGTTTCGGCAACGAACAAACTCACATTGGAATCAACTAATGGTTCAATCCTCTTGACCAGCGGTGTACTTGCCAACGGACAAGGCGGCAGTTCGGGTATTCTCCCTGTTCTGACTTCCAACAATCTCTCCTTGAAGGCAGCTGGTGCTGTCGGCCTCAGTGGCGGCTCGCTCCGTACGATTACTGGCAACCGCATGGATATCACGTCGGGTACATTGTCTTACACGATCGATGAGAAGACACGTGAAGTCGGTGGGGTTTATATCGAAGAAGTGAACCGTTTGAATATCGGTACGATTACCGCAACGGGATCACAGGGTAATGTCGAACTCACGTCTGGAGGCGGCGTCAATATTTACTTCGCCCATGTAGATTCCAAGATCACGGCGACAGAGGGCATCGTAAAGATCACCTCCAATTCGGGCAATATGACAACGGCTGCTTCGAATACAGGTACTGTTATTGAAGCCAAGGGCGCCGTGGTGAATGCAAAATCCATCGGGACGAAGAACAAGGCGATTAAAACGAAACTTGGCACCTTGGATGTGACCGCAAGTGATAGTGCCACTGGTCAGATCTATGTGGATAACACCGGCAATCTCTCGGCAATCGCTGTTTCCACCCCAGGTAAAGCGGTTGAGATCAAGACGACCGGCGTTAATCTGACATTCGATAATGAAGTGCTGAAGGTTACTGGTGGAGTGGATACTTCACTTAATTTCACGAATACAATCAGTGGTATCAAAGTTAACGGTATTGATTTGGGTACCAATGACCTGAGCTTGACGACGGAGAAATCCATTACGCAGGTGTCGGGCGTGTTGAAAGCTGGCAAAGTTACTCTGACGGTTGGTGAGAATATTGGTACTTTGGGTGCGCACCTCCAGACGCAGGCTACATCCTTGAACCTCACCTCCGGGATGAATGGTATCTATATTGATAATGCCGGCAATGGCGCCGGAGGCTTGAATCTGAACGCAACTGCGTCCGGTGCTTTGTCCGACATCTATATTGATCACCAAGGCAACGGCGACATGCTCATCACGAAGGTGAATTCCGCCAAGGGTGGCGTCACCTTGAAGTCTGGCGGTTCCATTCTGAATGGCTACAAAACATCAGGCTCCGTCAACATCAAGGGCAATTCACTTTCCCTCACGGCAGGCGGCTCGATTGGCGCTGCAGACAATGCGATTACCACGAATATTTCGAAGACTGGCGGCAATGCCGACTTTACCGCGACTGCGAATGGCGAGATCGCTATCAGTAATACGGGAGCCATCAACCTGAATGCTTCGACAGCGGGGCAGGGCGACATTAACTTCACCAACTCCGGCAGTATTGCGCTTGGTGCAGTCAATGCAGGCACCCAACATAACGTTACCCTCAAGGCGAACGGCGGTTCCATCTCAGACGCCAATGGCGATGCGACGAATATCACCGCCAAGAACCTGAACCTGACGGCAAACAGCATCGGCACGAGTTCGGACAAACTCGAAATCGCAGTCGAAAAACTGGAGGTGACCACCACTGATGGTGCTCTTTATCTCAAGCAAATCGGCAATAGCAAATTCTATCTTGCCTACGCGAAAGTTGCCGGCGCCGCTTCGATCGAAGCTGGTGGTACAATCATGCTCGGCGTTGTCGATGCCCGTGGTCAGAACGTCATCCTCAAGTCTGAAAACGGTGACATTCTTGACAACCGCCAACCTGGAGATAAGACTGCCAATGTGAAGGCCAATACCCTTGACATTTCGGGCAAGCATCTCGGAACGTCAGATAAGGGGCTTTCCCTGGATGTTGCTGTTCTGAATGCAAACTCTTCTGAAGGAGGAAGTATATTTGCGGAAAACCTGGGGGCTCTTCAGGTCACCGCAGATTCCCTCACAGGCAAGGGTGCAGGCCAGACGGTCTCCATCACGGCTTCCACCATTACTGTCTTTAACAACAATGGCGGAACCACGACACTTGATAACAACGGTTCGCTTAGACTTATTGCAAAAAATGGTAACATCGTTTTCCTGAATTCCGAGGACACGATCAGGGTGACTGGTACCGGCTCCATCTATCTGGAGGCTCTTGGCACCGTTCTTCCCTCAGATGAAACAGGGCTTGTCGGGATCATCGTTGCAGGCAATTTGATCACCGATGGCGGAGACATTACCTTGAAAGCATCGTCCCATATCAGCATCAATTTGCTGAGTACCGGGCGTGACAAGGGTACTGTGACCGTGCAATCCGGTGGACAGATCATTGACAACAATGGAGATAAGGTCAACATCATCGCCAAAAATGTGGCTCTGAGCGGCAGAACATCTACCGCTGATAAGCTTGATGACGACAAGAAAAAGGCGGAGGCTGATTTAGCTACAAGAATCAATAACCTCAATTTGCAGATTCAGCAGCAAGGGTATACCAAAGAGGCTGTAGACACCTATAATTCATTGGTTGTGCTTTACCTGAGTCTGTACAAGAATTCCCAGTCCGAGGTTAATAACCTTGAGAATGACTTAAGTAGTGCGGAATCAACGCTTAAAGCTTTGGAAATAACCTTCAAGACACTTTCAACAGCATTAGATGCCGCGAACCTTGCGATTGCAATCGTCGAAATCCCCGGCGGTGCAGCTCAAGCCATTCCGTTGGTGGGTGACGGTGGTACGGATCTTACCTTGGGTATTCTCAAATCCGTCATAGCAGGCATGCAGATGGGGGTTAATGCTGCCTCAAATGCAGTAGATGCTGCTGCTGGCAAGGTAGATGGCCTCGAAAAGGATCTGATCGGAGCCAATGCAAACATGTACACGAACCAGCAGATGCTGAATAGTAATACGGCTCTCTTGAATACGAAAAAATCGGAATTGACCGATCTGACGGAAAAAGTAGAGAAGGGCACGATTGCCAGAGATGCCAGTATTATCCTGACGGATGTTGCCTATAAGGCAGCTGCACAGAACAACGTGATCGGCACGGCATCCCAGGCTCTTGGCGTCGAGGCTGATAATGTTGATGTGAGTGCATTTGGACAGAGCAACGTCTATCTGGAATCCAGTACAAACATCGGGCTTGGGAACGTCACCGCACAGGGCAAAGATACTGTCATTGAAGTGACCGCCAAGGATAACATTACGCTGAATGGAACTTCCACGAGCTCCAAGAACATCGTTCTCTACTCGAAGGAAGGCTCCATTGTCGTCAATTCCACTCCCGGAACCGGATATACCCCCGGGCTTGTTACGGAAGACCTGGTTGCCGTCGCCAAAAATGGCATCGGTTCTCAGGAATCGACCGTCAAAACGAAGGTCAAGCGCATCGCTGCCGAGACCGAAAACGGTGGCGCCTATTTCGTCAACAGCAACGGTGACGAAGCCTTGACCATTGATGAAATCTCCGTCAACACGAGCAATCTGACCAAGACGGTCACGGGTGTTTCGGCAAAGGACGATGTCCTTATCAAAACCTCCAAGGATATCGTCCTGAACAAGGCTGTCAGCAACACCTCGAAGACTGGCACAGTCACTCTGGAAGCAACGGCTGGCTCCATCACGGGCGCTGCCGATACTGCCGCGACGGCAAACCATGTCATTGGCGGCACTCTCAATGCCACGGCTGCAAATGGCATCGGCACCGCCGACGTCGCCTTGCGCACGGATATTGCAAAACTGACGGGAGAAGTGACCGGCGCCGGGTTGATCAACATTTCTGAAAAGGATGCGGTTGAACTGACGAGCGTCAAAGCAGCCGATGGTTCCATCAACGTCAAGGCTGGCAACAGCATCGACGCGAAGAATGTTGTTTCGACGACAGATGCTGAAGGCAACACCATTACGCTGGAAGCCCTTAATGGCAATATCACCGCAGGTACGATCACCGCAGGAAAGACTCTTGGTGACATCACCCTGAATGCCAAGGAAGGACAGGTCAATAATGATGCCGACACAACCACGCGCATTACGGGCCATGACCTGGTCATTGCTGCAAAATCCGGAATTGGAGCCTCTGGCACGAATGCCAACACCTCTCTGGATACGGATGTCGCCAGCCTCAACGCGACGACGACGACTGGTGTGATCAACATCTCCGAGTCAGACGAACTCAATGTCGTCAAGGCCAGCACGGGCGATGGCAACATTACCATCGCCAACGCTGCGGGAGACCTGAACATTACCCGCATTGAAGCGAAGGGCACGGATAACACCGTTACCCTCGAAACAAAGGGCGCCATCACTAATGCTACCGCCGATGACGACACGACCGCCAACATCAGCGCAGCCAATCTTGCGGCAATCGCCGGGACGGGCATTGGTACCGCAGCGAAGGCGATCAAGGCTGAACTTGCCAAGCTGGAAGCCAAAACGGGCACCGGTGGAATCTACCTCAATGATCTGGAAGGCGATCTGCAGATCGGCGGGGTTACCCCCAATCTGGGGAAGGCCGCCCTTACCGGACTTGAAGCTGGAGCCGGAGACATTGTTGTGACAACCGCTGGCGGCATGAATGTGACAGAAGCCATTACGACAACGGATGGAGACATTGATCTCACCGCTGAAGACGGTGATCTTACGACCACGGCTGCTATTACAGCCACGACGGGCAATGTCACCATGGACGCTTCGGCAGACATGACCATTGGCGCTGCAGTTGACGCAAACAAGAACATTGACATGGCCGCAGGTGAAAACCTTGCAGTCAATGGGACTCTGACTGCTGGCGAAAACGTGACGCTGGAAGCTGAAGGCGGTGATCTTACGACCACGGCTGCCATCACAGCTACGACGGGCAATGTCACCATGGACGCTTCGGCAGACATGACCATTGGTGCCGCGGTTGCTGCGAACAAGAACATTGACATGACCGCAGGTGAGAATCTTGCAGTCAATGGAACCTTGACTGCTGGCGACAACGTGACGCTGGTATCTGAAGGCGGCGACATTACGACGACGCAGGCCATCACAGCTACGACGGGCGATGTGACCATGGACGCTTCTGTGAACGTGGCTATCGGTGCCGCGGTTGCAGCGAACAAGAACATTGACGTGACCGCAGGTGAAGACATTTCTGCCGATGCAAGCATCACTGCTGGCGATAACGTGACGATGACGGCTGAAAATGGCGGCATTACGACCACAGCCAGGGGCGATATCACCGCCACAGCTGGCGATGTGGCCCTGACTGCCAGGGAGAACGTGGTCACGGGATCTACGATCGACGCAGGCAAGGGGGTTAATATCTCCGCCAAGTACGGCTCTATCACCGCTGATGACGCCATATCCGCCAAGGATGGCGATGTGAAGATGGTAGCCTGGAATGACGTGACGACAAAGAGCACGGTTACAGCAGACAGGAATGTTCTGATTGATGCGCTGTACGGCAATATTTTGGCCCAGGGCGCTATCACGGCAACCCAAGCCGATGTCGTACTGAACGCTAATACGAACATTACGACGGAAGATTTTGTCACCGCGAAAAAGAATGTTAAGCTCAATGCGATGTTTGGCGAGATCTCGACTGAGGCTGCTGTTACGGCAACCGATGATGATGTCTCAATGATCGCTGGCACGAACATCTCGACCAACGGGAATGTCACTGCGAACGACAACGTGACGATGACGGCGAAAGCTGGCAACATCACAACATCGGCGACATCTGCCGTTGATGCCTTGACGGGCGATGTGACGATGACAGCCAAGAACAACGTGACCACAAACGCCACGGTTGACGCAGGCAAGAATGTTCTGATCACCGCGACGGACGGCTCTATCACAGCCGATAAGGCCATCACCGCAGACGCCAATGACGTTCAGCTGATTGCCGGCACAGACATCTCGACCAACGGGAATGTCACCGCGCAGGAGAACGTTGTCATGAACGCGAAAGCTGGCGACATCACGACATCGGCGACATCTGCCGTTGATGCCTTGACGGGCGATGTGACGATGACAGCCA
>CAZNVW010000016.1:15952-23067 GCA_964576595.1 uncultured Verrucomicrobiales bacterium
GAACGTTGTCATGAACGCGAAAGCTGGCGACATCACGACATCGGCGACATCTGCCATTGATGCCTTGACGGGCGATGTGGATCTGAGTGCCGGCAAGGGCATCGCAATCAATGGAACGGTAACCGCCCAGAAGAATGTTGTGATGAACGCCAAGGACGGCAACATTGCGAACTCGGCTGCCATCAAGGCGACGACAGGCAATGTGGACATGAAGGCTTCTCAAGACGTGATTGTCAACAACACGGTCACTGCAGAAGCTGGTGATGTTTCCATGCTGGCCTCCAACGGCAACATCAACCTGAACCAGACAGTCACTGCCGCCAATGAAGTTGCACTTGAGGCAACCAAGGGCGCCATCGTTGGCAACTCGGCCAAGCCTCCAATTTATCACGTGGTGGCGAAGGTGTTCAAGGCTATTGCAGCCAAGGGCATCAGCCTGCGCACCAACATTCAGGAACTTGTCGGCAAGGTGACGGGCAAGGGTAATGTTATCATCGACCAGACAGGTGATCTGCTGGCTGACGTGATCACTGCCGACGGCGCCATCACAGTGACCGCAGACAGTACCATCGATGCGAAGAATATTATCTCCACGACCGATACCGATGACAACGACATCACCCTGACTTCCAAGAATGCCAATATCCTCATTGGCAAGGTTGAAGCAGGTCAGGGCAAGAATGCCGATGTTATCCTGAGTGCACTGAATGGTTCTGTAACCGCCAAGCGCCCCTCCGGCGGCCCGGTCGTTGCTGACAACCTGACAGTCACTGCCAAGTCGGATATCGACCTGGACACGACGGTGAACAGCGCCAATCTGATCGTGAACAAGGATGGCAAGATCGCCATCAATGAAACGGATGATCTCGTGCTGAAGGCAAACACCAAGGGCAAGGGTTCCATCTCCATCGTGGCAGGCGGCGAGCTTGCAGCGACTGACGTGGTAGCTGGCAATGGTTCAATCAATCTGGTAGCCAAGAATGATGTGATCGCCACTCGCGTTGAATCCACAACGAACGCAACGGGCAATGACATCAACATCACGTCCAAGGAAAGCGACATCGTTGCCGATTCCATCGTGGCTGGTTCCGGAACAGGCGGCAACGTCTCGTTGACTGCTGAAAATGGCGCCATCCGCAGAAGCAATACCAGGAACTCCGGTATTAATGTTGTCGGTAATACGGTTTACTTCCGCGCCAAGAACAATATCGGTGGCCTCGACATCAAGGTAGGGAAGCTCAACGCGTACTCCTCGCAGGGCAATATCTTACTCGCCGCAGTAGCCAATCTGATTGTCCAGGAACTGCACGCCAAAAACGGCAACATCAAGTTGACCGCCAGCGGTGCCATCTCCGATGACAACAACAACGACACGAAGATTATCGCCAGGGATCTGACTCTCGAAGCCACCAACGGCATCGGGCTCCAGGGTGATGCCGCTACCCGCGCTCTTGATACGGAAGTTGGCTCTCTTGCCGCTTCAGTCTCTGGATTGGGTGGCATCAACATCGATCAGAAGGGCGATCTTGCCATCAAGAACGTGACGACCGCCGATGGAGACATCACCTTGAACGTCCAGGGCAATGTAGGTCTCGACCTCATTGACGCCAATGGCACAGATAATACGGTAACGCTCAAAGCCATTGGCGGAGCCATTACCGACATCAACGACACCGACACGGAGAAGAAGGTCAACATCGACTCCGACTACGTTGTGATCGAAGGCAGCAAGGGTGTTGGTACGAGAGACAATGCTATTGAAATCTCGACTTCCAACATTACCGGAAACGGTGGTTCGGGCGGTCTGTACATCGACTATTCCCGCGACAAGGTATTTGTCAACGATTACATCACCAATGGCGGTGATATCGTCATGACGTCACCTGGCGAGTTTGTGATCAACAGCCCCATCCTCAATCTTGGCGGCGGCAGCATCTACATCACTGTTACAGACACGGGCCGCGGTGACGACAACCTCGTCATCAATGCTGATATCAGTACCGTTGGCAATGGCAGTGTTTATCTCAGTGCAGATGACTTCATCTACCAGAATGCCAATATCACGGTTGAAAACAGAGGTAACATCGAAGTGACCGCCGGGCAGTCCATCTACATGGCTACGGGCAGCGAAATCCTCCAGGGGGGACGAGTCTTTGCAACGTCAACAGCCGACCTTGGCAACATCGTTTACAAGGCCAAGGGTGAGATTGTACTGGGCCGCTTGATCACCTCCTTGACGAATCGTGGCGGTACGGTGACGGTTGATGCCAATTCGGTCAGAAATGGCAACGCTTCCGGTGAAGCTGCTCTCCAATCCGCATATATCAGCGTCAACATCAGGCAAGATGCAACGAAAAACCACGTTAATTCCCTGATCAGCGGTTTGGACAGATCTTACGGGATATGGCTGAATAACCGACTTGTTGGCGGTCTTGTCAGCCGTGACTCGGGATTCATCGGTCAACCTCACATGAGTAATTCCCGTGGAGACCTTGGCTACAAGCTCTATCAGGAAGGTGACAGAAATGACAACCCGCTCATCGATTCTTCCAGCTACGAAGAGAAGGGGTTTGTGTACGATAAGGAAGCCGGATCCTGGTTGCTGAAGCTGTAAAGGATCCGCCTTTTGACCTGTCCTCCCTGATTCCTGAACAAGGAATCAGGGAGGACTGGCAAACAAACTCCAAGAAGTCGATTCTGAAAAAGCAGCAACAATTTGACAGTTAGAATATTGAAAGAAAAATAAAGATCTTTTTCTCACACGTTTGGTTGGAAATCGGCGCATTTTCTTGCAAAATTCCCTCATGCGACCACGCCCCAACCAGAGCAAATCACCCCAAGGCGACTTCTTCCGACAAGAGCTTGATCGACTCGTAAACACCAGCCGCAGCTCTTCGTCGTGCATTTCGCTGCTCCACTGCACGGGATTGCCCAGTGTGTCGGGGTCATGGATGGTCACGGCGCCGAAGGACGTGTAGTCATAAGCGGCGCGGATAGCCCCCTGATCGTCGAGCCGCTCGGTCACATTCTTGTTGAAATCGTGGGCGTAGTAATACGCCTCGCCGTTTTTGATCATCGCCAGAGGGCGTGTGGCGGTCTCTTCGGTGGGATCCCAGAGCAGAGTGTGCACCAGCTTGCCGTTGTTGAGAAGATCGAGTGCGGCTATCTGCAAATAACCCCGGTAGAGGTAGCGGAGGTGGCTGACCGTTTGTCCGTTTTTAAGGATTTTTCGGGAGAATCGTCTGCCTTTTGAGTCGTACTCGCAGTGTACTTCCATGCCCGGCCTGCTGAAGCGGACGGGGCGGTTGCTGGCGTCGTACTCGACCCGCCAGTCGCCGGCGGATGTGCGCAGAGCCGTCTGGCTGCCGTCGGCATCATATTCCGGGAGGAAAGGCGTCGCCTGCCCGAGCGCGATGGAGTCGTACTGATTGAGGCGATTGGCGGCGTAGTCGCTCTGACGGTCCGGCTCCAGAGCTGTACTGCGGTTGCCGATGTTATCATAGACATAGCGAAACTCACGGCCATTGAGGGAGGCGGAGGCCAGTTCTCCGCGCGGTGTGTAAGAGAAGGCCTCGGCGAGCATCTCCAGAATCCCCGCCAGGGCGGATTCGGACGGGAGGGCGCGCTTCCCCGTCCTGGCCGAGGGGCGGGCCAGGAGATCGGAGCATTGCGTTCTGTCGATGAGGAGCATATTGCCGAGAGAGTGGGTGAGGCGAACGGGAATGTCCCGGAGGGACTCGAACTCGATGGATTTAACCACGCCATTCGGGAGCTTTACCGAATTTATGCTATTTGAGCCCGCCAGGTAGGAAAAGTCAATGTCCTTTGAGGGGGGGGGAGTTGCTTGTTAGTGAAAGATAAATCCAGCCAGCGAAAAACGAGCTTTGCTGGCTGGAGGGAGAGAAGAGGATTATGTTTTGGGCATTCTGTAAAAGTGGAGCCTCGGTCTGTTAGATTTATAATGTTTTGTAAAAATCATAGACCGCTACTAGCATTACATCTTTGGGCACTTTTTCTAATGGTCCATAAATAATATTTTTTTCCATATCCAATACATATATCCCATCAGTATCCCCTCTATAGCATTTATGTATTTTTGCATATATATTATTGTTGTCCCATGCTATTTCTTCTACGATGCCCTCAAATATATCTGTATATTCGCCATTAGTTCTTTTTTTGAGATAAAATAATCCCGGATCATCATGTGATGCCTGGAAATTTTCTATATAATAGTTATATTTTATTTTTTTCTTTGTAAATCCAAATGGATCTTCGCATGAAATTAGTATTGCACATGATGATAAAAGTATAAGTAATGCGAATTTTTTTATAAGAGAAATCATTTTTGCGTCTTTCTATTTTTTCTGACCATGTATAGGTTTGTTTCCAAGTAGTGCATGGGAATTCTGGTTTTTTTATTTCGAGATATTCAGTTCCGGGGATATGATAAAGTAATGATTTTATGTGCGTGGGGTTGGTGAATGTGTATGTCGCTATAACATATGAATTTTCTATCTTTACAGAAACATCGCCTCTTGCTGATCCTACGAAATGAGCTGTTCCATTAAGATATATAAAATCACTAAAAAATTCTGGAACACTAAAATTTCCTGAAAAATTATCTACTCCTACCCAATCTTCGCAACATTTAGATTTTCTATTTTTATTATAAAAATAATTTATTAATTTTTTAGCAATTGCAGATTGGGACATGTTTTTTGACTCTTCAGAGCTTTCAGGGTAATTTGTTATTTTTTCATCACTTCCCGAAAGCCAATGGCAAGCTTGTTTTGGGGAATCACAAGTAAAATTATAAATAGAAGAATTAATATTAGTGTTTTTAGGTATAGGAGGAATGCCTATTTTCCCATTAATGATAGCTCCTATTCCACATTCAACTAATCCTATATTATCAATAGTATAAGATGCTTTGTTATGCAAGTAACTATACAAATTCAGTCCCCCTTGTTCGTGGATAAGATCCCTGCTGATCCACCTGCCATCAAGCGGATTGTAGTGTCGGTAGTTGTAGTACACCAGCCGCAGCTCTTCGTCGTGCATTTCGCTGCTCCACTGCACGGGATTGTCCAGGGCGTCGGGGTCATGGATGGTCACGGCGCCGAAGGACGTGTAGTCATAGGCGGCGCGGATAGTTCCCTGAGCGTCGAGCAGCTCGGTCACATTCTTGTTGAAATCGTGGGCGTAGTAATACGCCTCGCCGTTTTTGATCATCGCCAGAGGGCGTGTGGCGGTCTCTTCGGTGGGATCCCAGAGCAGAGTGTGCACCAGCTTGCCGTTGTTGAGAAGATCGAGTGCGGCTATCTGCAAATAACCCCGGTAGAGGTAGCGGAGGTGGCTGACCGTTTGTCCGTTTTTAAGGATTTTTCGGGAGAATCGTCTGCCTTTTGAGTCGTACTCGCAGTGTACTTCCATGCCCGGCCTGCTGAAGCGGACGGGGCGGTTGCTGGCGTCGTACTCGACCCGCCAGTCGCCGGCGGATGTGCGCAGAGCCGTCTGGCTGCCGTCGGCATCATATTCCGGGAGGAAAGGCGTCGCCTGCCCGAGCGCGATGGAGTCGTACTGATTGAGGCGATTGGCGGCGTAGTCGCTCTGACGGTCCGGCTCCAGAGCTGTACTGCGGTTGCCGATGTTATCATAGACATAGCGAAACTCACGGCCATTGAGGGAGGCGGAGGCCAGTTCTCCGCGCGGTGTGTAAGAGAAGGCCTCGGCGAGCATCTCCAGAATCCCCGCCAGGGCGGATTCGGACGGGAGGGCGCGCTTCCCCGTCCTGGCCGAGGGGCGGGCCAGGAGATCGGAGCATTGCGTTCTGTCGATGAGGAGCATATTGCCGAGAGAGTGGGTGAGGCGAACGGGAATGTCCCGGAGGGACTCGAACTCGATGGATTTAACCACGCCATTCGGGAGCTTTACCGAATTTATGTCATTTGAGCCCGGAAGATAGGAAAAGTCAATGGTTTTGGAGAAAACGGAGGTGTGTGAAATAAAAACTCCGACCAGCAATAAACAGAAGGTGCTGGCCGGAGAAAAGAGTAATATTGGCTAAAGTTTAGAAAATAATGCAATAAATCTAATTTTTACAAATCACTTTTTGTTTTCTTTTGAAAAAATTAATTTATATTGATTGTTTTTATCGATATAAACAGTTTGTGATAAAACAACGCCATTGTCCCATGATTTGAATAAAGTCCTATCGCCTTCAATGATCGTATTTTCTTCCTTTTTTATTTTGTAAGTATTTTTATATATTTTTATGTAATCATAATTATCATCAGAGCCATAATATATTATTTTTATTTTTGTTTTTAAGAATTCTTTTTCCATTAAGGTCTTAAAAGATATTTCTGCAGGCGAATTCATTGTGCATGAAAAAAGAAAAAATAATAAAATAAATGCATTTATTTTAAAAATCATATTCTTCTGGGGAGTTTTAAAATTTTTCCTTTTTGAGCAGCTCGTCTAGTGGATTCGTCTATTTCCATACAACAATCTTTTAATACTTCTTTAGCTCTATCTCGGCAATTGCTCATAATTAAATTATATCCGCTATTTGTAAGAGGGTGATTATTAATGCAATCTTCTATTTTTTCATTTGTTGAATTTTTGCAACAAGTATTTGCCGCTTTTCCGTATTTAAATTTTGGCGTACTCCACATACTTGTGTATGTTTTTACGTCATATTCGCTCAAGCTTAATTCATTGTATAATGTGTACATGATTTCTTTTTGGTCTTCTATTTGCCATGTTCCATGCGAATATGTAAAAATCAAGGTAAGTTTTCCACTGATAGTATCATCGGATGATTCCGCTGGATAGAACCCTATTCCTATAGGGATAGACATAACAATCATATATATCACCATTCATTGTGAATTTTTGTTTAATCAATCTCCCTGATCCGACTCTGAGCCAAGCATGTCCTAAATTATCGTCGAATTGTACATATGTTATATTCCCGTATATGTCAAAACGTGATATTGCATTATTTTTAACAAACGCATACAAATTCCATCCTCCCTGCTCCTGAATCAGATCTCGGCTGATCCACCTTCCATCCAGCGGATTATAGTGTCTGTAGTTGTAGTACACCA
>CAZNVW010000017.1:0-22545 GCA_964576595.1 uncultured Verrucomicrobiales bacterium
GCCTTTGCCGGGGGTGACGCCGGAGACGATATTGGTGCCGTATTCCATGCATCTGATGGCGTGCGAGGCTCCGGCGCTGCCGGTGATGCCCTGTACCAGAAGACGCGTATTTTTGTTTACGAGAACTGACATGGTGAGAAAGGGTTAGTTTTGGGTGGCCTTGACGACTTTTTCCGCGGCGTCGGAGAGGGAGTCGGCCGCGATGATGGAGACGCCGCTTTCCGCGAGGAGCTGTTTGCCGAGTTCCACATTGGTGCCTTCAAGCCGGACGACGAGGGGGATGTCCATTTTAATGGTTTTGGCCGCGTTGATGATGCCCTGGGCGATGACGTCGCAGCGCATGATGCCGCCAAAGATGTTGACGAGGATGCCCTTGACGTTCTTGTCTTCGGTGAGGATGCGGAAGGCGTTGGTCACTTGCTCTTCGGAGGCGCTGCCGCCTACGTCAAGGAAGTTGGCCGGAGAGCCGCCGAAGTGTTTGATGATGTCCATGGTGGCCATGGCCAGGCCGGCCCCGTTGACCATGCAGCCGATTGTGCCGTCGAGGCCGATGTAGTTGAGGTCGTATTTGGAGGCTTCTACTTCCCGGGGATCTTCTTCTTCGATGTCTCGCATTTCCATGATTTCCGGGTGGCGGAAGAGGGCGTTGTCGTCGAAGTTGAATTTGGCGTCGAGGCAGAGAACCCGTCCGTCGGTGGTCTCGACGAGGGGGTTGATTTCCACCATGGAGCAGTCCAGAGCGGCGAAAAGTTTGTAAAGCGCCATGATGAGCTTGCTGGCGTGCTTGACAGCGGCTCCCGTGAAGCCCAGTTCGGCGGCAAGTTTGCCCGTTTGGAAGGGGAGCAGGCCAAAGACGGGGTCAATCGGCTCCTTGATGATCGCGGAGGGATCTTTTTCCGCGACTTCTTCGATGGACATGCCGCCCTGACGGCTGGCTACGATGACGGGGCGCTCCGTGGCGCGGTCCTGCAGGATGGCGAAATAGTATTCGTGCTTGAGGTCGACGGCTTCGGCCAGCATGACTTTGCGGACGAGTTTGCCTGTTTCCCCGGTTTGTTTGGTGACCAGTACCTGGCCGAGCATTTTGCCGGCTACGTCGATTGCTTCTGCGGCGGTGGCGCATACGTGGACGCCTCCCTCGAAGCCGTTTTTAAAGGTACCTTTGCCGCGTCCGCCCGCATGAACCTGAGACTTGACGACGATAGGCTGATCACCGAAGGAGCGGGCGATTTCCGCCACTTCCTCCGGAGTGCTGGCTACCTGACCGGCGGGAGAGGGAACTCCGAAACGGTCAAACAGTTGTTTTGCCTGATATTCGTGGATATTCATAAATAAAAAAGGATGCGGCGCCGGTGAAAGCGCCGCTTGGGGAAAGCCTAGAGCGGCAGGGAGGGGAGGTCAAGGCTCGAAAGCGAAAAAAAGGGTAAAAAAGGGAGGTTTGTTTTTTAAACCTGTTTATTCTGAATATGTATAGAAACGGATTTGCTCATTTTGTGTCAAAAGCGGCATGGATGGAGTGTTGTTTTTCCCAGCGATGTAATGGGGAAGGTCGGCGTCCGTTGGGGGCCGGGATGCTCGGTTCCTTCCCGTGGGGGAGAGGGCTTTTTGTTTCGGGAGAGGTATGGCGGGCGTGTTTTTTGATGGCAGGCCGGTTTCCCGAAATGGTTTGTGCCGTAATTAAGTATTGCCAGACAGGGGAAGACGGGATAGTATTTCCTCGCTTTCAGGCGGACTTTTTTGTTATGAGAAGAACACCCGTACAGTTTCTGTATCTCCTGCTAGGACCCGAGGTCCGATGATTCTCCGTACTTGCGCCGGTTGCCGTTCCGGTGCGTTCTTTTGTAAACGGCTTGTTTCCGCCTCATGGCGGTACCCGGTTCTGCCGGGGGTTATTCACTCTTTTACTCTTTTATTTTATTATGTCTGAAAAGGTTTATATATTTGATACGACTCTGCGCGATGGTGAGCAGTGTCCCGGCGCTTCCATGAATTTCCGTCAGAAAATGGAGGTGGCCCGTCAGTTGGAACGTCTGGGGGTCGATGTTATCGAGGCCGGTTTCCCGGTGATTTCCGACGGGGATTTCGAGTCCGTTCACGCGATTGCCTCCGAGATCAAGAAGTGCCGTATCGCGGGTCTCGCCCGGTGCGTGCCTGCCGATATTACCGCAGCGGCCCGTGCCGTGGCTCCCGCCGGTGAGCGCGGGTGCGTGCATACGTTTTTGGCTACTTCTCCGCTCCATCGCGAGTTCAAGTTGAAGAAGTCCAAGGAGGAGATCATCGCCATGGCGGTCGAGGGGGTGCGGCTGGCTCGCTCTCTGGTTTCCCATGTCGAGTTTTCTGCGGAAGACGCCTCGCGCACCGAGCATGATTATCTGGCCCAGGTGGTGGAGGCTGTCATTGATGCGGGAGCGAGCGTGGTGAATGTACCCGATACGGTCGGTTATACGACGCCTGACGAGTATTTCGCCATGATCAGTTATTTGAAGAAGAATGTGCCCAATATCGACAAGGCGATTCTGTCCGTTCACTGCCATGATGATCTGGGGCTGTCTGTCGCCAATTCCCTGGCGGCCGTCAAGGCCGGGGCGCGGCAGGTGGAGGGGACGATCAACGGGATCGGCGAACGGGCCGGGAATACGGCTCTCGAGGAGGTCGTGATGGCTCTGCGTACGCGCGGCGAGCAGTTTGGCGATGTGCATACCGATATCAATACAAAGGAGATTGTCAAATCGAGCCGTCTGGTGTCGCGCATGTGCGGTCTGACGGTGCCCCGCTCCAAGGCGATTGTCGGGGAGAACGCGTTTGCGCACGGTTCCGGGATACACCAGGACGGTATGCTGAAGAACCGGGATACTTACGAGATCATGGACCCGAAGCAGGTGGGGTGGGGCGATTCCGAGCTGCCTTTGACCAAGCACTCGGGACGTCACGCCGTCAAGCTGCGCCTGGAGCAGCTGGGGCATGTGCTCTCCGATTCCGAGATGGGGGCCGTGTTTGAGCGGTTCAAGCAGGTGGGCGACCGCAAAAAGTTTGTTTACGACGAGGATCTGGCCGCTTTGGTGGGGGATTCCCTGATTGATTCCGAGCAGCAGATATGGAAGCTGGATTATATTCAGTTTATTGCCGGGACGGCCGCTTGTCCTACCGCTACTGTCGGGTTGTCCAAGGAGGGGAAGAAGTACGAGGACTCCGCCATGGGCAACGGGGCTGTGGACGCCGTGATAAAGGCTATTGAGCGTGTGACGAAGGTCCGGGGCCAGCTGGTGGATTATTCTGTCAGTTCCACGTCGGAAGGGAAGGACTCCGTGGGCGAGGCTCTGGTGGAGGTCGATTTCGGTCTCTGCCAGGCGACTCCCGGCAAGGGCGTCTCGACGGATGTGATTGAAGCCTCTGCCCGCGCTTATTTGAATGCGATGAATCGTTCGATTCATCTGCGCCAGACGCAGGGTAATTGTACCAGGGAGAGTTGAGTCAATGTGTAATCGCACTGGAGTTGCCGTGTGGCTTCTCCAGTGCGATTTTTTTTATTTGTCCGCTCTTGCCGTTGTAAAAGGGTCTTTTTATGAAAGCTGTTTATCGTTCTCCGGGGCGGGAAAAGCGGGCTTTTGTCGTGATATGCCTGCTGGTGGCGCTTATTCTGCTGTTTTTTGTCGCGGGCGGCCTCTTTTTCTTTTTTGAGGGGCGGGAGCATCGTTCCGCTGTGCCGGAGGATTCCGCCGCCCAGGTGGAGCTTTCCGCTTCTTTGGCGGCCTGCGGGGTGGAGCGGGGATGCCCCGTTTTTTTGCGGATCATCAAGGAGACGCATGAGCTGGAGGTCTGGATGAAGCCCCGGGACTCCTCCGCATATGTTCTGGTCAGGAAGTATCCCGTCCAGGCGATGTCGGGCCAGCTCGGGCCAAAGACCCGGGAGGGGGATATGCAGGCGCCGGAAGGGTTTTACAGGACGTACGCCTCGTTGTTGAATCCGAACAGCAAGTACCACCTTTCTTTTAATATCGGGTATCCGAATGCCTACGACAAGGCGCTGGGGCGTACCGGCAGTTTTATTATGGTTCACGGGAGCAACAAGTCTCTGGGGTGTTTTGCCATGGGAGACCCGGGGATAGAGGAGATTTACAGTCTGGTGGAGTCGTATGTGACGTCTCCGGCCGGGCGGGGCGGCGTACCCGTGCATGTGTATCCCTTTGTTCCTACGCCGGAGAGGCTGGCGGCGGAGAAGGGGAGCCCCCATTATGATTTCTGGTGTCAGATGGCCCGGGGGTGGGAGTGGACCGAGCGGCACCGCCGGCCTGTGCCGGTGAGGTTCGAGGGGAAGGATATGCTTCTTCCCTGAAGTTCGGGTGAGATTTATTCGCCGCAGAGTTTCTCCCACAGGTACAGGGCCTGTTTGCACTCGCGCACGTCGTGGACTCTGTGTACGCGCGCTCCCTTTTTATGGGAGAGCAGGGTGGCCGTGACGGTTGCCAGGGGCGCACGGCCGTCATCCGGAGAGTCCAGCAGGACGCCGAGGAAGCGTTTGCGGGACAGCGCCATCATCAGCGCGCATCCGCAATGGTCGAGTTCCGCGAGGCGGCTGATGAGTTCGACGTTATGCCCGACGGTTTTGCCGAATCCGATTCCGGGGTCAAAGCAGAGTCTCTCCGCGGCAATGCCCGCTTGTGTGAGGGTGTCAAAGCGGTCGCGAAAAAACGCGCCGACTTCTTTTATGATGTCGTCATAATGGGGGGCGACCTGCATGGTGCGCGGCTCGCCCTGCATGTGCATGACGATCAGCCCGCATTTCGATTCACGGCAGGCCGCGATCATTTCCGGCGAGCGGAAGCCGGTGACGTCGTTGATGATGTCTGCGCCGGCGAGGAGGGCGGCTTTCGCCGTTTCCGGCTTCATGGTGTCTATGGAGACGAGGATATCGGGGCGCAGCTGTTTCAACTGTTCCAGGACGGGCAGGACTCTCGCCATTTCTTCCCGGGCATCGACGGGCGCGGCTCCCGGGCGCGTGGATTCTCCCCCGATGTCGATGATGTCGGCGCCGTCTTCTATCAGGTTAAGCGCATGTTGTACGGCCTGGGCCGGGGCGTTGTGGAGGCCTCCGTCCGAGAAGGAGTCGGGCGTTACATTCAGTATTCCCATGACCAGGCTGTGTTCGGTCAGGTTGAGGCGCCGGGTGCCAATTTGCCAGTACATATCAATCTGCTTGAAGTGGGTGAGGGTTGCGTGCCATAATGAGTTCAACGACGCAAGAGACTCATGAAGTATTTAGGTCAAACAATTTTTTGCCTGCTGGCGTTCCTTTCCCTGTCGGTTCTCCAGGCCGCCGATAGCGGGTACAATGAAAAGGAAGGCGAGTTTGTTCGCGTCATGGACAACGATGACGGTTCCCGGACTATTTTCAAGCGTATTCCGGGACAGCGCCAGATGCTGAAACGGACGTACGATCCCAACGGGACGCTGATTGCCTTTTCCCTCTACATCAATGATATTTACGGGGAGCTTCGCTCCTGCAAGATTTACGACGGCAAGAGGAACGAGCTGTTCAAGGTCGCTTACGGCTACGACAAGTTCGGGCGTCTGGTGGAGGAGCACATGTTTGAGTCCAAAACCAATGAGCTTGTCAGCGTTTTCCGTTATACCTACGGGGCGGACGGCAAGCGGAGCAGCCCGGTGTGCGTTGTCAAGAAGCCGGGAGCCATGGCCAAGGACCGCTTCAAGTTTGCCGCGCCGTCCGCGTATGAGAAGGACCCGTTTTCCGAGCCCGAGAAGACAAAGATGCGCGGCAAGGATTTGAAAAAGTAGGGCAGGTTCCCGCCACCAGGCGGAGAGCCGGGGCGGGCGATGCTTTTGATAAACTTTTCCGAAAAATAATTGGGGAGATGGCTTGACAATTTAGCATAATTGATTAGTCTCCGTGTCCCGGAACAGGAATAGAACCGAACGATTTTCCTTAATTAACATGGCTAATACCAAATCTGCTCTCAAGCGCGTCCGTCAAACGAAGGTACGCACCGCCAAAAACAAGTCCGTACTTAGCACCGTGCGCACCCTTCGCAAGAAGGTGGCTCTCGCAGCCCAGTCCGGAGACGCTTCTGCCGCCCAGGTTGCTTATAACGAGTTTTCCTCCGCCGTGGACAAGGCCGCCAAGCGCCACATCGTTCCGGCCAACACCGCTTCCAATTACAAGAGCAAGGCTGCGAAGACTCTCAAGTCTGTCCAGGCCTGAGAATGAGGTAAAAGCTTTTCCTTTTCCCAATGAAACGAACCGCTGATAACAGGCGGTTCGTTTTTTATTTTCACCCTATGAATGAAGAGCAACCGCTGACGCGCCAGGAGCTGGCCGCCCGGATATTGAATAATGCCGCCGCCTACAAGGTTTGTGAAATCTGCGGTTCGGTGGTTTCTTGCGAGTGCGTTTTGTGCACGAACTGTCAGGGGTATCGTTTTGATGATCGCCCGGAGCGCGTGGAGGAGCAGGCGATTCAGCTCGCCGCCAGCCGCCAGCGCTCTATTACGTCCGATGATCTTGTCTCCTGAGCGAAAATCCGCTAGGATGCTCCCGTCTGCAGGAGACGTGAAGTATGGATCTTTTTTCCACAAGCCGGGAGAGCGGCAATGTTTCGTTCAACGAGGGGGCGCAGGCTCCTCTCGCGGCTCGCATGCGTCCTCGTACGTTGGAGGAGGTAGCCGGGCAAAAGCATTTGCTGGCTCCGGACAAGCTGTTGAGACGTTCCATTGAAACCGACCGTTTTTCCTCCCTGCTTTTTTATGGGCCGCCGGGGGTGGGCAAGACGACTTTGGCCTATGTGATCGCCCAGGCGACAGACTGCCATTTTGTGATGCTCAACGGGGTGGAGTCGAATGTGGCCGAGGTCAGGGAGCAGATTGCCCAGGCTCAGCTCCGCCAGCGGCTGCACGACAGGAAGACGATTCTGTTTGTCGATGAGCTGCATCGGTTTAACAAAGCCCAGCAGGATGTTCTTTTGCCTCATTTGGAGAGGGGGACGGTGCGGTTTATCGGCGCGACGACGGAGAATCCCTATTTTGCGATTAATTCTCCGCTGTTGTCCCGTTCCCAGGTCTTTCCTCTGGAGCCGGTGCCGATTGAGGAGATTGTCCTGCTGCTCAAGCGGGCTCTTGCCGATGAGGAGAGGGGGCTCGGCTCTTATCCGGTCGAGGCGCAAGAGGAGGCTCTGTCGCATTTGGCCGGGAAGGCGGACGGAGATGTCAGGAAGGCTTTGACGGCGCTGGAGGTCGCGGTTTTTTCTACATTGCCCCGGCAGGAGGATGGCCGGATTTTGCTTACTCTGGCAGTGGCCGAGGAGTCCATTCAGAGGAAGGCGATTCGTTACGACCGCCTCGGAGACTCCCACTACGATACGATTTCCGCGTTTATCAAGTCCATGCGGGGTTCCGACCCCGACGCCGCGCTGTACTGGCTGGCGACGATGCTCGAGGCGGGGGAGGATATACGTTTTATCGCCCGTCGCATTGTGATCGCGGCGTCGGAGGATGTGGGGCTGGCCGATTCAAATGCCCTGCGCGTCGCGCTGGACGCCGCCCGTGCGGCCGAGATGGTCGGTATGCCGGAGGCTCGCATTCCTCTCGCTCATGCCGCGGTTTATCTGGCGACGGCTCCCAAGTCCAATTCCGCCTACAAGGCCATGGATGCGGCTCTGGATGATGTGCGTCACGGGCGTACGCTGGCCGTGCCCGCCCATCTCAGGACGCCGACCCGCAAGAAGCTGGCCCAGGCCGGGGGGGCCGCCGCAGGAGAGATGGAATATTTGTACTCTCACGATTATGAGGGGAATTATGTGCCGCAGGCTTATTTGCCGGAGGGGCGGGTGTATTACACGCCTACTCGGAACGGTCTGGAGATGCGTATTGCCGAGCGTATGGAATACCGCCGCCAGCAGTCCGGGGAGAAGCCGGGGGAAAAATAGCCGCCGCAGGCGTTTTCCGGGGCGGGATGGAGCGGGAAGTCCCGTTTATTTTTTAAGACAGCCGCTTTGTGCTTTTCGATTGGGGTTTGATAGGGCAAACTGACCCCGCTACATCATTGATTGTTCAGCTATGAAAATTGTCGTTGCTTACTCTGGAGGTCTTGATACCTCGGTTCTTCTGAAATGGTTGAAGGACAAATATAATGCGGAGATCATCGCTTACTGCGCCGACGTAGGCCAGGGCGATGAACTGGATGGTCTGGAAGAAAAGGCCCTGAAGACGGGCGCCTCCAAGTGTTATATTGGAGATTTGAAGGAAGATTTCGCCGCCAATTATATTTTCCCGATGTTCCAGGGGAATGCCTTGTATGAAGGCCGCTATCTTCTGGGCACCTCCATTGCCCGCCCCTGCATTACCAAGGCGATGCTCGACATTGCCATCAAGGAAGGCGCGGACGCGATTGCCCACGGTGCGACCGGCAAGGGCAACGACCAGGTTCGTTTCGAACTTGCCGCCGCTTCTCTCGCGCCGAATATCAAGGTGATCGCCCCCTGGCGCGACAATGAGTTTCGCCAGCAGTTCCCGGGCCGCAGCGAGATGATCGCCTATGCCGAGTCTCATGGCATTCCGATTCGCCAGTCGTTGAAGAAGCCCTATTCCATGGACCGCAACTTGCTGCATATTTCCTTTGAAGCCGGCGCCATGGAAGATCCCTGGTATGACGCGACAACACCCGTTGACCGGGATATGTACGTCCTTTCCGTTTCTCCGGAAGACGCCCCCGATCAGGCGGAGTACGTGCAGTGTCTTTTTGAAAAGGGGAATATTATCGGTCTCCAGTACGACGGAATGGAAGAGCTGCTTGCCAAGCTCGGCGTCCAGTCCCAGGGCGTCAGGGACGGGTACACGCTCCTGTCTCCCTTTGGTGTGATGATGGTTCTCAACTTCCTCGGCGGCAAGCACGGCATCGGTCGTGTGGACATCGTGGAAAACCGCTTCGTCGGCATGAAGTCCCGCGGTATTTACGAGACTCCGGGCGGTACGATCATCCTGGCTGCCCACCGCGATCTGGAAACTCTGACGATGGACCGTGAAGCCCAGAAGGTGCGCGACATGCTGATCCCCGAGTACGCTACGCTGGTGTACAACGGTTTCTGGTTCGCTCCCGAGCGCGAGGCTATCCAGTATCTAATTACAAAGACCCAGGAGACGGTCTCCGGAGAGGTTCGCCTCAAGCTCTACAAGGGTAATGTGATGTTTGCCGGCCGCCGCTCCCCGCACTCTCTCTACAGCGAAGAAATCGCGACGATGGAAGGCGGAGAAGAGGCTTACAACCAGAACGACGCGACGGGCTTCATTGCGTTGAATGCGCTCCGCCTCAAGCAGTTCAGCAAGGTAAACAACAACCTTTAATTTTTTCCCAATCATGGAAAATGATTCCGCCGGGCTTCTTTGGAAGTCCGGCGTTTTTTATGGCACGCTCTCGATTTATGTGAAGAAAATGTCACAAAAGAAAGTTTTTGATTTAGCGGTAAACTCTAAAAAATAAAAATCCTCATGAGCGGCGTTTCTCTTACTGAGAAAATTCTTTTACTCCCCCCTTATTTGCATGTCTGACTCTTCCCACCGAACGGTATTGGGTATTCTTGCCGGGAACGGCACGTTTCCGGAAACATTGATCGCTTCCGCCCGAAAACATTGCCCCGGAATAAAAATTGTTGTTTGCGGTTTCCCCAATGAAACCCGGCCGGAAGTGGCCGATATGGCTGATGTGTTCGAATGGTTCCGCGTCGGTCAGTTGAGCAAGCCGCTTGCGTTTTTCCGAAAGCACGGAGTTTCCGAGGCCATGATGGCTGGAGGAATTGCTCCCCGGAATTTGTTTGATTTGCGCCCTGACATGAGAGCGCTTATTATTTTGGCCAAGCTCAAACAGAGAAACGCCGAGACTCTTTTCACGGCTATTGCCGACTATATGGAGGAGAATGGCGTCAAGCTGCTGCCCTCTACGACGTATATGGAGGACTATATCCCCTCTCCGGGGCTTGTCTTCGGGCCTTCGCTGAAGAAGCGCAGGCTTGATGATGTCGAGCTGGGCGTCAAGGTGGCGCGGGAGGTGTGCCGCCTGTATGTGGGGCAGTGCGTTTGCGTGCGTCACGGGACCGTGCTCTCTGTGGAGGCGTTTGAGAGCACCAACGACTGTCTGAAGCGCGGCGGGCAGATCGGGAAGGGGAAGGATGTGACGGCGGTGAAGCTGTGCAAGTTTGAGCAGGACATGCGTTTTGACGCTCCCTGTGTGGGGGCGGCGACCATCGAAGTTTGCCGGGAGGCCGGGATTTCCGCCTTTGTCGTTTATTCCGGGAAGACGCTTATTCTCGAGAAGGAGGAGGTGAAGCGGTTGTGCGAGGAGTACGGTATTACTCTTTTGGCCGTTGCGCCGGAGTCTTGAATCCCGGAAGTTATCTGAAATGAAAAAAGAGCGGGAGGGCGCAAGCCTTCCCGCTCTTTTGACGTAGTTGTTCCCCGTAGTTTATTTGGCGGCGGTTTGTTCCAGCGGTTTGCCGTTCAGTTCGCCCGTCAGGGTGCGGAGGAAGTCGCACATGAGCTTGATCTCCTCATCGGTGGCGGGTTTGCCTACCTGATACTTCATCATGCTTCTGACCGCGTCTTCAAGGGTCGCCTGCGAGGCATTGTGGAAGTAGGGGGCAGTCAGGGCGACATTGCGCAGGGTAGGCACTTTGAAGCGCTTCAGGTCCTTGTCCTGTTTGCTGAAGGCGGCAAGTCCCTTGTCGCCGTCGTTTGTCTGCCTGCCGGCAAAGAAGTCGTCTTTCAGATCGAGGTATTCGAAGGATTGCCCGCCCATGGAGGGGCCCGCATGGCAGGTCGCGCAGTTGTTGGCGAGGAAGAGCTGGTAGCCCTTTTGCTCATCCGGCGTCAGGGCGTTTTTGTCTCCTTTCAGGAATTTATCGAAACGGCTGTTCGGGGTAATCAGTGTTTTTTCATATTCCGCGATAGCGTTGCAGATGTTTTCTCCCGAGTAGCCGTCCGGGTAAACGGCGAGGAATTTTTCTGTCAGAACGGGGTCCTGTTTCAGCTTTTCAATGACTTCTTCCCAGCTGGCTGAAGCCATTTCGACCGGGTTGAGGGGAGGTCCGCCCGCCTGGGCCTGGAGGTCCGCGGCGCGCCCGTCCCAGAACTGGTTGATATTGAAGACGGCATTGAACGAGGTCGGAGCATTGACTCCGCCGAGTTGTCCTCCGACGCCGGGGGAGAAGCTCTGGTTGTCCGTACCGCCCTTGTCGAGAGCGTGGCAGGAGGCGCAGGAGATCGTGTTGTCCTTGGAGAGACGTTTGTCGTGGTAGAGGAGCTCGCCGAGAGCCACTTTGACCGGATCGGTCGGCAGGGCGTCGGGAAGAGGCTGTACGAAGGAATGGGCGTATTCCTTGACGCCCCATTTGTCCAGCAGTCGGGCGCGTTCTCCGGCAATCCATTTGTTGAGGATTTCCTTCTCGCTGCCGCTCAGGTTGGTACCCCAGTGAACCATGACATATTGGGGGACAGGCATGGTGTTGTCATTGATCACCTTGTTGAGCTTGTTCAGCATGGGCAGGGTAATCTGGGGATTGGAGGGGTCGAAGGAGGCCGTTTCTCCCTGATTGCTGATGTCGGCCAGGTCCCAGTGGCGCTTGGCCGTATGGGAGTCATTTTTGACCATTGCCCCTATGCCGGGGATGGCCGCATAAAAGGGCAGTTCCTGAGCGTTGGAATGGCAGGCCAGGCACTTTTCCTCGAGAATGGCCAGGGAAGCCTTTTTCAGCCCCTCCTGATTATCGGGGACTGTTTTGGGGCTGAGACGGTACGCCATTTGTCCAAGGCCGATCAGGACGGCAATACCGACGACGGATGCTGCTAAGATGAGTGGTTTTCGACGAGCCATTCCTGATTGTTAGCAGGGAAGAGCTGAAAAACAAGAATTTTTCTAATAAAAAATAAGGGAATTTACCTCTTTGGGACGGGATACATTTCGGGCTTTTTTGTCTGGCGGTGGAAGCGTCCTTGCAGAGGGGGCGGAGGAATTGATTCCCGGGTAGGGCGACAGGATGGACGGGAAAAAGTCGAGGGAAAAAGAGAAAAATTTGTGTCCGTTTTGTAACCTGTTCATTTTTCAATAGGTTATGCTTATTGTGCGGTCCAGTTGCGTTTTTTGATCATCGTATTTTGTTGTAATATTTTTATAATGAATGCATTATGTATTTTTCAAGGGATTGGCCAGAATGTTTTGTTAACTCCGGTTAAGAAGTTCCCGATGCAAGCTTAAAAATTTTATTTCCGTGGAACGCCCATGGAACCGGGGCGAGAGGTGGATGGGGTGATTCTCTGTAAAATTTTATGTGTTCAGAAAAAAAATTATAGGTACTCTAGCTCTCGCCGCATTTGCAAAGGAGGAGTGCTGAAAGACTTTTTTCAGATCTTTTTTTCGCGATACCGACCGTCCTTTTTCACACTTGTAGAAACCTTTTTTAATCATGAAATCCCGCCAAGAAGTTTTGTCCATGGAGCAAAAGCTGACTGCTGCGATCCGTTCCCGCGTAAGCGAGGACGCATTTACGCGGTGGTTCGAGGAAATGACCCTCGTCTCCGTCAATGAAACGGAGCTGGTTTTCTCGGTAAAGGACGAGATTCATCAGGTTTGGATCGAGGAGAATTATGCCGTGCTGGTACAGGATGTGGTTCTGGTCGTTCTGGGTGAAGCCAAGCGGGTTGTTTTTTCCGTGGGCGCGTCTTCCCAAATTCAGGAGTCCAGTACCGGAGGAAAGGCGGCTGCGGCCAGGAAGGGCGTTCCCGCCAAGGCCGGAGCGGGAGACCGTCCGGCGGTGTCCCGCAGGAGTTCTACCCTGAATCCTCTTTATACATTTTCCAATTTTGTCATAGGCCCCAACAGCCAGTTTGCCCATGCCGCGGCAAAGGCTGTTTCGGAGTCTCCCAACGCGCTCTACAACCCTCTTTTCATTCACGGCGGCTCCGGCCTGGGCAAGACCCACCTGATGCATGCGATCGGCAATGAGATCATGGTCAGGCGGGGCGTGGAGTCGGTTCTGTATTTGACGTGCGAGCAATTCACCAATGAATTCATCGACGCGATCCAGAACAATCAGATGACCAAATTCCGCCGCAAGTACCGCAAGGTGGAGGTGCTGCTGCTGGATGACGTGCAATTTTTTGGCGGCCGGGAGCGCTCCCAGGAGGAGTTTTTCCACACATTCAACAGTTTGTTCAATGGGCACAAGCACATCGTTCTGACCAGCGACCGTCCCGCCTGCGAGATTTCCAAGCTCGAGCCCCGGCTGATTTCCCGCTTTGAGTGCGGGTTGACCGTGGAGCTGCAGGCTCCTTCCCTGGAAACGCGCGTCGCTATCCTGCGTCAAAAGCGGGATGATCTGAAGGTCAGGCTGGGGGATCATGTGCTTCAGTTCCTCGCCGAGCGCATCAGCAAGAATGTCCGCCGCCTGGAGGGGGCCCTGATGCGTATCGCCACGTTTGCCTCCCTGAGCGGGGAGTCGCCCACTCTTGAGCGCATTGAATATCTTCTGCGGGACATTCTCCGCGAGGAGAGCCGCCGTACGGTCACGATCGACCTGATTCAGCGGCAGGTAGCCGAGCACTACGATGTGCGTCTGGCCGATATGACCAGCCGCCGCCGCCCTGCCAATATCGCTTTTGCCCGTCAGGTCGCGATGTTTCTGAGCCGTCGTATGACCAGAGCCTCCCTGATGGAAATCGGAGAAGCTTTCGGAGGGCGGGATCATGGCACCGTAATCCATGCGACAAAAACGATTGAAGCGAGGATGAACAAGGATGCCGAGCTCCGGGATACGGTCGAGCGTCTGGACGGGCTGCTCCGCTAGGGAGCCGTTGCCCGCGTTTTTCCCCGTTCCGGTCCAGACGGGGATTTTTTTTCTTGAAGAGGGGGCTTGCGAGCCTTCTTTCCTTAAAAAAAAAGGATCTCTTCCGAGTAAAATCGGAGGTCATGATAATTCATGTAGATCATCAGTATAAGATTATTTACGGGCTGGATGGAGCCTTGTCTGCCAAACGGGGGGACTCGCTCGAACTCAGTCTTGTTTTTTACGACGAGAAGGGCAAACAGGTTCTTCCCGATTTTTACCAGACTGTTTTCGGCGCAAAAGAAGCCGGAGATTATTCGGGCGACTATCTGGTTTATGGAGACCGGTTTTACCCCGATACGCTGGATAATGGGCAGGCTTGTCTCTCTGCCGTCGTTCAGTTGAATTCGGAAGCGCTCGCCGCCCGGATAGGGGAGGGCGGTTCCATGGACCTTGAGGCCGAGTTTGAATTCAACCGTCCAGGGTGGAAGGCCAGTACGCCGCGCTTCACCCTGTTGATAGAAAATGACGTCATCAAGGGCAGGGAGGGTGTACCCTCCGGCACTACGCCTGATTACGCCACCAGGGAGTATGTCGATGAATCCGTCTCCCGCAAGGTGGACGATGTCATCGGCGGCACGATAGAGGGGGCCGAGGAGATCGCTTCCCGGGCGTCCGCCTCTGCCAGAGACTCCCAAAGGTTTGCCGATTCCGCCCAGGCGTCTGCCGCCTCCGCATCGGGGCAGGCGGCGCTTGCCGAGGACGGCGCCCGGACGGCCGGGACGTTTTCGGAACTGTCCAGAGCCTGGGCGGAGGGGGCTCCTGCGGGAGGGAGCGCCGCCAAAACCTGGGCGGCTCTTTCCGAAATCCACGCGATCGCTTCAGAGGGAGCCGCTCTCAGAGCGGAGGCCGCCGCCGACCAGAGCGGAGTGAGGGAGCATAATGAGAACGAGTCCTCTCACCTGTCCCTGTTTGATCAAAAGGCGGAGAAGAGCGAACTTGACGAGTTGAGGGTACTGGTCGAACAGGCGGGCAACATGGCGGAGCACAATTCAAATCCGCTGGCACATGCCGCATTGCTTGCCCTGAAGGCGGACAAGAGCGAGATTCCCCGTGACACGATTTCAAGGCAAAAGCTTGATGAATTGTTTGCCGCCAGTTTTGCACTGAAAGCCCACTGGCAGAAACTGTCCAGCGGCTTTATTATTCAATACGGCTTTTTGGAGGTAAAAACGAATGGGGCATGTACGATCATTTATCCCATTGCCTTTCCTCGGACATGTTTAGTGGTGCTTCCGGTTGTAACTAGCAAATTAGAGGATATGGGGACTCCGTATTCCGTGCTTGCGGACAATTATACTGCTACATGGGCGGTCATTTCTATCATCAATTATCATTCAAAGATTACGGGCATTTCCTGGATGGCCCTGGGATTCTGATTTAATATTTTATGCAATACTACATACAATTTGACGCTCGGGGGCACCGCGTTACCTCCTATGTCGAGAGCATCCATTTCGAGATGGTGGACGGCGTGCCCGTGCCCGCCTTGCCGGAGGGGTGTCAGCCTGTTTCTTCCGAGGAACAGAATCTTTATGCCTCCGGCCTTTATTACAGAGACCGGGAGACGGGTCTGCCTGTTAAAATAGCGCCTCCGGAGCCCTCTTTGGAGGAATGCAAGGCGGAAAAGGTGCGGGCGATACGGGCTGAGGCCGATGAGGAGCTGGCGCGGATGCGAGCGGATTATTCCGAAGCGGAAATCTCTACCTGGCCCAAACAGGAGGCGGGCGCCCGGTGCTTGCACGAAGGGCTTGAAGCCGTCTCCGATGAAGCCGATTTTGTGCGCGCCCTGGCACGGGAGCGGGGAATTCCCCTGGAAACTCTTGTGGAAAAGATTATGAATCGGCTGGCCGATTATGGAGAATCCATGGCTTCCATTCTGGGGCGTCAGCAGAAGCGTGAAGATATGGTCAGGCAGGCAAATTCTCCGGAAGAGGTCGCTTCTGTCTGATTGATTCCGCCAGGCTCTTCCCCTTCGCTCTCCCGTTGCCATATTTATCGAAATAAGGGATAAATAATGATAGGGGAGAGGTAAAACTCACGTATCCCTGACAAAAGGTTTTTCCGTTATGAAAAAGAGTATTGGTTTGTTGTCGTTTGTCTTGTTTTCCGGCGTGCTGTATGGTGCGCCCGCCTATGAGACTGAGGGGATGGCGCAGGTAAAAAACGAGGAGAAAAAGGGGGGAGAGTTTGCGCGTCTCCCGGTGAACTGGAAGGCTTCTCCGGAAGATTTGAAGAAGGCGAAGCAAGCCTGGGAGATCATTGACGCATGGCAGAAGGACGGCGTAAAGGATACCCGGAAGATGCACGTCGTCTATGTGACGCTGCCGAACCGTCCCGCCCTGAAGGGGTACAGGGAACGGCTGGACCGCATTGTCAAAAATATCCAGGCCTACTATTCCGACCAGATGAAGGAAAATGGTTTTCCCCCGCTGACGTTTTCCCTGGATTTGGACAAGGAGGGCAAGGTAGTGGTGCACGACGCCTATCTGGATGTACCCATGGAGACGCTGGACACGCCTACCTCCGGCCCGCCTACAAGAAAGGCGGCTGAGGAGGTTTTGCGCAAGGCGGGAATCGATCCCGAGCGGGAGTATGTGCTCATTGTCGTCCAGATGCCGGACAAGAAAGGCCCCTACTACGGTTCCGGCAATTTTGAAAACGGGCGCTGCTGGATCTGCGACGCGGAGCACCTGGACACCCTGAACTTCAAATCAAAGGAGCCGGGCCCCTATCGTTTTGGCACGCTGGGGATGGACAATACGGTTTATATCGGAGGCACGGCTCACGAGCTTGGGCACTGTTTCAGCCTGCCCCATACGACCAATTTGACGCCGGATACCGAGACGGGCGCGTCTCTGATGGGTAATGGAAACTACCATTACGGCAAGGAGCTCCGGGGAGAAGGGAAGGGATCGTTTCTGATTCAGAGCGATGCGCTGCGCCTGGCTTCCATTCCCCTGTTCAGCGGCCGCCACAGGGAGATCCCGGGGGCTCCCTCGGTCGAGTACTCCGTTTTGTCGGCCAAATCGGCGGATCAGGGCCTGGAGCTGTCAGGAAAGGTGACGGGAACGCCTCCCGTTTATGGTCTGGTGGCCTATTTCGATCCGATAGGAGGCAGCGATTACGATGCTTCGACGACGACCTGCGTGCCCGACAGGGACGGGAACTTCCGGATGGATGTCCGCCGTCCCGGTTACAAGGGCGTTTTTGAGCTGCGTCTGGTGGCTCTTCACGCCAATGGGGCGACATCCTCCCTGAATCAGATGATGGTGTCCGACGGCAAGGGCGTGGATGTTTCGCCTATTGTCTCGGTGAATCCTTTGCGCGAAGTAAAAAAGGCCTGGCTTGACCGCGATTGGAAGGGTGCCTCCGAAGCGCTGAAAAAGGTCAGGGACGTTCACGGGAAAGAAGCCGCCTTCCAGCCGATTCTGGCTCTTTGGGAAAAAGCGGTCTCTCCCCGGCAGAAATTCGACCAGGGAGATACTCCCGCCCAGATTGAGGCGTCGTCGAGCCGCATCAGCCTGGCCGATGTGAAGCCGGACCGGGTTTCCGCGGGATGGTGGACGCCGTTTTGGGATACCTTGCCGCCCAACGACGTAGGGCCCGCCCCGTTTTTCAAGACGGGCGTTCCGTCCCGTTTTCTCTATACTCACGCCTGGGGCGAGTTTGTGTACGATCTGGGCGGGAAGTGGAAGACGTTCGAAGCCGTTCTGGGGATTCCCAGTTGCGCCTACGGCAAGATAGTGTTCCGGGTAAAGGGGGATGGAAAGGAATTGTTCGCTTCTCCCATTCTTCGGGAGGGGGATTCCGTACCTGTCAAGCTGGATGTAGCGGGGGTGCGTACATTGACGATCGAGGTGGACAAGGCCGAGAAGAGTAATGCCAGCTGCTGGGGTGTGATCGGCGACCCGGTTCTTTTGCGTTGAGGCTTTCCCCCTGATAATCAGAAGGGCGGCTCCCCGTTGGGGGAACCGCCCTTTTTTTTAGGAGAGAGGGTTATTTCTCTTCGGTAAAGTAGATCTGGTAGTAGTTCAGCGCCTTTTCCGGGTCAAATCCCTTTCTCATGAAATTGGTGGAGCCGTGGACGTAAATGCTGAAGTCCTTGTCGAGCTTGATGACTTTTTTCATGAAGCGGGATGTCTTCTTGACGGTTTCGCCGGAGATGGGGAACTTGTCCCAGTCATCCAGGCCGTCCCCCCTTGTGGACAGGAACTCGTTGAAGTCGCGCACGGTGTCTTCATCAGCCAGTACTGAGGAGGAGTACTCCCGGCGGTCGAAGGTATCTTTTTCCTTCATATAGTCCATGGTGCGGTTGATGACGTCGATTTGCTCCTGCTTGGAGATCTCCTTTTTCCGCGGGAGTTCCTTGGTGACGAAGTCCTTGACCATGTTCATCGTATTTTGAGTCAGGAAACGGCTGTCCCGGCGCGGGCGGAGCTGGAGGAAATCGTCGGCCCAGTAGCTGGCGTTCCTGTTTTTGCCAGTATTGTCGAACAGGCCGACGATATAGCCCTGCTCCTCCTCGGTATCGAAAATCAGGCAGCCCTTGTCCATTTTGTTGACGCTGAAGCCTTCGCTTTTTTCGATGCGGAAGCCGTCTCCGGTTTCGCGGATGTTGATGTAGGTTTCCTTTACTTCCGATTTGAACAGGCCGAGGGCGCGGCGGCTTTTGCCCTCTACCCGGGTTTCTTCAAACAGAACGACATAGAGGTCGCCGTCCTTGACTTTGGGATGGGTGCTGGATTCGTGCAGCAGTTCCGCGATGCGGCGGGAGGTGTCCAGGAAGCGGTCTTCGTCGTGGAAGAGGGTACGGCTCAGATCATAGACGGAGCCTTCCGTCAGCAGGGCATCTTCGGAGAAGGTATAGAGTGTTTCCGTGGACAGGGAGGAGAAGAAAAATTGGATCATCAACTCCTTCATGTCGTCGCTCAATTCTACGGTCTCGGAGGAGAATCTGTTCTCTTCTTCGCTGGTTTTGCTGACGACTTTATGTATGGCCAGGCGGCCTATTTTGCAATGGGAGAGATCAATCATATGGTGAAAAACGGGGAACGGGGGAATTATGTCCTCCCCTGCCCGGGAGACAAGGACTATCTGCGTATGATGTGAGGGAAAGGGGAGAAAAGGCGGAAATAGAAAACGCCATCCCCCCGGGAAATAAAAGGGGATGGCGATTTCAGTATATAACTGATGGGATAAGGGGAGGCTCCGTCCGTCTGGAATCGGCCGGAGGACTCTCTCCTTGTTAGAAGATAACGGTTACGCCGCCGAAGAAGCCGATGCGCCGGGCGTCGTATTGCGGGTCATATTGGCCGCTCAGGCGGTATTTCTGGTTCAGCAGGTTCTCGATCCGGCCGTGGACGGCGACGTTGTCGGTGATTTGCCATTTGGCAAAGAGGCGCATGTCGCAGTAGTCGTCCAGATAGACGCCGGGGGTATAGTTCGTCCTGTTGAGAGAGGAGAGCAGGCCCAGGCCTACGGTGACTTCCCTGACGGGAGAGGTGTGCAGGTCGGCGGAAACGGTGTGACGGGCGGTGCAGGCAAGCTGCTTGCCGTCATAGGTTCCGCTGGTCGATTCCGGGTTGGTGTAGGTATAGGCTACGGTATAGCCGGAGTTCCAGGCGTCCTTGAAGTCGCCCTTGAGGGCTGTTTCCACGCCATAGGAGCGGCCTTTGCCCGAGTTGTCGTAAGAGGTGACGTAGTGGGCGTCCGAGGCGCCGACGATGATGTCGTCAAGCTCCGTCAGGAAGCCCGTGACGGTCAGGGAATGGTTGTCGGCGATTTTCTGCTCGATTCCCAGGTCGTAGCTGACGGCTTTGGTCGGGTCGAGGTCGGGGTTGCCGATATAGGACATGCCCCAGCCGTATCTCTGTACATAGGAGGGGGCCTTGAAGCCGCTGCCGATGCTGGTGAACAGGCGGGTGGGCGAGTCTTCTCCTGATACTTTCCAGGACGCGGCAAAGCGCCAGGTGGCTTCGTTGCTCCAGGTGTCGTAGTGCTCCCAGCGTCCGGCGATACTCAGATCCAGCCCTTCGACGGGGGAGTAAAACTGCTCGGCGTGGAGGGAAAAGATATTGTCTATTTCGGAGGCTTCGCCGTAATAGTCGGTGTTGTTGAGATAGTTTTCCCTGTCCCAGGAGAAGCCTATGTCTGTTTTCCATTGGTCATTCCAGGCCAGTGAGTTGTCCCAGTCAAGCTGGGTTTTGTAGAACTCCTGGCGATTGTAGAACTCGACGGCCTTTTGATCCTGCCTGTAGTAGCCGGCGAGGAGTTTGGTCGTCCATATGCGGCTGAGTTGGGCCTGGTAGCTGCCGGAGACGAGCGTCGTGTTGGTTTTGTTTGTATCTTCCACCCAGGAGTTGGTCTCGTAACTGTCGTAGTAGGAAGGGTAGTCGAAGCGGCTGTCCGTGCGGCGGAGGGAGAAGGACAGGGCGGACTTGCCGTTGATGTCGTAATCTATGCGCGTTCCTTCAAACCACTGGGAGGAGTCCAGGGACGGGTTGGAGTCGAAGCCCTGCTGTTTGAACTGGGGGTCGTTTGCCGTGGTGCTGTAGCCGGACAGGATGTAGTAGGAGAGTTTGTCTATCTGCCCCTGGGCCGTGAGAGCCCCTGTGAAGGACTGGAAGGAGCCGCCCTCGGCAAACAGGGTGATGCCCGGAACAGGGGAGGGGGCAGAGCGGAATGTCTTGCCGTCGGAGACCTGAATCGTCTTGCGGCTCTGGCCTTTGGGCATATTCAGGGAGACTACGCCGCTGAGAGCTTGGCCGCCGTACACCGCGCCCTGGGAGCCCTTGACGATTTCGATCTCGTTAAAGCCGAAGATGGACTGGTTGGAGAAGAAGGCGCCGTCGCCGTTCATGGAGTCGCTGATGCGTATGCCGTCCACAACGGTGAGGTTGTAGGAGGAGAGGCCCCCGCTCAGGCCGCGAATCACGATCGGATTGGGAGAGCCCAGAGGGCCCTGATTGCGGGCGACATAGAGGCCCGGGGCGCGCTGGATGGCGTCATCCGTCGTGAGGATGCCCTCGGAGATCATTTTTTCCACCGAGATTTTGGTTACGGAGATGCCTGTGTTTTGCAGGGGCGTTTCAAAGGCATGCGCGGCGACTGTGACCGGGGGCATGACGGTGAGGCCTTCCACTTGTGTTTTGGCGGCTTCGCGGGTCGCTTGTTCCCCAAAGGTGGGAATGCAGGAAAGAACCGCGAGCGAAATCCCTGCCGTCAGGGCAGAGCCGAGCTTGAGAGCGCCGTACCGGGGCGCCAATTTGTTTCTATGCATGTCTTTTGCCTTATGCGCCGGTAATCCCGCCGGCAGAGTTAAAGCGAAAGTCCCTGGGCTGGTTTCCTGGCTTCCCGCGGGATATACCCGACGGCTTACAGTGGCGGCACCGCTCCGGATTCAAACCGGATTCCCCAGCGAATGAAATCCCGTACTCACGGTATTTCCAAGGGCCTTGATCTTTTCCCTTTGAGGGAGAAGACGTCACACAAATGACAGGAAAGAGGGGCTGTGGCAATACAATTTTTCAAGGGACGGTTTTATTTGAAAAAGGATGAATAAAGAAAGGCGTTGAAAAGTCCAATAGAAAAGCGGACAGTAGGAAGCAATCGGAATTTCCGGGCAGTTTCCCTTTCCCCAACATTTGAAACCGTATGAAATTATCGTTTACTCTTTTACTGGCGTTGTGCATGACGACCGGATTTTGTCTGGAAGGCTGGGAGACGGATATGGACGCCGCCCGGAAGAGGGCGGTTGAGCAGAACAAGGATTTGATGATTGTTTACAAGGGCGCGGACTGGCATCCCGAACAGGTGGGAAGACCGGAGAAGTTGCTCGAGTACAAGCCTTTCCGAGACAAGGCCCGGGAGCAATTCATTCTCGTGGAGCAGGCGACGTCTCCCGCTGCGTTGAAAGACAACCGGGCGCCCGTCGTTCTTTTCGCAGACGCCCGGGGACTGCCCTTTTATGGGTTTGATTCTTCACTGAAGCAGGGCTTTGACTGGGTTGTTGAAGAAATGAAGATGGCCGGGGAGAGGAAAGGGGCGGTTCTCGCCCAGGTTTCTTCTTTGGAAAAGGCCGCGCCGACAGAGAAAAAGGCGCAGATAGACCGGTTGTGGAGCTTGTTTCCCAGGGAGTACGCGTCCTTTTCTCCCGTTTATGAATCCTGGAAAAAGGAGGCGGATCAGGCTTCGAAAGAGAAGGATAAGGAGGATTTGTTTGATGGAGAGGACTATATGAATAAGCTGGCGGATGTGTTTGAGTCGAAGATGGTGGATGACTTGACGCAAGTGGTATCAGGTGAGGATGCTGGCAAAAGTTCTGATTTGAAACTCAAGTTTGTTTCCGTTTTTTGGCAGTTTTACACCAGACTGAGCAAGTTGAACGGAAAGGATGAATTGACTTCCGAGAGTCAGAGGAAGGAAGAGAAACTTGTTTTGGAAAAACTGGACAGACTGATCGCAACGGCTCCGGGGACGAGAGAAGCCCGTTTTGGCGATATTGTTGTCAGGAATGTTATCAGGGGAATCGGCCCCATGATTCGGCTGGCCGCGAATGATACGGAGGAGGATAGAGCGGCTCCCCGCCTGAAAGAGCTGGAAGAGATGCTGAAAGACCCGAAGTGGTCTCTGGAAAACAGGCAGCTGCTGGAGTTCATGTATG
>CAZNVW010000018.1:0-3972 GCA_964576595.1 uncultured Verrucomicrobiales bacterium
AAAAGGAGTATCCCCTGCCCTTGACGGAGGCGGACTCAAGCTCTCCGCGCAATGTATACCCGAACGACTCGGAGAGATCATCCTGCGGCCCCGCCAGTGTTGACCCCGGAGACATCACGCGTCGCCCCGTCCTGGCCACGGGACGGCCCAGGGCATCGGAAGTCTGCGTTTTGTCGATCAGGAGCATGTCGCCGAGTGTGTGGGTAATGCGAACGGGGAGATCCCGGAGAGGCTCAAACTCGATGGATTTGAGTACGCCATTCGGGAGCTTTACCGACTTTATGCTATTGGAGCCCGACAAATAGGAAAAGTCAATGGTTTTTCTTTGGTTTTCCTGTAAAAAGTCCAGAGAGGCCACCCTGCCTTCCCCATTATAAACCAGCTTGACGGAAAGCGGCAGTTCCCCTTCTTCCCCCCGGCTCAAACTGTAGCCGGCCAGCCGTCCCCTGCCATCTGTGGACTGGGCCAGGGTGTATTGATACAAGCCCGTGCCAAAGGATTCTCCACAGAGCTTGCCATAGGCGTCGTAAGCAAAGGCAGTCGTGCCGGAGGCATCCTCCATCTCCCTCAAATTGCCCAGATGGTCATAAACATACCTTACTCCGGGAGTGCCGTCACTGTGCGTGGTGGAGAGCAAAGCCCCCGTGAGCGGATGGTACTCGTGCGTCGTGACAATCCCCCGGGCGTTGACTTGCGAGACGAGCTGATTACTCGCATCATACTCATAAACCAGCGAAGAACCGTCGGCATACTCCTTTCGCTTGAGCAACCCGGTAGCCGGGTCATACCTCCACGAGGTCGTATCGCCATCCGTACGAAACGCGGGATTGTCGGAGATAATTTGCCGGGTAGCGCGGAAAGTCGTCAGCGCCACCAGCCTGTCCGCCTCGTCATAGGCGTACAGCACAGGCTGTACGGCAGTCCCGTACTCCGCCGTCTTGCGCCCCCGGTGATCGTAGGCATAGCAGGTCGTGCCGCCCTCCGCATTGGTGATGAGATCGGGCTTGCCCGTCGCCAAATCGTACCGGATCGTCGTGACGCCGCCGGCGGCATCGGTGACTTTGACCGGCTGACCCGCGACATTGTACTGGGTCGTCGACGTATTGCCGCGGCCATCCACCTCCTCGACAGTAAAGCCCGAGGCCGTGAAAAGACGCGTCCGGGAGGTATATATCCCGTGGAAATCCAACTGGGCCAATGTCCTGCCGTCTTCCATAAAGGAGTAAGCTTCCGTATTTGAAACAGGACTGCTGGCGTATACCATCCTTTGACTGTCCGGGCCGTAAGTCGTCCAGTCCCTGGCCGTATTTCCGTAAATATCAGTCAACTCGCGGCAGCTCTCCCGACTGGAGCTCAACCCGGTTATATCGACGGCCTCAGTCTGAACCAGGGGGACTCCCCTGTCATTGTATGTGGTTGTAACCGTGACGTCGTAGACGCCATCCTCGCGGCACTCATGAAAGCGGGTCACTGCCTTGACGGGAGAATCAAGAGGAGTCGGCAGCTCCCGCATCTTGACGGTTTTGCGGGAGAGCTCGCCGAGAGCATCATACTCGTACAGAATGGGCGCTTGCTCCCCCGTACGCTCCTCGACCAGCTGCCCCCTGCCGTTGTAGGACAGGACCGTCGTGACCCATCCGCCGAGGGTATTGGCCCGGGAGGACTCGATCGTTTGCCCCAGCCCGTTCACGAGTGTTTGGGAAACGGGCGTCCAGACCTCTCCCGTTTTAACCGACTCGGTCGTCAGCATTCCCCGCGTAGTCGGCTCGTAAGTCCATGACCTTTCCTGTCGCCCTGTCCCGCCCTCCCACAACAGAGAGCCGTCCGCGTGCCTCTGCGTCACCAGGGTCGCTCCCGTCGGGAGAAGCGTCGTCTGGCGAAGCCCCTTTACATCATAACTGTGCGTCGTCACACGCCCCATCACATCCGTCTCGGACACCACACGCCCGACAGCATCATAAACCGTATGAGCAACCGTTGTCATGGGTCCCTCATCCCTGCGCAAAGACAGCGTACGCCCGGCGGCGTCAAGCGTGAGAGAAGTAATGATCTCCACCCCCGTCTGCGTGGCGGAGCGTATCGTCTCCACCAGCTGCCGGGCTGAATTATAGGAATAAAGCAGCACAATCCCATCTCCATCCACCTGCCTCAGCGGCCCGCAGCAACTCCACTCTGACGTAGAGTTACGGCCATTGGCCCGCACAGTCGAGACCACGCGCCCCTTCTCATCATACTCATACAACTCCCGGGACAGAAGCGCCCATGAATCGCTGCCCGTATGAGCGTACTTCTCCGTACAGGCGACATTGCCGTTCGGAGACATGTAATGGACCGTGCGCCTGCTGCGCGCGGGTACGACGGCTCCCGCCACACGAGTCTCGGCCACCTCCCGGCAAACCGAACCGTACTCGGACGCACTCTCATAACTATACCATGTCTCGACCCCATCCTCACCACGAGAATATTTGAGCCGCCCCCTGGCCCGGGAGCACTGCCCCGTACCGGGAGAATCACTGTAAAATTCGGATACTGAAACCCGCCGGGAGGCATCGCCCGGACACTTCACCGCAACCGTAGTCATGCGGGAGCCAGCGGTCTCCTCATACCGGTAGCGGGTTATACGCTGAATCACTTCCTCCCCAGACTCTGTCGTCATACTCTCCGTCACGACGGCCGGGCGAAAATCATTGAACGCCAAATCGGCGTACTGCGTACGAGTGCGCTTCTCCCCGCCATGAGCCGAAGGCGCGGCGGAAAAAATCTCCCGCCCCTCCGAGTCGTACCCCTGACGCAAATACCCGCCCTCGGGGTAAACCGTCAGCACCGGGCGACTGTCCACATAGCTGTAAGTCGTCGTGCGCGGCGCAACCGAGCCATACCCCTCCGTCTTCTCCAGCGTCAACCAGCCTCCCTCCGTGAGCTCAAGAAGCTCTCGTACACAGGAGGCGGGAGCGGCATCTGAGGGACGCTTCAGCGTAGTAATATACTCCCATCGATTATGTTGCAGCGGGCGGCGTACAATCGTCTTGACCACCTGCTCCTCCCCCTCGCCACGAATAATTGTAATATCATTGCCCCGCGTACGCCGCTCGACAACCATCTCCGGCTGCCCGGCCCGGCGGGAACGTATCACCGTCACCTTCTCCTCCCCCTGGAGGGTCGTCCTCAACTCCCAGACCTTGACCGGCTCAGGCAAAGCACTCCGCTCAAGTCCGGAGAGCCCCTCGTCGGGCAGATCCGCGGCGGCATACCAGCAGAGCCTCATACCGTCCATACGATGCTCCGGTAGCAGCAGTCCATCATAACGGCTCCAGAAAGAAAGAATCTCGCCGGTAAAAAGATCCCGCTCAATGCGAATGTCGGCCTCAAACTCCTGCCTGCTGACAACAGCCCCCGCTTTGGTCGTCATGGACTCTACCCGCCCCGTTTCGACAGAAAAAAGAAGGGACGTTTCATCCTCCATCACCAGACGCAGCCAGGCGGGAGCGCCCGTCGTGCAAGGGCTCAAATCGGCCCCGAGCAACTCCACCAGAGAACTCATCGTCCCTGTGCCCCCCGCACGCCGCGTTTTTGAAGAGCCCGCGACCGCCTGGAAGTAAAGCGGCTTGCCGGAAGGCCTGGTAATCACAATTTGACCGGACATTTTGGAAAAGGCAGCTCTCCATTCCATCGGATGATCATATCGGAAAGAATGAAATTTGGGGAAACGACTAAAAACAGCACGCCCCCTTGGCTCGTCGCCGCCGTCCCCGTCAACTACCTGAACCTTGCCCCGGCAAGTCCCCGAAGTACCGGGGAGAGACCCCATATCCAGAGAAAGCGTCTGATCGGGATTGGAACACTCGCACTCGGAGGAGTCAGACCCGCCATCCTCATTTTGCGTATCGCATCCGCACGGGCAAATACACTCCTTCTCCCTGTCCAGAGGAGTGCTGGAAGAACTGGATGAAGAACTGTCCGGCACCGGGTAAC
>CAZNVW010000018.1:4072-21942 GCA_964576595.1 uncultured Verrucomicrobiales bacterium
TTGAAGAAGAACTTGAAGAAGAACTTGAAGAAGAACTTGAAGAAGAACTTGAAGAAGAACTTGAAGAGGAATCGTAGGGATCAGGGTAACTGGACGAAGACGAGGAACTACTCGAAGAGGAAAAATCAGGTTCGGGATAACTGGACGAACTGGACGAACTGGACGAACTGGATACTTCTCCCTCGGAACTGGAATATTCGCCCTCGGAGCTCGAGTACCCCTCCTCGGAAGAAGAACTGGATGAAGACGACGAGCTACTCGAAGATGATGAGGATGAGCTGGAACTGGATACTCCCCCGTCCGAACTGGAGTATTCGCCCTCGGAGCTCGAATATCCTTCCCCCGAAGAAGAGCTCGAGGATGACGACGAACCGGGAGCGGAACTCGAAGAGTTTCGCTCCTCAAACCCGTAATCGGGTCCTTGCCCGCCGCTGACGGAGGAGCTGCTGGAGGAACTGGACCCCGGCTCAGTGGTCGCCTCATTACCGGTTACCGTATCTTGAGAAAAAACCTCTACTTCATCGGACGACACAACAGAAGATGCAATACGAGAGGAAACTGCGGAAAAAGAAAATGAATCCATGGGAAAAAGAAAATTGGCGTACAATGGGCCACAGAACGGCCCGACGCCCGGCATTATCCTTCCCCCCCTCACTGCCGTCAAAAAGGAGAGTGCTTGCGTTAACTCTCTCCTCCCTTTCGAGGTACAAAAAACCTCCCGACAAGAACCGGAAGGTTTTTCCAGGAAAGCAAAAAATGAGAACTGGACAAATTAATTGCATTTTGAAAAGCTTGGACAAGTTTACGGACAGAGAGGCGCATGGTCTCTTCTTCCAGTAAACATCACCTCACGAACCGTTATGAGCACTTCCGTCAAAGGAACCAAAACCGAGCAAAACCTGCTGAAGGCTTTCTCCGGAGAATCCCAGGCCCGCAATCGCTATACCTTCTTCGCCAGCGCAGCCAAAAAAGAAGGCTTTGAGCAAATCGCCGCCATCTTTGAAGAAACCGCCAATCAGGAAAAAGAACACGCCAAACGCTTTTTCAAATTTCTGGAAGGCGGCTGCGTAGAAATCACCGCCTCCTTCCCCGCCGGAGTAATCGGCAACACGGCAGACAACCTCGCCGCAGCCGCAGCCGGAGAATATGAAGAATGGGCGGAACTCTACCCCCAATTCGCCCAGGTCGCCCGCGAAGAAGGCTTCCCGAAAATCGCCGACGCCTTTGAAAAAATCGCGACCGTCGAACTCCAGCATGAAAAACGCTACCGCGAGCTTCTGAACAACGTCCAGACCGGAACCGTCTTCAAAAAAGAGGAAGGAGCCACCATCCTCTGGCAGTGCCGCAACTGCGGCTTTGTCCACGAAGGAGACGAGGCCCCCAACTGCTGCCCGGCCTGCCTGCACCCCCAGGCTTTTTTCGAAGTAAAAAAACAAAACTGGTAAGCCCTGCCGCTTTCAGGAATAGGGAGAGTTAATGCGCCCTATCCTACCCTGTGAACCCCGGCTCTCTCTGGAGGGTCGGGGTTCTCCTTGTCCTGCCCATTCCCCTGTTTACAGGGAGATAGCGGCGCGGCAGTTAAAGCCTTCCCTCAGAGACTACCTGATTATCATGACGGGGAGCGGTCTCCCGCATCAATCGTCATACGGAGCCATTCCTCCCCGGCCGCCAATTCTTTCTCTTTCGCTCTGGCGACATCCAGATATTCCGCGACGCCGTTTTCCTATTCTTTTTTCACCAGAGCGGTTACAGCCTTCGCAATTTTGACAATTTCAGATTGCAGCTTTATTTGATCCGCCGGCGTTTCGGCCCGTTTCTTTCTGTATTCCAGCAAGGCGATGCGGGCGGCCTCCAAATCGATAGCCCGCCCCTTGGACGTCGTGCCGGGCTCAACCTCTTTTTTGATCAATTGCCCTTGTTCCTCCAACTTGGCCTCCCGTTCCCTGACTATTTTCTCCAGCTCCTGACGAGCATCCCCCGCATACAACATCCCAGACAGGGAGGGAGCAGACGGCAACAAGCGCCCATATAGATCTCTTCATCGTATCTGCATGTAAAAACAACCCTATAAAAATATAAACATAAATCTCCCGGGCAAAAAGCGCTCGTGCCCCTTCTTGACTCCTCCCGTCAAAAAGGACATCCTCTCTCCCATGTTTCAGGAGCCTTCCCAGAGTCAAAAAGACGCGTTCCAGCAATTCTTTTTCCCATTCCTCCAGTATATCGAGGATGAGACGGGATTTGTCCCCTCCCTGTACCGCCAGCATGCCGGAGAAGAAGGGGCCTATGACGCCGTCATCGCCCAGATACTGGGGGGCCACATCCAATACGGCTTCGAGCCGCTCTATAAACGGGGCTATCTCCGCCTCACCCTCGAGGCGGTAGTCCTGTCGGAAAAATGGGGGCACCTGTTCCCCGAAGAGGTCATCAAAAAAGCCCGCAGACGGTTAAAAAATTACGGATACGAGCTCAAGTAGCCCCTTTCCCCGCCCCGACATCCATTTACGGAATATCTCGCCCTCCCGCTCCGCCCATGACTCCCTCCCCCCTGCTGGACTGGTTGTACGCAACTCAGCAATTCGGCTTCAAACTCGGGCTCGACAACACCAAAAAACTGTTGAGACAATTCAAGGCCTACCCCGCCCCCGGCGTCAAAGTCATTCATGTCGCAGGCACAAATGGAAAAGGCTCCACCTGCGCCATGATGGAGTCGGTCGCCCGCGCCTCGGGCATCAGGACGGGCCTCTTCACCTCCCCCCATCTCGTCGATTTCAGAGAGCGCATGAGAGTCAACGGGGAGATGATCCCGGCCGCTTCTCTGGAACGCCATCTCGATGCCCTGAAAGAGCTTGTCTCCACCTGGGATCAGCACCCCACGTTCTTTGAGCTGACTCTGGCCCTGGCCCTGAAGCATTTCAAGGAATCGCAAGTCGAACTCATCATTCTGGAAACCGGGCTGGGAGGCCGCCTGGACGCGACCAACGCCGTCCCCAAAGATGTCGCCGTACTGACCCCCATCGGTTATGACCACATGCAGTGGCTGGGCGATACGCTGGAAAAAATCGCCGCAGAAAAAGCCGGCATCATTGCAGAAAACAAGCCCGCCGTAACGGCAGCGCAAAAACCGGAGGCCATGGACATCATCGAGCAGATCGCCGGGGAGCGCAGATCGCCCCTGACAGAGGTGACAGCCCCCCTGCTGGGGTACCATATCCCGCTGGAGGGCGCGCACCAGCAGGAAAACGCGGCCCTCGCCGCCGCCGCGCTCAACGCTCTGGGAGTAGAGCTCAGGACGGACTGCGTCGCTTACGGCCTCAGCCATGTCGAGTGGCCCGGGCGATTTGAACGAATCCGGCAGGATTTCATCCTCGACGGCGCGCACAATACCCATGCCGTCCCCACTCTCATTTCCACTTGGAAAAACCTGTACGGAGACCGGAAAACCAGCCTCGTCTTCTCCGCCGTCTCCGACAAGGATATCCGGGAAGTCCTCTCCGGTGTCTCCGCCCTGGCGGACTCCATCCACTTCGCGCCGATGAGCTCTCCCAGAGCGCTCCCCACGGAGGATATGCCCGCCCTGCTCCCCGCGTCTTATGTTGGGGCCATCCACGTCCACCGCAAACTGGAGCAGGCGCTGGCAGACGCCCGCCAGGAGGCCGCCAGACAGGGCCTGCCCGCCCTGGTGACAGGCTCCCTCTATCTGGTAGGAGAGGTCAAGGGCCTGCTGTCGGCGACAGAGACCAGACCCACAGCCCAATAAAGCCCTCCCCCCCCCCGCAAGCGGCAGCCCGGCTTCAAACGTGCGTCCGGCGCCAGTTTACCCTCGTCATAGACAGCCAGGACAGAACGAGTACGCACAGCGCATACACATGCTCCGTCGTCCAGCATACGGCGATGCCCGACCGGAGATGCAGCACGATATAATAAACGTAAACCCCGTACACGGCCAGCGCGAGAAACTCTATCAGCAAGGCCCCTCTCGTGTTGCCCGTCCCCGACACGGCATGAAACAGCACATTGCCGGGCACATTGATAAAATAAACCGAGCACATGACCAGATAGGCCGGAATCGCCGCCTGGATCAAAGAAATATCGTCCGTATAAATTCTCAGGACGAGGAACGGGAAAAACATCATCACCGCCAGCAGAGGCAGTACAAACAAATAACTGATCCTGATAATTCTCCCGCACAGCCCAAGCACCTGATCCGACTTTCCGGAGCCGATCAGATTACTGACCAGAGACGTCCCCGTCGCGGCAAATGCCGCCGTCACCATAAACGGCAGAGAGGACAAATTGCGCAGAATGTTGGTGATCGCCAGCGGCCTCTCCCCAAGACTCTCGACCGCCAAAAAGAAAAAGAGCCAGGTAGAGACGGCGACAAAATGCTGTACCATCGTCCAGACAGACGTCTTGAGAATACCCAGCAAAAGCCCGGGCTCGAACCCCGAAAAATGATTAAACCCATACCGGACCAAATCAACCTTCCTGAGCGCATAGACGACGACAAAAACAACCGCAATCAATTCCGAGAGAGACGAGGCCAGGGCGGCCCCCTCAATACCCATTGCCGGAAACCCGAACTTGCCGAAAATCAGCAAATAATTGAGCACCACATTACTCAACACCATGACAGCGGACACCATCGTCAAAATATGAGTATTCGTCGTCCCGACAAAAAAGCCCCGGGACATCACAATCATGAAGGAAAAGAAAAAGCCGTAGGCCCGCCAGTCCAGATACTTCAACGTCGCCTCATAAATCGGCGCGGAATCGATCACCGGCTTTAAAATGACGGGTGACAAAAAGCGGGTCACCAGAAAGATGACTCCGGCGAGACCAAGGAGGAAGAAAACGCCCTGGTAAAAAATCGCCCCGATCTTGTCGTACTGCTTCTCCCCATTCCGCCGCGCCATGATGATCTGCCCCCCTATGCTGAAGCCGAAGCCCAGCATGAACAGAGCCAGATAATACACCGTGGCAATGGCGGAGGCCCCCAGCTCGACCTCGCCGACGCGCCCGAGAAAGGCGGTGTCGGTCATGCCGATCAAGTGCTCCATCAATATACTCAACAGAACGGGATAGCTCGTCTGCCAAATTTTCTTATAACCGAATTCCATACCCGAAACTCCTTCCTCTCAAATAACTCTTTTCCTTCCCTCAGGAAAAGGCGGGAGGGCATCATCAGGACAAAACCGGCAAAGTCAATACGCCTGACCGGCATATCGAAAATAAATCTGTCATAAAAAGGCCGTTTCCCGGCAAAAGCGTACCTCACAAGTGCGCGTGAATGACCGTCTTGTCTTTCATCGCGGGAATCCAGATCGTCCGGGTCGATTCATCAATAAAGAAATCGGCCGTTCCTCCCAAAGGAATCTTCGTTACATCGGAAACCTCTCCGTTGCCCTTACCCTTGCCCAGCTCAATCTTGCGAATGGCTCCGCCGATATTTTCAGGGGCAATGCCACGCTTCCAGTCACTGAAATACAACGTATCTCCGACCAGGGCAATACCGTCAAACTCGCCGACACTGTCGCACACGGCCTCTACCGTGCCCGCCGGCAGCCTGACCGACCACAGACGCCCGGCAGCATTGCCGTCGGAGTCAGATGCGTAACCCGCAACGTACAGGACGGAACCGTCGCCATTCAGGGCCAGACCGTTGGGGCCGGCAATATCCTCCGACAAACTCAGCGATTCCCAGGATTTCTTTACAGGATCAACCTTGTAAATCCTGTTCGTATCAGTAGAGCTGGCATAAAGCTGCCCCCCCGGAGAAACCGCAAGATCATTCAGAAAACGCATACGCTCCGGAGACAGGTCGATTACGGAGACCTGCTCACCGGACTTCGGATCTATCCCTACAATACGATCTATATCCGCCACATAAAGCACTCCATTCAAAAACGCCATCCCCTTGGGAGCATCCAGGGGAACCTTGGGAAAAGCATTCTCGGCAATCACCTTCCCGGCGTCATTCGTCTCCACCAGATACCCGTCCCCATCCTTTTCCGTGGGCCGCAACTCAGGCCCCACACAGGAAATGAACACACGCTCGCCCACCTTGATAATACTTTCCGGGTGACCGTCGAGCGTCATGGTCAGCAAAGGCTCCGGCGACTGACCTCCGGGAGCCCCTTCCCCTGTACTCGGGGAAGACTTCCGGTCGCCACAGGAAACAACACTCAACACACACAAGGCAGAAAGACAACAATCCAGAAATTTCATAGCAACACCTTTTTTCAAGACTGATTAAGGGAACCACAAAGCACCGGAACAGGTCAATCCTTTTCGTACCCTCTCACAGACAGGAAAAAACAGCGCCGCGGCCGCAGGGAAACGGCAACGGCGCAAAAAACGGGCGGCAGAGCGCTTACTCCCCGACCATGATCTCGCCCTCAATCAGATCCTCCAGAGTCTGCCTGCGGCGAATCGTATGGAACCGGGCGCCATCTACCAGCACTTCCGCGGCAAAAGGCCTCGAATTGTAATTGGAAGACATGGAGAAGCCATAGGCTCCCGCCGACATCAGGGCGGCACATTGCCCCTGATGCAAGGGTGCTATCTCCCGGTCCTGGGCGAAGAAATCCCCGGTCTCGCAGACAGGGCCGACAATATCGGCGACCTCGCGTTCCTCTCCCGCCCCTTCCCGCAAGGGCAGTATCTGGTGGTACCCCTCATAAAGAGCGGGGCGGATCAGGTCGTTAAAACCCGCATCCACAATCTTGAACGTCTTGGTCTGCCCCTTTTTCTCATAAAGACAGCGGGTAATCAAAGCTCCTGCATTGCCGACCAGCACGCGGCCGGGCTCCAGAATGATCTTCAGCCCCAGCGGCTCCAGAAGAGGAATCAGGCGAGCGGCGTACTCTTCTATCGTCAGCACCTCGTCCGTCCACCATTCCCTCTTACCGGACGCCAGACAGGCGGCATAAACGATACCTATACCGCCGCCGATGGAAAACGAGCTGATCCCGTAAGCCTCCTTCAGAGAGGCCGCCAGGGGAGCCACCTTCTCCACCGCTTCCACAAAAGGCCCGACAGACGTAAGCTGAGAGCCGATATGCATCTGCAACCCCTTGAGATGAATATGCTCCAGACGGGACGCCCGTTCATAAGCCGCCTCGATGAACTCGAAATCAATCCCGAACTTGTTCTCCTTTTTGCCCGTCGTAATATACTTGTGGGTCTTGGCGTCCACATTGGGATTCACCCGCAGGGCGACCGGGGCCTTTACGCCCAGCTCCCCGGCTACCTCATTGATCGTCAGCAGCTCGGCCTCGGACTCGACATTGAAAATATAAATACCCTGCTCCAGCGCAAAGCGGATCTCCTCGCGCGTCTTGCCCACCCCGGCAAACGTGCAGAGAGCGGGATTCCCACCCGCCTTGATCACCCGGAAAAGCTCGCCCCCCGACACAATGTCAAACCCCGCGCCCTCGCGGGCGAAAAGATTCAGAATGGCAATATTGGAGCAGGCCTTGACGGCATAGCAGACCATGAAGTCCAGCCCGGCAAACGCCTTCTGCAATTTGGTGAAGTGATTCACCATCGTCTCCCGGCTGTACACGTACACCGGAGTGCCGACGGTGTCGGCGATAGAGGCCAAATCAACCTGCTCGCAATGCAGGGAACCGTTGTGATAAGCGAAAGAATGCATGTGTATCTGTCAGGTCAGGGGAGTTTGGAATCGGAAGAACGGGAGTCGGGAGAGAACGGTTCAGGCAATTTGAGTCGGCGGGGAGCCTTCGGAGCATCTGAAATAAGCGTTGCCAGCCACTTCATTTCCGAATTCTCCAGCGCCATCTTCATAATCATGGTCAAAGGAACGGCCAGCAACATGCCGATCGGCCCCCAGATCCAGCCCCAAAACAGGACGGAGAGGAGCACCACCGCCGTCGCGATGCCAAACTGCTTGCCCATGAACAAAGGCTCCAGAAAATTCCCCAGGCACATATTAATCAGGAGATACCCCAGCGCGACAATAATCGCCACGCCCGGAGAACTCGTAATCAGGGCCAGCATTACCGGAGGAATGGCCGCCACAATAGAGCCGATCGTCGGAATGAAATTCAGCGCAAAGGCGACAATACCCCACAGAAGAGGGAAATCCAGACCGCAGGCGTAACAAAGCAGCCCGGCCAGCAAGCCCGTCGTGAAACTGATCAGCGTCTTGATCAAAAGATACCGCTGAATGTCGGAAGACGCCTTGATAATCTTCCGGAAATTCGGCCCGTTCTGGGAAGAAATTCGCCGCAAATTGCGGCGGTAAACATTGGACTCGCTCAAGAAAAAAGTCATCAGGATAAGAACCAGCACCGTCACGGAGAGCAAAGTTGCCGCCGCCCCGAACAATTGCCCGGAGACGCTCATTACCCGCTCCGCGCTGATACTCTCCCCGACGCCGTCCAGCGCCCCCTCCAAATTATGATTGCGGAGCCACCCGGCCAGCTCCCCGTACTTTTCCATGAACAGGGGATGATACTTGAGAAGTATCGTCTTCTTCAAATCCCCCGCCAGATAGTTCACCAGAAAAGCCAGCCCCACCAAAAAGCCGCAATCGACAAAAACCGTCACGAGCACCGCGAGCGCACGAGGAAAGCGGATTCTCATCAAAGCCTTGGTCAGGGGGAAACTGACAATCGCCACAAAAACCGCAAGAAGAATCGGGATAACGAGAGACTGGGCGGCCTTGAGACCGGAAACGATAACAATGAAACTGGCCAGAGCCAGCATCACCCGCATCGCAGTACCTGCCTGATTCTTGTCGAGGGACGGCTTCATGACTCTTTAAACAGCGGAAACGTGGAAACAGCAGCAGGGCATTTTACTGCCCCGCCTTCAAACGGCGGCGCTCGCGCACAGATTCGGCGAGCACATCGAGCACCTTGACCGTGTCCTCCCAGTTAATACACTGGTCGGTAATACTCTTGCCGTAAACAAGATCTTCCTTGCAGCAAAAGTTCTGATTCCCTTCGACCAGATTACTCTCGATCATCACGCCGCCGATGCGGTCGCTGCCGGAGGCAATCTGCTTCGCAATTTCCCCGGCCACCAAAGGCTGATTGCGGTAATCCTTTTTACTGTTCCCGTGAGAGCAGTCCACCATCACCAGCTCGGTCATACCCGCCTTGGTCAGCTTTTCACTCGCGCTCCTGACGGAATCTTCATCGTAGTTCGGCCCATGGCTGGAACCGCGCAAAATGAGATGGCAGGACTCGTTCCCGGCAGTAGAAACAATCGCCGTCACCCCCTGCTTGGTTACAGACAGAAAATGGTGAGGCTTGGAAGCGGAAACAATAGCGTCAATCGCAATCTGGGTAGAACCGGTCGTTCCATTCTTGAACCCAACAGGCATGGACAGCCCGGAGGCAAGCTCGCGGTGAATCTGGCTCTCGGTCGTACGGGCGCCTATGGCTCCCCACGAAATCAGATCCGCGATATACTGCGGCGTAATCGTATCCAGAAACTCCGTACCTGCGGGAATACCCGCCTCGTTAAGAGTCAGCAAAAGCTCGCGGGCCACCTTCAGCCCCTTGTTGATTTCATACGTATTATCGAGATTGGGGTCATTGATCAGACCTTTCCAGCCGACCGTCGTCCGGGGCTTCTCGTAATAGACGCGCATAATCACGCACAAATCCTTTTCCAGACGCTTCGCCTCGGCCTTGAGCAGCTGCCCATATTCAATAGCGGCCTTCGTATCGTGAATGGAGCAGGGGCCGACCAGCACAAGCAGGCGGTCATCATTCCCGGCAAAAATATTCTGGGCGGCCTGGCGAGCCGTGGCAACTGTTTCCGCGGCCTTGTCGGAAACCGGATATTCGTAAATAAGAATGGCTGGAGAGATCAAAGGATCGATGTCGGTTATACGTAAATCGTCTGTGACAAATAAATTCATGGCAACAAGGACTTCAATAAACAAATGAACTCATAAGTCCAGACAAAAGACCCCCGCTTCCGGCCATACGAAAGCGGGGGCCCAAAATTTTCTGTCAGCAACAGTTATTTATAGGAATAAACGTTGTCTGAGTTGGTAACCTCGTCGCCGAACTTACCGTCGGGCCCGGCGGAAAACACGATCACCTTCTTGGACACTTCACGTTGCGTTGTCGGGTCTTCCACCTTGTCATCCAGATTCGTATCAAGCACTACCAGATAGGGCAACCTCCAGGGATCGTACACGCCGACTTGGTCTCCCCGCACATACATGCCGCCGACCTTGCCGTCCACCTCCTGACAGGAGAAATAGCTCTTGCCCGCCTGATTGACCTTGTCAACCGTCCCCTTCTCCTTGTTCACCAAAATGGCCATCATACTATTGTCCACATCAGTGCGGATCTTTTCGTCGCCCGTCCCCTCGGAAAACGAGTCGAGGGGGAACATGCCGTTATGGTCGATACGGAAGTTCTCCACCGCCAGCACAAGATCTCCGCAGACCTTTTTCGCCTTGGTCGCGTCGGCCGCCTTGAACGCGGAGCGTGTCGCGATCGTCCCAATCGTTGCCAAAGTCGCAACAATCATAATAACGACGAGAAGCTCCACCAGAGTGAAGCCCGGACGAAGTGAACGTGTACTGGAAATTTTCATAGAAAAAAGTAAGAAAAGTGATTCTCCGAACAGTAGGCTTTTTTCCCGAAAACGCAAGATGAAAGCACTTCATCAAACAATTTCCTTGCCCGTGCGGCGTTTTTTTCACATCACACCCCCAGCTACCCCATGTTCCCGCTCCTACTCCGCCTCCTCTCCCTGATCCTATGCCTGGCGAGCGAAGCCATCGTCTCTAAAACCGGGGCGGCGCCCACCTCGATAGACTGGCAGACAAGCCTGAAAAAAATCCTCAAAAACCCCGCCGAACTCCAGCCGCAACTCCTCTACCCGGCTCCCCCGAAACAGGAAAAAACCGCCTACCGAGAAAAATACAAATCTCTCCTCAAGTATGAGCGAACCTTCACCTGCGGAGACCAGCAACTGCACGGCTGGCTCTTCAACCGCAAAAACACGCCCCTCATCGTTTACTACGGGGCGAACAACGAAGACGTCACCCAGGAATTCTGGTGGATGAAACAGCAGAAAAACTTCTCCTTCCTCCTCGTCAACTATCGCGGCTACGGCCTCAGCACGGGACAACCTGCAGAAAAAGACTGCGTCGAAGACGCCGTCAAAATACTGGACCAGATCGCCAGGGAAACCAAACGCCCCCTTAAAAAAATCATCCTCGTCGGACGCAGCCTGGGCACGGGAGTAGCTGTTCAAGTGGCGGCCCGGCGGCCTGTCGGCAAAGTCATCCTGATCACCCCCTACGACAGCATCCGGGCCGTCGCGGAAAGACACTTCTGGTTCCTGCCTCTCGACAAATACCTCAAAGACACCTGGCAGTCGGCCCTGTACGCCCCCAAAGTACAGGCAAAAACCACCCTGATCGTCGCGGAGAATGACGAACTCATCCCCCGGGCACACGCAGACAACCTGGCCGCCCAATTCCCGAAGCAGCCCTCCTGCATCGAAATCCCCGGAACGGACCACGCCAATATCACCCAGTCGCTCGCATTTGAACAGCAATTCAAAAAAGCGCTCAAAAACTGATCAGGTTCCCTGACCTCCTCCCCTTTACTGAACGGGAAACAAAGTCATATCCGCAGGCAGCCCGGGCAACTGCTCCGGTCGCTCTCCGGCTCGCTTGAACAACGTCACAAACCCGCCGGCGCCCAAACCATGCTGGGGCATCAAACGATAACAATACTCCGCACTGATCACACTCCGCCACGGAGAAAGAAGCGGTACCTCCACTGAAGAAAACTCCGGAAAATTCTTCAAAAACCAGGCCACCAGCATCTCATTCTCCTCCAGAGAAAAAGAACAGGTCGAGTACCCGAGAAATCCCCCCGGAGCTACACAGGCCGCGCACCCTGCCAGCACGCCCCGCTGACGCTTCGCATTCCCCTTGACCAGAGAAGGGTGAAAACAGCCGGGATTCTTCACCCCCTTTGCCAGCAGCGACTGCCCGCTGCACGGGGCATCCGCCCAGACTCCGTCAAATGCCCCCGGGGCCATCTCCGCCCAGACGCGGGGATGCATCCTCTGCGTATAAACGCCCGACGTCATCCCGCAACGGCGCAAATTATGGAGCAGTATCCCGAGCCGGCCGCCCTCCACCTCATTTGCAAAATGCTCGGGAACCTTCAACCGGCGGGCGCACAAAAACGTCTTCCCTCCCGGAGCGGAGCACATATCCAGAAACCGGCGTACCGGAGCCTCCCAGGCGGACAGGGCCGCCACCTCCCATACGGAAGAAAGATCCAGAGGATAAAACCAGCCTTCGGCAAACCCCTCAAGCTTCCCCGCCCGATCCTCGGACTCCACGGGAAACACGCCCTCCGGCAGCCATGAAACAAGCGGCCCCGGCTCCGGCGCAAAAGGAGGCGTCCAGCCCTCAGGCGCACGCCGGGTCAACACCACGGCGGAGCGCCCGGCATCTCCCCGCTGCAACGCGAGACAAAAACGCTCCCGCTCCCCGGCGTCCAGCCCCAGCTTTTGCATCAGGGCCTCTATATAACGCAGCCCTCCCAATCCCGAAAAATCCATGCGCGCATCCTACCCGTACGAGAGAGGGGCGGACAATGCTTTTCTTGCCGGCAAGCCAGTTTCCCCCTGCCACGCCGCACCTTTGACAAAACCCGGCACCTCCCTTTTCGCAGTCGCCTTTTTACCCGGCAGACATTACACTGCCCCGTCCATAACCATGAACCTGATCGACTCCCATTGCCACCTGGTCTCCCACCTTTACGACCTCTCCGAGCACGACGCCCTCGTCTCCCGCGCCCGGGAAGCGGGAGTAACGCACATGATCGCCCTGGGAACGGAACCGGGCGACTGGCCCCTGTACCTCGACCTGCGCCGGAGACACCCGCAAACACTATCCCTCTGCCTGGGCATCCACCCGTGCGATGCGGACAGGGCGGATGACGCCTCCTTTACCCTCCTCGAAAAACACATCCAGTCCGGTGAACTCTGCGCCCTGGGAGAAACGGGCCTGGACTATTACCATCCCGCCCCCGAAGGCTGGACGGAAAACAACTTCAAAAAACGCCAGCAAGACTCCCTGGAGCGGCACTTTGAACTGGCGAAACGCCACGGCCTCAACCTCGTCATCCACACAAGAGACAAAAAAGGCATCGCCTCCTTCGACGACTCCATGACACTCGTCCGGCAATACGCCGGAAGCATCCGCACAGTCTTCCACTGCTTTATCGGCAACAAGGAACAGGCGCGGCAAGTCCTCGACAATGACGGCCTGCTCTCCTTCACGGGAGTAGCCACCTTCAAAAACGCACAAAACGTCCTGGAAGTAGCCCAATGGTGCCCGGAGGGACAATTCATGATAGAAACAGACAGCCCCTACCTCTCCCCGGAACCCCTCAGAGGCAAAAGGAACGAACCGTCCCATCTGATACACACCGCTCGTAAAATAGCCGAAGCAAGAAAAGAAACCCTTGAATCTCTCGCAAACCATACGACAGAAGCCGCTAAAAAGTTCTTTTCGCTGAAAAATTAGCCCTTTTTTAGACGAAAAAACCGATTATGTCTTGCCGTCCCGTTCATTTACTGATTATTTTACCTCCCATAGGAGACACCTATGACAAAAGCAGAACTCATCTCAGCCGTACAAGCCTCGCTTGGTGCAGACGCCACCAAAAAATGCGCGGAAAAAGCCATCAACGCCGTTCTCTCCGCCATTCAAACCGGAGTCAAGGACGATCAGAAAGTCCAGTTGATCGGATTTGGTACCTTCTCGGTAAAAACCCGCTCCGCTCGTGAAGGCCGCAACCCCAAGACCGGCCAGAAAATGCACATCCCGGCCTCCAAAACGGTCGCTTTTAAAGCCTCTTCGAGCTTCCTCGGATAAGACTTGACCAATCCCATCCCTGACGGGATAGTATTTATCCCCTTCCGATCCTGCGGAAGGGGATTTTTTGTACCCAACAGACAGCTCCCCTTCAATAGATAAAACAAAGCGGTAACATCCCTCCGCTTGACAGAGTGAGGCAGACTATTGATTTGCCAAACCGAACCATTTATGCTTTGTAAACTCTCATCATGATCAAAACTATCAGTTATGCCGGCCTTCTGGCTCTCTGTTGCACCCTTTCGGCAGCTTCAGCCCAAAGCGCCCCCTCCTCCTCAGCCTCCCGCCCCGAGGCCGTCCAGAAAAACACCATGAACGACCTGAAACAGGACCCGAAAGTACTGAGCGGCGTACTCTCCAACGGCTTGCACTACTATATCCGCCCCAATTCGGAACCCAAGGGCCGCATCAGCCTCAGAATGCATGTGGACGTCGGCTCCCTCTCTGAAGCGGACGACGAACAGGGCCTCTCCCATTTCCTCGAACACATGGTGTTCGCCGGATCGAAAAACTTCAAAATAGACGAAGTCATCCCCACCCTCCAAAGAAAGGGACTCATGTTCGGCCGGGACGTCAACGCCTATACCTCCTTTGAAGAAACAGTTTACATGATCGACCTGCCCGACCTGAAGGAAGACTCGGTCAAAACCGCCATGACCCTCCTCCGTGACTTTGCCGACGGAGCGCTCTTTGATTCAAAACGGCTCGACCGGGAACGGGGAGTCATCCTGAACGAACTCAAAACACGCGACTCCGCCGACTACCGGGTTATGAAACAGGAACTGGGCTTCCTGCTGGACGGGTGCAAACTGGTACATCGACTCCCCATCGGACTCGAAAAAGTAATCATGGAAACCCCCCGGGAAAAATTCGTCGCCTACCATGACAAACATTACGCGGCAGACCAGATCTCCTTTGTCATCTCCGGCGACATCACCCCGGAAGAAGGCAAAAAACTGATAAACACCTACTTCTCCTCCCTGAAACCCAGCGGATACGTCAACACCCCGGACCGGGGCAAACTGAACGAACGCACCAGCATCCTGGCTAAAATCGTGGACGAGCCGGAATCTCCGATGACCAACCTCTCCCTGTCCAACGTAACACCTTACGCAGAAGAAGCGGACTCCATCGAAAACAGAACAAAATACCTGCCTCTGGACATGGCGATCAGCATGCTGAACCGCCGCCTGCAAATCCTCCAGAAAAAAGAATCCTGCCCGTTCGTCAAAGCCTACGCCTCTCAGGGCGACATCCTGAAATCCGCCCGGCAACTAGCCATAAACGCCTCATGCGCTCCGGAAAAATGGCAGCCGGCCCTCGACGTAATCGAACAGGAACTGCGCAAGGCCACAGAATACGGCTTTACCCCGGACGAATTCGAAGAAGCCAGAAAAAAAGCCATCCAGTCCGCCGACCAGGCCGTCGAAACATGGGCGACCCGCCCCTCCGATGACATAGCCGACGGCATCATCCGCGCCATTGGTGACAAAAAAACCTTCACCGACCCGGAAGAAGACCGTCGCATCCTGCTGCCGGCCCTTGACAAACTCAATGCGGACATCTGCTCGGAAGCCCTTAAAAAAGCATGGAACCCGGACAGAATCCAAATACTGGCCACGGGAACCGTCAACATCCCCGGCGGCGAAGAAAAATTGCTCGCGGCATTCAAAGAATCCGCCGGGAAAAAAGTAGAAGCCCCTGAAGCCCGCGCGACAAAAAACTTTGCCTACGACCACATCGGAACCCCCGGCGCGATCATTGACAAAAAAGAAATCAAGGACCTGGGCATAACCCAGCTGAAACTCTCCAATGGAGTCACGGTCAACTACAAACCCACCGACTTCCAGAAAAACACCATCAACGTACTCGCAAGAATCGATGGCGGAAAAGCCACCATGCCCCGGGGCAAAGATGGACTCGACGTTTACAGCAACTTCATCATGAACGGAGGCGGATTGACCGCCCACACCAATGACGAACTGGAACGCCTCATGGCGGGGCACACCGTCGGCGTACAATTCGGCATCGAAGAAGACGCCTTTACCTTCAGCGGCTCGACCAACGAAAAAGACCTCGAACTGGAACTCAAACTCCTGTGCGCCAACCTCGAACATGCAGGCTATAAAGAAGAAGCGGCCGTCCCTTTCACACGGCTCATCCCCCTGCTCTTTGAACGACTGTCGCGCGAATCCGAAGGCGTATTCCAGAAAAACATCGGCAACATCCTGACAGGAGACGACTACAGATTCACCTTCCCCTCCCAGGAAAAATTCTCGAGCTACACCACAGCCGACGTAAAAGAATGGATCGACTCCCCGCTCAAGAAAAACGCCCTGGAAATCAACATCGTCGGAGACTTCGACCCGGCCGCTCTTGAAAAACTCCTGGAAAAAACCTTTGGAGCCCTGCCGCAACGCCCTGTCGAACGCGACGCCCTCAAAGACGCCGATAAAAAAGTACAATTCAACGACTTTGGCGGTACAAAAGTACTCACCTACCCCACTAGTCTGGACAAATCCCTGACCTCGGTTATCTGGAAGTCCTTCGACGCCAAAGACAAAAAACGGATTGTGCGCCTTAACCTGCTCTCCCAGATACTCAACAACCGGCTCCGTGAAGAAATCCGCGATAAAATGAGCGACGCTTACTCGCCCCACGCAAGCCTCCAAAGCAGCGACGTCTTTGACGACTACGGGTACTTCATGGCCCTGAGCCCGGGCACTTCGGAAAACTCGGAACGAGTCGGAGAAGCAATCCGGGAACTCGGAGCAAACCTGACAAAAGGCACCATTACGGAAGATGAAATGAACCGTATCCGCCGCCCGCTCCTCGCTACACTCGAAAAATCCCTGCGGGAAAACAACTACTGGCTGAACAGCGGCCTGACAGAATCCCAATACAAACCGGAAAAACTCGAACGCCTGCGCAACAGAAAAGAAGACCTGGAATCCATCACCGTTGAAGAACTCAACGAACTGGCAAAACAAATCTTCTCTCCGGAAAACTCCATCATCGTACGAGTCATCCCGGAAAAAACGCCGGCCTCCCCTGAAGAGAAAAAATAACCCCCTCCCTCTCAAACGCCTTCCCCGACCCACGGTGGAAGGCGTTTTTCATTCTCCCTGCCCTGCCCGTCCCATGAAACATGCCCTCGCCCTCCTCTCCGCGATCCTGCTGCTCTGCCCGGCCGCCTCCAGCGGCCAGAATACCCTCCCCGCCAAAAACACGGCGCAACCGGCGGAAAAGCCCCCCGGGCACTCCTCAGACTACGCCGTACTCATCTCACGCAAAACCGCCGCCCAAAAAGACTGGCTCGCCATAGCGGACAAACTGGCATCACACTACAAGGGCCCGATCCTATACTGGAATGCCGGCCCTGAAGACGCGGCAAAAGACCTCAAACACCACGCCCCCCGCTACCTGGCCGTCGTCGCCCGCCCCGAAGAAATCAACAGACCCTTCATCGCCAAACTGCACAGAATAACCCGTGAACTCGACGACGACCCCTATGGAGACTGCATCTGGGGCCTCATCACGGGAGACAGCGCCCGGACCGCCGACAAAATAGCGGACACCTCACCGGAGCCCCTGATCATCAAAAGGGCCATGGGCACCACCAATTTTGACCACAACCGTTTCCGGCACAGCTTCATGATCACGGACTGGGCGCCCCATGAATACTGGGAACAAAAAAACTACGGAGAAACGGACGGGAAAAAACAACGGGAAAACAACAGGGACGGCATGGCCTTCCTCTTTGCCGAAAAATGGCAATCCCTGAACCCCCAGCTGATCGTCACCTCTTCCCATGCCACACAATACAACCTGGAAATGCCCTTTAGCAAAGGACTGATCGTCTCCATGAACGGGAGATTCCATATCCTGCGCACCGACCAGCTCAAACAATTCGCCCGCTTCCTCAAAGGAGCCGTCTTTGACGGTAGCGAAGAAGAACTGAAACAAT
>CAZNVW010000019.1:0-21654 GCA_964576595.1 uncultured Verrucomicrobiales bacterium
ATACAATCCCTTAAAAATCTTCGGATCTACTGCCTTCCCCTGCGCCATTTGTTCAAACAGCCAGTCATGCACCTCCCCGAGAGGGATTTCATGCACGATAATGCGCTCATTGTCCACGCCGCCTCCCGCCGAAACCCGGGTCAGCCCCTCGGCCCGGAAAAAGGAAATCACCTCGGTCGCCATCCCCGGAGAAGACGGCCCGTCGCACAGATACACCATCCGTTCCGCCTCATACCCGGCCTCCTCCCTGAGTTCCCGGCAGGCGCACTCCCGCTTGCTCTCCTCGCCCATGTCTCCGGCTATCCCGGCGGGCAGCCCCAGAGTAAAGGCATGCAGGGGGTAGCGGTACTCCTCTACCAGAATCAGTTTGCGGTCGGTCGTGACGGCCACTACCATGACCGCCCCATCGGCGTTCACCCGGTCCGCGTACTCCCATCTGCCTTCCTTTATGAGGCGGAGGAACTTCCCCTCATACAAAATATTCCGCTCTTTCTTCATGGCTTAAAATCATCGTACATCCACTATAATCAACGTCTTGTCATCCCCGCTGTCAGACTCCATCGCATGGGCTCCGAGCAGGCCCGTCAATGTCGAGGGAGAAACGGAGGAATCAGCCAGATACTCGGAGATATGCCGCTCCCAAAGCCCATCCACCAGCCCGTCCGAGCAAAGCATGATGCGGTCTCCCCGAAGGATGGGAACGGAGGTGACAAAGGGAGTCACCCAGGGATGCCCCCCTCCCACTACCTCATACAGGGCGCTCCGTCGGGGGTGGCTCCTGTACTGAAACTCGTTGATCTCTCCCCGTTTCCACTGCTTCCAGGCAAACGTATGATCGCAGGAGATCTGGGCGGTCTTCCCCTCCCGGCACAGGTACAGGCGGCTGTCGCCCACATTGACCATGTACATATTGTCCGGCGTGAACCACGCCAGCGTAAGAGTCGCCGACATGCCGGACAGGGCCTTGTTGACGTCGGCGCATATGTTCAGCCCCTGATGGACGTATTTCACTGTCTCGTCCAGATATTCGCAGTAATCGGGGCGGAACCCGGAGGCAGCGGTATGAAACGTATTGGGGATCACCCGGCTGAGCTCCTCCAAAAGAAGCTTGCTCGCCACATTGCCCGCGTTGCCGCCGCCCATGCCGTCGCTGACGCCAAAGAAGAAATCGTCGTTCAGGAGGCGGTCCTCCCCCTCCGGCAGCAAATTCTGCATACCGAATCCGGAAGCGCTGAACAGCAAATAGGAATCGTCATTCCTCTCCTTCCTCGTGCCGGACAGGCTCAGGGCCGACCAACGCAAAAGCAAGGCGTCGCGTATTTCGCCATCCTCCCCTTCCGCAGAAGCCCCCTCTTCATCCTCGCGCAAAAAATCGCCGCTCATAATGTCTCGGTATTATTCCTTTGTTTCTGCCGCGGCGCTCCCGCCGGAAGTCTCCGGCGAGTCGGCAGGAGGAGACCAGGGCAATACCTCGGCCAGCTCGAAGTCAATAATGCAGAAACACCCCTTGTGAGGACTGTAGGTAATGTTCCTCGGCTCAGGGTCCCCGTGGCGCACGCCATATTCCTCTTCGAGCTTTTTATAAAGAGAATCCGACTTTTGCCGGGTAATATTCTTGGGAGTCGCGCCGCAGTTCGTCGTGACGATCGTATTGGTCTCGCGGTCATACTCCAGCAGTTCGGGCACATAGGGGCACCCCCGCTCCGCCAAAACCTCGAGGACACGCGCCTCATTTTCACAACGCCCGGCCGCCTCGGTTCCCCGGAACTGCTTGTGAACCTTCCCGTAAAAATCGATTCTAACCAAAGATCTGATACCGTCCTTGAGGTCTCTCATTGTGCTGTATTCTCGCCCCTGAGCCCAAAGAGAGCAAGACATAAATCATTGCGGTTCCCCCTCCCCTGTGCGACCATGCCGCCATGGACAAGCCCCAAACGGACCGTGAGGAACTTTCCACCGACTCCTCCATGGGAAAAAAAGCCTTCCGCGCCCTGATACGGGAGAGGTTGAAACATCTGCCCATGGAAAAGCGGTCTCTCCAGTCCCGCGAGCTTTGCGAGCGTCTGGCCCGCTTTCTGACGGAGAAGGGACTGGAACGGGGCCGTATCGCCACCTTTCACCCCTTCGGGGCGGAGACCGACCTGACCGGTCTCCGCAGTCTTCTGCCCCGGGCTCATTTTTACTACCCCCTGTGCCGTGAGGGAAATGTCCTCACCTTCCATCTGGCAGACAGCCCTGAGACGGACCTGCAACCGGGCCTCATGGGTCTGCTGGAGCCTGTCGGCACGCGCCCCTCTCTGCCCCCTGCCGATCTGGACGCCATCCTCGTCCCGGGACTGGCCTTTACCCCTCAGGGCGACCGGCTGGGCAAGGGCGGCGGCTATTACGACCGCACCCTCTCCCAGACAGGGAGCCGCCCGCTGCTGCTCGGCGTCGCCTTCCCCTGCCAGATCGTCGATACCCTCCCCCGGGAAAAGCATGATCACCCGGTAGATCTGGTCATCACCGCGGACCGGGGGTGACATAGACGCAAAAAAAACTCCGCACCCGTCAAGGATGCGGAGTCCGATTTTTTACTCTTCGGAAACTGGCCTGCTATCGGATCTCGGCCGCGCCGAAGTACGGGACGAGAGCCTCGGGAATGCGGATGGAGCCGTCCGGTTGCTGGCAAGTCTCAAGCAGAGCCACATAGAGGCGGGGCAGAGCCGTGCCGGAGCCATTCAACGTGTGGCAGAAACGGTTGTTGCCGTCCGCATCCTTGAAGCGGAGCTTCATGCGGCGGGCCTGGTAATCGGTAAAGCAGGAGCAGGAAGACACCTCCAGATACTTGCCCTGTCCGGGCGCCCAGACTTCAATATCGTAGGTCTTGGCCGAGGAGAAGCCGATGTCTCCCGTGCAAAGCTCAATGACGCGGTAGTGGAGCCCCAGCTTCTGGAGGATGGCTTCGGCATGGCCGAGCAGTTTTTCCAGCTCGTCAAAAGAATGATCGGGGTGCACCACCTGCACCAGCTCCACCTTGTCAAACTGGTGAATGCGGATCAAGCCGCGGTTGTCGCGGCCCGCGCTCCCCGCCTCGCGGCGGAAGCAGGGCGTGTAGGCCGTCAGCCTCACGGGCAGCTGGTCTTCGGACAAAATCGTATCGCGGTACAAGTTCGTCACGGGCACTTCGGCCGTCGGAGCCAGGAACAACTGTCCCTCCTCCGTACCATACATGTCCTCTTCAAACTTGGGCAGCTGTCCGGTGCCTTCCATACAGGCGCGTTTCACCACAAAAGGCACTCCGACCTCCTCATATCCGTGCTCGCGGGTCTGCGTATCAAGGAGGAAGTTGATCAAAGCGCGCTCCAGACGCGCTCCCTGGCCGCGGTACACGACAAAGCCCGAGCCGGTCACCCGGACGCCGTCCTCAAAATTGACGAGATTGTGCAGGGCGCACAGCTCCACATGATCCCGGGGATTTTCCATCGCGGGCTTTTCGCCCCAGACCTTGACCTCCGGATTGGCCGTTTCATCCAGCCCGACGGGACATCCCGGATGGGGAGCGTTCGGGATGGACATCAAAAGCTGCTGCTGACGCAGCGTCGCCTCTTCAGCGAGAGCATCAAGCTCCTTCACCCGGTCGCCCATGGCGCGGACGCTGGCCTCGATTTCGGAGGTGTCCTGCCCCTGCTTGCGGAGAATTCCGATCTGCTTGGAAATGGAATTACGCTCGGACTGAAGGGACTGCTTTTCCGTCTCGGCTTTGCGGCGTGACTCGTCACAGGCAAGTACGTCGTCAATCAACTGCCAGGCATCGCCCCCGCGAGCCTTGATACGCTCTTTCAAGGCGGGGGCATTTTCTCTAATCTCACGAATATCGAGCATAACGCGGACAAGCTTGCCCCACTGCCCTCCGTAATCAAGCCAAATCATACGCCTCCGGTGCGGAAAAAGGAAATTTCGTTGATTTTTCTTAAATAAATCTTTCCAACAGATATATTAAAATCTAAGAAGAAAACAAATGAAATCCGATCTTCGCGATATCTCCGCCGTTGCCTCAGAACTGGGCATTTCCCCCGACTTCGTCTCCCTCTACGGGCGCGACAAGGCCAAAATCTCCCTCAAGGCCCTCCAGACACCCGCTCCCGGCAAAAAAAGACTGATCCTCGTCTCTGCCATTACCCCCACGCCCTCGGGCGAGGGTAAAACCACGGTCTCCATCGGGCTGGCCCAGGGACTGAAAGCCATCGGCAAAAAATGCGCGCTGGCCCTGCGCGAGCCCTCACTCGGCCCCGTCTTTGGCAGAAAAGGCGGAGCGACCGGAGGCGGCAAAAGCTCCCTGACGCCTTCCGAATCCATCAACCTCCACTTCACCGGGGACTTCCACGCCATCACCTCGGCCCACAACCTCCTTACTTCGGTCATCGAGAACCGCCTCTTCTATAAAACCACCCGGCTCGACCCGCAAAAAGTCACCTGGAAGCGCGTCATCGACATGAACGACCGGGGCCTGCGCTCCATCATCGACGGGCTGAACGGCCAGGGCATCCCCCGTGAAACTTCCTTTGACATCACTCCGGCCAGTGAAATCATGGCTGTACTCTGCATGTCCTCCTCCCTGGAAGACCTGCGCACGCGCCTCAACCGCATGGTCATCGGCTTCACCGCCGACGACGAGCCGGTCTTTGCCGAAGAGATGAATATCACCGGAGCCATGATGGCCCTGCTCAAGGACGCGATGAACCCCAACCTCGTACAAAGCCTTGAGGGAGTACCCGCCTTTGTCCACGGCGGCCCCTTCGCCAACATCGCCCACGGCTGCAACTCCATCCTCGCGACCAAAATGGCGATGGCCTACGCAGACTACACCGTCACCGAAGCCGGATTCGCCTTTGACCTCGGCGCGGAAAAATTCCTCGACATCAAATGCCGCGCGGCAGGCATCTCGCCCGATGCCATCGTTATCGTCGCCACCGCCCGCGCTCTGAAAATGCACGGCGGCGTCCCGCTCGAAGACTTGAAAAAAGACGACGTCCCGGCCATTGAACGCGGTCTGGAAAACCTCGCCGCCCACCTCGACGCCGCCGCGACCTATCATCGCCCCGTGGTCGTCGCCATCAACAAATTCGCCGACGACCATCCCGCGGAACTCAAGGCCATCCACATGTTCTGCGCCTTCCGGGGCGTCGCCTGCGCCACCGCCGACATCTTCGCCCAGGGCGGAGAAGGCGGCCGGGCTCTGGCGGAAAAAGTCGTCGAAGCGACGGAATGCCCCAGCCCCGAATTTACCCCGCTCTACCCCCTCGACATACCGGTCGAAGAAAAAATACGCACCATCGCGCAAAAAATATACGGCGCGGACAATATCGTACTCGACCCCGCCGCCAAAAAGAAACTGGCCCGCTTCGAGTCCGCCGGACTCACCGGCTGGCCCGTCTGCATGGCCAAGACGCAGGACTCGCTCTCCGACGACGCAAAAAAGAGGGGCCGCCCCCGTCACTTCAACATCACCGTCCGCGACTTTGAAATAGCGAACGGCGCGGGCTACATCGTCGCCCTGACCGGGAAAATACTCAGAATGCCCGCCCTGCCCAAAGTCCCCTCCGCCGAGGCCATCGACCTCGACGCGGACGGCAACATCACCGGCATGAAAGGCTGATTTACCCCTCCTCTCCTTCGGAAAGGCGGCGCTCCTCCTGACGTTTGATCTTGGGGAGTCCCGCCTTTTTCCGTTCCCTGGACAGAGCGCGAGCCTCGCGGAAGAATTCCTTCAAATCAGCGGCACACTCCTCCCCCAGCACGCCGGATACGATCTCGCACCGGTGATTCAGCGGGGGATTGGAGTCCAGCAGATTGATCCAGCCGCCAGCCGCGCCGCCCTTGGGATCGGGGCACGCGAATACCACCCGGTCAGGACGGCAATGGACAATCGCCCCGGCGCACATCGGGCAAGGCTCCTTGGTCACATAGAGCGTGCATCCCTCCAGCCTCCAGTCCTCCAGAGCGGCCTGCGCCGCCGTGAGAGCCAGCATCTCGGCGTGAGCCGTCGCGTCGCGCAACGTCTCCACCTGATTCCACCCCCGGCCGATCACCCGGCCGTCCTTCACCACCACGGCGCCTATCGGCACCTCCCTGTTGCGGAGAGCCTTGCGGGATTCCTTGACGGCCTCCTGCATAAACCATTCATCAGTACCGGGGAGAAAAAAACGATTCATCTGGGTAAAAGCTCGGTTACGGAGGAAGCTCCGGGGTGAACGAACCCTAGCAGAAAAAACGTTCCGGACAAGAGCAGAACATCAATGCCCTGCGTTTAACAACTGCGCCATATCGTTTTTAGGACTGTACCCCCCGCCCCCCTTGTCCTACACTGGCGGCAAAACAAGGCCGTGGCCCCGTCCCCGGCCCATTCTCCGCATATCATGAATGCCAGACCCCACCGCCCCACCCCCGAACAACTCGCGGAAGCTGTCATCGCCGGCGACCGCGCCATGCTGGGCCGCGCCATCACCCTGATTGAAAGCAATGCGCTGAAAGACCAGGAGCCGGCCCGGGAACTCATCGCCCGCCTCCTGCCCCACTCCGGCAAGGCCATCCGCATCGGCATCACCGGCGTACCGGGAGCGGGAAAAAGCACCTTTATCGAATCCTTCGGCAGTTACCTCTGCGACCAGGGGCAAAAAGTGGCCGTTCTGGCCATCGACCCCAGCAGCACCCTCTCCCGGGGCTCGGTCATGGGAGACAAGACCCGCATGGAAGACCTCTCCGGCAAGGAAAACGCCTTTATCCGCCCCTCCCCCAGCGGCGGCACCCTCGGCGGCGTCGCGCGCAAGAGCCGCGAGACCATGATCGTGTGCGAGGCGGCGGGCTTCGACGTCCTGCTCATTGAGACCGTCGGCGTCGGCCAAAGCGAAACCACGGTGCGCTCCATGGTGGACATGTTCCTGCTCCTCCTGATAACGGGAGCCGGAGACGACCTGCAGGGCATCAAACGCGGCATCATGGAACTGGCGGACAGCCTGATCGTCACCAAGGCGGACGGAGACAACATCCAGCGAGCCCTCGCCCACCAGCAGGAACTCAAGATGGTGCTCCACTACCTCCAAAGCCCCACGCCGGGCTGGACGCCTGAAGTGCAAACCTGCTCCTCGCTGGAAAAAATCGGCATTGATGAAATCTGGGCCATGATCCAGCGCTACCGCGACACTCTGCAAGCCAGCGGCTACTGGGAAAAGCGCCGGAGCCAGCAGGCTCTCGACTGGGTGCGCACCCTTGTACACGAGGCCCTGCTCACCTCTTTTGAACGCCACCCCGCCATTGTCGGAGAGTTGCCGGCGATAGAAAAGGAAGTCTTCCAAGGCCAGCTCGACCCGGTCTCGGCCGCGCGCCGTCTCCTGTCGCAATACACCTACCCGGCATAGGGAGTCAAAATCATCAAAAAGGCCATCCGACACCTGCCGGATGGCCTTTTTCCTTTTAAGCCCCATTCAGGAAGCGGGGCGCAACTTGCCCCGCGACACAAGCCAGTCCCTTAATTCGCCTGTCTGCACCTCCGTCATATCCTCCTTGAAACAGGAAAACAAATAGACCCGTCCTCCGACAAAATAGAAATATTCCTTTCTCTCCTCCGCCTTGGTCACCTGATCCCAGGGTATCTGCCGGGAATCCCCGCCTTCTCCGGAAATCGTGATAAAATCATCCGTCATTTCATAAGAGACACTCTCGGAATATCCCGGCCGGGTACGATAATAACGGCGGGCGCGATACCACTTTAACCGGAGAATCAAAGGAAAATTGAACAACGCCTCTTCAAGAAACAGCAAGCCGGCAACGACCAGCCCCTTATCGTAAACAGACTTTTGCCCATGCCAGGCTAGGTAAAAATACGAGCAGGCAACCACCAGAAAAAGCGCCCTCGGCCAGAGGGGGGAATAATGAGCGGAAAAATCCCTTAGAACTTTCCACACCAGCTTCTTTGAGCGTGCCGAATGAAACGAAATCTTCATCTATCCCCTTTCTTGAGGCAAATCTCACGATTCGACAGTGACGCGGACGGCCCCGGACTTGCCGGAGCTCTTTTTCGCCGACTCTTTCACCACCCCTTTCATTCCCTCGCTCCATTTCCCCATCGGGGAGTCGGGATCGACCAGGCGAATACGCTCCAGAGACTCCAACATCTTGTCCACATCCCCCGACATGTAATTCGGGGAAAAATCATATTGCACCATCGCCCTCTGCTTCAACTCGGGCAAGGTCGATTCCCGGGCGGCAAAGGCCTTGAGCGCGTCTTGACGGGACATGGTCTTCCCTTCGAACTGCACATCCGTCACCGGGCGGAGTATTGAAGCGCCTCCCCGCTGCCCCATAATAGAGGCGAACTCTTGCATCTGACTTTTCTTCAACTCGTCGAGACGGCGAGCCTGGAAAAAGCCCGTTTTGTCTTCCGGGTCGCACAGCTTCAACTCCTCTACCCGTCCGGAATAATGGGACTCTATCAAATCTCCGGGCAATACGGAAAAAGCGCGCACAAGAGCTCCAGCCCTTTTCCCGTCCTTCAAGCCGTTCGCCTCGCGGAACGACGCGTCCCGAAACTCACGATTCCTCTCCCACATATCCAGCACCTCGCCCATCTTTTTCGCATTCTCTATCAGCCCGGCGCTCTTCGCGTACGGCATCCCAGACTCGTCAAAAAGAACAATCGTCGGCACGCCCTCCACATTCAGCTTCTTCTCCCACTGCCTGTTCCTCATCTCCTGGGGAGAACTCCCCCTCTGCCTCGGAAGGTCAAGCTCCACCAGAATGTACCTGCCGCCAGCCTTTTTCTCAAAATCCTCCGTATCCAGCACGTCCTTCTTCATCTTCATACAGGGGCCGCACCATGTAGAGCCCGTAAACTCGACCATCACGGGCTTTTTCTCCTCGCGGGCCTTCTTCAGGGCGGCATCCAGATCGGTCTCCCACGAGAGGGCGGCAAACAGGGGAGACGCCCCCAGAAAAAACAACGGAATAAAAGTGCGCAGCAACATAAGCAGGGTTTTGTTCATACAATACCTCCGCCCCGTTCCTGTCAATAAAAGAGCTTTGCCCCTTCTTAAAAAACGGGCATAGTAATGGCGTTATGGCAACTATCGTTCTCGGCATCACTGGCTCCATCGCTGCGGTCAAGGCAGCCGACCTAGCCTCCCGGCTGACCAAACTGGGGTATGACGTCCACTGCGTCTGCACCCGCGCCGCCCTGGAGTTCATTACGCCGATGACCCTGCAAACCCTGTCCCGCAACCCCGTTCACGCGACTTTTGCCGATGACGCGCGAGACTGGAAACCCGCCCATATCAAACTCGCCCAGGAAGCCGATTTGCTTCTCGTCGCTCCGCTGACGGCCAACACGCTGGCGCACTTTGCCCTGGGTCTCGCCCCCGACCTCCTGAGCTCCCTCTATCTGGCGACCCGAGCCAAGGTAGCCCTCTGCCCGGCCATGAATGGCGCGATGTGGGAGCACCCCGCCGTACAGCAGCATCTCCCCGCCCTGCTCGCCCGCCCGGATCACTATCTCTGGGGACCGGACGACTCGGGACTGCTCGCCTGCGGCGATGAAGGGAAAGGACGCCTCCTCCCCGTCGAGGACATTATCGACCGAGTACAAAAGCTGCTCGACGCCTGAAGCGGCACACGGCACAGTATGGCAGCGGCGGCTATTTGCCCTCGCCCACCTTCTCCATAAAGAGCTTTTCCAGACTGGTGCGGGCCGTACCTACCTCCAGCAGCTCCGCCCGGCCATCCCGGAGCACGCAGGCCCGTATCTCGTCCAGCAGCTCGGGGGAGGCGTCCTTCAGCAAAAGCTCGGTCTTGTCATGCAGCTCCGTCAGCTCGTCGAGCGCACCCTGGGCGACCATGCGCCCCCGGTAAATAATGCCGACACTGTCGCAAACCTCCTGCACCTGCTCCAGCAAATGGGAACAAAGGAATACAGTCATCCCCCGCTCTCTCAGCCCCATGATAATGTCGCGGATCATGCGGGAGCCGATCGGGTCAACCCCGGCCGTCGGCTCATCGAGCACCAGCAGCTGGGGATCTGAGACCAGAGCCTGCGCCAGCCCCGCTCTCTGAAGCATCCCCTTGGAGTAGCCGCCCAGACGGCGATCCGCCGCATCCTCCAGCCCGACGAGAGACAGCATCTCCGCCGTCTTATCCCTCAACCTCTTCCCCCGGAGCCCCGACAGACGGCCATAAAACCGAACGGTCTCTTCTCCGGTCAGGAATTTGTAAAAGTAGGCGTTCTCCGGCAAAAAACCGACCTTGCCCCGCGCGGCGAAAGAATCACCCCGATCGCCGAAAATACGACAGTCTCCCGACGTGGGCCGTACCAGCCCGAGCAGGGCTTTCATCGTCGTCGATTTCCCCGATCCGTTGGGGCCGATCAGGCCGTAAATCTGCCCGGGATCAATACTGATGGAAACATCCTGAACGGCATGCACTCCCTTTCTCTTCCACGGAGTGCGGAAGACCTTGTGAAGATGGCTGATCTCCACGGCGGGAACCGGCTTCTGCACGGCGGAGCCCTCTTGCGTACTGTCTGAATGAGCCTCCATGAACGATACCTACTTCCTGATCTCTCCAATACGGCGAAGGAGGGCCTGACTGAGCCGAATTCCCTTTTCGAAACTCTCCACCGGGAAATTTTCATTCGGCGAATGCGCTCCGCTATCGGGCCAGGAAAGGCCGAGCAACAGCGTATCGGCCCCGAGAATCTCCTTGAACGTGTTGACAATCGGAATACTGCCGCCTTCGCGAATCAGCACGGGAGAACGTTCGAATACCTCTTCCAGCGCATCCTGAGCCGCCTTGCCGTAATGGGAATGCGGGTCGGTAATATACGAGGCGCCGGCATGACCGGCCACAAACTCGACCGTTACTCCCATGGGAGCATGACGCCGGCAGTGCTCGCGCACCTTGGCGAGAATGTCCGCAGGGTTCTGGTCGGGCACAAGGCGGAAGGAAAGCTTGCACATCGCATGAGTCGGAATCACCGTCTTGGAGCCCGGCCCCTGATAGCCGCCGCCAATACCGTTCAGCTCGGCAGTCGGGCGCGCCCAAATACGTTCCGCGGAAGTATAGCCGGCCTCTCCGTAAACGGCGGGAGAGCCTGTCAAAGTCTTTACCTCGTCATCCGTCAAAGCCGAAACTGTGGACCACATGCGGCGCTCCCAGTCCTCCAGCGGCCGCACATCGGCATAAAACCCCTCAATGGCCACCTTGCCGTTCTCGTCATGGAACGTGGAAACAAGCTGACACAAAGCCGTCATCGGATTCGCGACCGCACCGCCGAACAGCCCGGAATGCAAATCGACCTTCGGCCCGCGTATAATCAGCTCGCCGGCGGCGATCCCCCGGAGACCATAGGAAAGAGTGGGCAGACCCGGAGCGGCCATCCCCGTATCGGAGACGACGATAATGTCGCAGGCCAGCTCTTCGGCATGAGAGCGGAGGAAGGCTCCCAGGCTCTCGCTGCCGACCTCCTCTTCTCCTTCAAAAAGGAAAACGAGATTCACCGGGAGCTCCCCATCCTGGCGGAGCAACTCCTCAACGCCCAGAACATGAGTCAAAAGCTGCCCCTTGTCATCGGCAGTACCCCGGCCCCATATCTTGCCGTCGCGCACAACAGGCTCAAAGGGATCCGATTGCCACAACTCGACCGGGTCAACGGGCTGCACATCGTAATGACCGTACACAAGCACCGTCGGCTTGCCCGGCACATGCTTGTTGCGGGCGGTGACGATGGGGTGCCCCTCCGTTTGGTTCACGCGAGCCTCGAGCCCCATGCCGTTCAGCTTGTCGGACAGCCACTGCGCGCAGGCCCTGACGTCGCCCGCGTAGGCCGGATCCGTGGAAATGCTGGGAAAGCGCAAAAACGCAAACAGTTGATCAATCGGAGTCATAGCGACATGGCAACAAATTAGGCCAAAAACGTCAAGCAGTCAGCGCGCCCCCGGACAGAAAAAGGAGCGGTACGCCGCCGCCGGGCATTTGACATTGGCAACCGGGGCAAAAAAGAGTATATCCGGCCCCAGCATGAGCACAATAACTACCCAAGTCATGGACGATATCAAAACGGCCATGAAAGCCAAAGACCAGGTCTCCCTGCTTGCCCTGAGGGGACTGAAAACGGCTCTCACCAACGCCGCCATCGAAAAAGGCAGCCTGAGTACCGTTCTGGAAGAAGCCGAAGCCATCGCGGTCATCCGCAAGCAAATCAAGCAGCGCGAAGACGCCGCCGACCAGTACAAAAAGGCCAGCCGCCCCGAACTGGCGGAAAAGGAAGAAGCGGAAATCGCCGTTCTCGCCAAATACCTGCCCGCCCCTCTCTCCTCCGAAGAAGTCGCCTCCATTCTGGACAGCGTCATCGCCGAACTGGGAGCGACCAGCCGCAAGGATATGGGCAATGTCATGAAGGTCATGCAGGAAAGAACGCAGGGCCGCGCGAACGGCAAGGAACTGGCCCAGCTCGTCTCCGGCAAGCTCTCCTGAGCCTTCCCCTCTTCCCCATGCCCCACTGCGCCGTCATCATCGTGGCGGCCGGCTCCTCACGCCGCGCCGGATTTGACAAACTCATGGCTCCCCTGAACGGGAAGCCCGTCCTGCGCCGTACCCTCGACGCCTTTCTCGCCTGCCCGGAAGTGTCGGAAATCATTCTGGTAACCCCCCCGGAACGTTTTGGGGCCGTCATGGCGGCAGGCGCGGCCCCGGCCATCCCCGTCAAACGGGCGGATGGCGGCACGGAGCGGCACTTCTCCGTCTCGGCAGGGCTTGACGCGCTGGACAAACAGGCGGAATGGGTCGCCGTACATGACGGAGCGCGCCCTCTCATCACTCCGGCGCAATTCTCCCGATGCCTGTCCGCCGCCGTCGAGCACGGCGCGGCGGCTTCGGCCAGCCCCATTGTTGACACGCTCAAACGCGCCGATGCAAACGGCTTCACGGGAGAGGCCGTCTCCCGTGACAACCTCTGGGCCATGGAAACCCCTCAAATCTTTTCCCTCCCCCTGCTGAGGCAAGCCTACACCCGGGTACTCGAAGCTGGCCAGCTCGTCACCGACGAAGTCTCCGCCCTCGAATTTATCGGCCATCGAACAAAACTGGTCTCCAACGATACGCCGAATCCCAAAATCACCCTCCCCGGCGATTTGGCGCAAGTCGAGAAATTCTATCTGATTTGAATGGAAGAATAACACGACACAGAGAAATCAAGCTTCCGTTCTCTTCTCAATTTTTCCTTTCCCAAAAATAAGGCGATTCGAAAACAGGATAGATTATCTTCACTCCTAACTGGAGTTTGCCCTATATTCAAAAAACATCTGTATTGCGACTGCTCGTTATTAAATCAAATAAAGGCATTTAAACCCTTTGATATCATCCTTTATTTCTTTTAAAATCCCTCAATATTTCCAACGAGCGCAATGAAGATGGCATCATTTCATATTTTTTTATAATTCTATTATTTATTTCATAATTTTTAAAGGATCTTATTTTCCCAATCATTTCTTCAGATTCAATTTCAAAATCATGAGCCCCCCATTTCAAATCATTCAAACAATTACTCCTTAAGGCAATCATTTCTTTCATATCATTCGAAGAAATATTATTTATTTTTTCTTTAACTGATCTAATAAAATCTTCCAAACTCTTATTTATTTTTTTATAAAAAATAAATTGAGGCTTCCCACCTTCCAGGACATCACGATAAAAACATATAATATCTTCTTTTTTTATTTTATATTCCGGATCATTTTCTTCCCATGCCGGATAATTTTTGAATAAGCTTCCCCCCATGGAATTAAGAAGTCCTTCTATAGTAAATTTCCCTTTTTTAAGAGCAAACTTCGCTTGCAATGCCGTTTCTAAACTACATTCCCATTTCCCTTTTCCTATCGACCCCTTCTTCTTGGATTTCTTAGAAAAAAGAATATATCCTTCTTTTTCGCCTTCTTCCGTTGTTTCTATAAATCCATGATACCCCAAGTGATTGGATAACTTTGAAACTTCAAATCTGCTTAAATAAGGGCCGGGCTCGTAAATTTCCCGATTGGTTCGGCCATCCGGCCTCTTAAAATCCATAGCCCGATTCGTTACCAGCGAATTAAAATATGTCGTCCGGGCTGTTTTTAGAATCAAGGTTTTTTTTACCCTGCTAACACCAACGACTCTAATCATAATATTATTTTCATTATCATCTGTATATGTATCCATTATATTCCTATAATAAACACCCACTTCAAAAGGAAGTTTGTATACATCATTTTCAAAATCCAAAATCCTAAAATCTTTACACATCCCTTCGTCATCAGACCAGTTTATTTTAAAAAACAACAGCGTTCCAACACTTCCATCATGTTCATATTTTTTATTTAAATCACCCAAAATATTTAACCTCACAACATCATCATACGATTTTCCCAATGCACGAAATATATAAAAAGCCAATATTTTACATAAAATAACAATCATTCCAGCTATAGACAAAGACAAGAGAATACAATAAATATCATCATTAAGGAAAAACAAATAAAAAGCTTCCTCTAATGAGACCGGATAATCATTTGAATCATATACAAAAAATCTAAATAAGCAAAAAATAAAGCAGAAAACTACACATGAACCAGGAAAAAGAAATCCACGCAAAAAAACATTTACCTTATCTTTATTAAGTATGGTATGACATTTAACGTAATTTAATATCTTATAAAACATAATTAATATCCTATTCCATTCACCTTAAACCCTTTTTTTCTAAGATCTGTCGCATTGCAACTATTCCTTCCATCCAATATAAAACCTTCTTTCATTTTTTTCCAAATAAGATCCCAATCCAATGTTTTTAATTCACTCCATTCCGTTACAATCACCAAGGCTTCTGAATTTATGACGGCCTCATACGGATCATCTGTTACGGTTAGAAAGGTATAATCACTCTTACTTAAATAAGATAAAATATCCTCTTTTTTGACAACAGGATCATATACGTTTACATGACATTTATTTTCTATCAAATTTTCCAATAAAACCATAGAGGGAGCTTCTCTTAGATCATTAGTTTCAGGCTTAAAAGAAGCTCCAAAAATTGTAATCGTTTTTCCACAAATAAGCTCTGCACTGCCAAAAAAATTTAGTAATTTTTTGTACAATATTATCTTTTGTCTGATATTTACTTTTTCCACAGCCTCCAAAACAAGCAGTTCCTTGTTTCTTTCCCTGGACATCTTGATCAATTCTCTGTTGTCTTTTCCCAAACACGAGCCCCCATAACCGCATCCGGGGGACAAAAATTGCATACCTATACGAGAGTCAAGCCCCATCCCCAAGCGCAGCATATCAACATTTCCCCCTACTGTTTCACATAAATTGGCCATCTCGTTCATAAAACTTATCCTGGTAGCCAGCATGGCATTGGAAGCATACTTGGTCATTTCTGCCGAAATTCTATCCATGACTAGGAAACGTTCCTTGTCTGCCAAAAAAGGACTGTACAACGTCCAAAGTATGGAAATCATTTCAGACGAATCAGAACCAACAATAACACGCTCGGGATTTAAAAAATCATTAACTGCTGATCCTTCTCTTAGGAACTCCGGATTGGAAGCAACTACGAAAGGTATATCTACTTGCCGTTTTTTCTGTTCAGCCAAAATACATTTTACTACTTCATCTGCCGTACCCATAGGAACAGTACTCTTGATCACAAGAAAAACAGACTTATTCATCTCCTGCCCAATACTTTGAGCCAGCTCCAATATAATCTCTTCTTCCGTCCTGTTTTCACGAAAATGCCTTTTCCCCATAGTAAGAAAGACGATATCTGACTTATTCAAAGAATCTTTTAATTTCGTATCAAAAAATATCCTTTTTCGATTTGTTCTAATAAGTTCCTCCAAACCAGGCTCAAAAATAAAAAGGAGGTTCTTGTTAAGATTACTGATTAACTCCTGGCTACAATCTATCCCCAATATCTCATGGCCTTGCGATGCAAAACAAGCTCCAATAGTCAAACCAACACATCCCAAACCTATGATAGCAATACGCATAGATACAAATAAAAGACAGTGAATATTACAAACATTTTTTTTCAATTAAAAAATTCCTTATCATTATAAAACAAGCCATAGAAGAAGGAGTCGTATTATATTTTTTATTTTTTATTTTTATTTTATTATTAGAAATATCTATTTTATCAATAGTATTGACATCAAAATAAACCAATGAAACACCATCTATATTTCCACGTTCTTTCTTATCTTTAATTCTTTGCTCAAAATACTCTTTTACTTCCTTAAAAGAATGGGAAACTTTTTTATACAACAGGAATTGAGGTTTCCCTCCTTCTCGGACATCTCTATAGAAACAGACCATATTCTGCATACCTATCTTATCATTCCCTGTCAGACGTATTTTTAATTCATCATCTATTTCCTTATTAATACTTTCAAAAATTCCCTCCAATTCCAATACACCATTCAAATTCAAAGCGTATTTCGTTTTTATAGAAGCTTCTACACTACACCCCAGCATCCCTTCCCCTATAGAAACATCTTTGCGTCTTCTAACAAATATCAAATTCCCACTACCATTATTTTCCGTCGTTTCTATAAACAAATTAAATCCCAAATGATTGGACAGCAAAGATGACTCAAAGTCACTCAGAAATGGGCCCGGCTCAAAAACCATTCTGTTAGTCAAACCGTCCGGACGCATATAATCCATCGCACGATTTGTGATCATTGAATCATAATACTTTGTTCGGGATGTTTTCAATACAACCTCCCCGTCGCTGCATTCAAACCCATCCAGTCTGATCATAATATTATTATTCATTTTCCTGCCGACAAATGATTTCATAAGATCGGAGTAAAATAAATTTATTCCCACAGGAGGCTGATACATCTTAAATTTATCATCCCGTATTTTTATACTATAATTTTTTTCGCAAAAATCCACACACTTGATAACAGGAAAAATTTTATTATCAAAATTAAAAAAACATTCTTTCTGCAAAGCGTAGATTTCCTGCAAATTCTTAAAAAACCTCCTTTCGCACCATTTCCTCAATAAGCGAAGACAATAACCACACGATAAGAATAATACTCCGCCAATAATTAATGAAACAAAGGTACTCAAATCACAAAACTCATCCCTGCCAACATTTATTCCGCCAAAATAAATAATCCCCGCCAAAAAAAATAAAACAATAAAAAAACGGATGACTTCATGACTATTCAAAGCCTTAAGGACGGAATATCCAAAACTATCATGACTACTCATTTCCAATATATCTATTAAAACATTTCTTTAAGATCAACGAAAAAACAAATAGCCTATAAAAAATCAGGCTGCCCGGATTGACCGGGCAGCCTGACATGTTTAATGACAACGGGTGTTTTACAGACCGTGGTACTCCTGCAGGGACTTCGGCGTGACGTTGCCGGCCTGTGCGGAGCGGATGCCCTGTACTGTGGCGCGAGCGGCGGCGATGGTCGTCATGTAGGGGATCTTGTGACGGATCGCCAGCATGCGGATGTAGGAGTCGTCGATCTTGCCCTCGCGGCCTATCGGCGTGTTGATAATCAGATCGATCTGCTTGTTGCGGATCATGTCCGACAGGTTCGGGCGGCCTTCGTTCACCTTCTGCACCGTCTGGGCGTCAATGCCTTCTTCCTTGAGAACAGCGGCCGTTCCTTCGGTGGCGAGCAGGGAGAAGCCCAGCTTCTGGAGGTCGCGGGCGATGCCGCTGATGTATTTCTTGTCCCGGGGAGAGACCGTCAGCAAGACCGTGCCGGAGGTCGGCAGGATGCACCCGGCGGCTTCCTGGGATTTGTAGTAAGCCATGCCAAAGTCTTCGGCTACGCCCATGACTTCACCCGTGGCGCGCATTTCCGGTCCGAGGACGGGGTCCACTTCCGGGAACATGTTGAACGGGAAGACGGCTTCCTTGACGCCGATGAAGCGGGTCGGCTGAGGTTTGACATTCAGTCCGGCAAGCGTCTCTCCCAGCATCAGCTGAGTCGCATTGCGGGCGAGCTGTACGCCGGTGACCTTGGAAACGATCGGCACGGTGCGCGAGGCGCGGGGGTTGGCCTCGATGATGTACACTTTGTCATCGCAAATGGCGAACTGGACGTTCAGAATGCCGTTTACTTTGAAGTCCTTGGCAATCGCGTCGGCATGGGCTTCAATCGTGCGGATGTGACGCTCGGCGATGGTGACGGGAGGAATGGCGCAGGCCGAGTCCCCGGAGTGGATGCCCGCCAGTTCGATATGTTCCATGACGGTCGCGACAAAGGTTTCCTTGCCGTCGGACAGGGCGTCCACTTCGGCTTCAATCGCGTTGTCGAGGAAACGGTCGATCAGCATCGGGTATTCCGGGCTGACCTGAATGGCTTCAATGGCGTAACGCTTCAGCGTTTCTTCATCATAGATGACTTCCATGCCCCGGCCGCCGAGAACGAAGGAGGGGCGAACCATGACGGGGTAGCCGATGGAGCGGCCCAGTTCCACGGCTTCTTCCAGAGAGCGGGCTGTGCCGCTTTCCGGCTGGGCGATATCGAGGGCGATCATGCGCTCGCGGAAGTACTCGCGGTCTTCGGCCAGGCGGATGCCCTCCGGCTGCGTGCCGAGGATTTTCACGCCGGCGTCTTTCAGGGCCTGGGCGATGTTGAGCGGGGTCTGGCCGCCGAACTGGACGATCACGCCTTCCGGTTTTTCCTTGTCGTAAATGGTCAGTACGTCTTCGACGGTGACGGGCTCGAAGTACAGCTTGTTGGCCGTGTCGAAGTCGGTCGATACCGTTTCCGGGTTGCAGTTGATCATGATGGACTCATAGCCCGCGTCACGGATGGCGAATGCCGCGTGTACGCAGGTGTAGTCGAATTCGATGCCCTGACCGATGCGGTTCGGGCCTCCGCCGATGATCATGATTTTCTTCTTGTCGCTGACGGCTACGGTGTCGGGAGCGCCGCTGTAGGTGGAGTAGTAGTATTCCGCGTTTTCCACGCCGCTGACAGGGACTATCTGGTAAGAGGCGATGACGTTTTCCTTGATGCGGCGGGCGCGGATTTCCTTCTCGGCGACGCCAAAAACGAGGGCGAGATATTTGTCGGAGAAGCCGTACACTTTGGCCTGCCTGAAGGTGTCTGCGGGCAGTTTATCCCAGGCGTACCCTTCGAGTACGCCTTCAAAGTCGGCCAATTCCTTCATTTGTTCGATGAAGTAGGGCGTGATGCGGGTCAGTTTGACTACTTCATCCACGGTCACGCCGCGTCGGAGGAGTTCATAGACCTGGAAGAAGCGCTCACTATTGCCGTAAACGATGGCCGCCTTCAGATCTGCGGTGCTCGCGGCCTGGAGCTTCTTCACGCGGCCAAGGCCGCTGCGGCCGATTTCGAGGGAACGAATGGCTTTCTGGAAGGCTTCCTTGAAGTTTTTTCCGATGCTCATTACTTCACCGACGGCCTTCATCTGGGTGCCAAGTTTGTCGGCGGCTTTCGGGAATTTTTCAAAGGCCCAGCGGGCGAATTTGACGACGACGTAATCGCCGTAGGGCTCGTATTTTTCGAGCGACCCCTTGCGCCAGTACGGCAGCTCGTCGAGCGTCACGCCCGTCGCGAGCGTCGTGGAGACGGAGGCGATGGGGAATCCGGTCGCCTTGGAGGCCAGCGCGGAGGAGCGGGAAGTACGGGGGTTGATTTCAATGACGATGATGCGGTCGTCTTCGCGGTTGTGGGCGAACTGGACATTGGTGCCACCCGTTACGCCGATCGCGTCCAGAATGCGGTAGGAGTAGTCCTGCAGGCGGTCCTGAATTTCCTGGGAGACGGTGAGCATGGGAGCCACGCAAAAGCTGTCTCCGGTGTGGACGCCCATGGGATCGACGTTTTCAATAAAGCAGACGGTGATTTTCTGGCCTTTTTCGTCGCGAACGACTTCCAGCTCCAGCTCTTCCCAGCCCAGGGCGCACTCTTCGACGAGTACCTGGTTGATAAGGGAGGCGGCCAGGCCGCGCGTGACGGTGTCGCGGAGTTCTTCGACGTTATAGACGATGCCGCCACCGGTGCCACCCATGGTATAGGCGGGGCGGAGCACGACCGGATAGCCGAGCTGTTCGGCGACTTTCTCCGCTTCTTCAACGGTGTAAACAGGTTCGGAGGCCGCTACCGGCACGCCGATCTTGTTCATCGTTTCCTTGAAAATAATACGGTCTTCCCCGCGGGCGATGGCATCGAGATCGACCCCGATGACTTCCACGCCGAATTCCTTCAAAATGCCGGACTCATTGAGCTTGGAGGCGAGGTTGAGGGCCGTCTGGCCGCCCAGGTTGGGGAGGAGGGCGTCGGGGCGCTCCTTGTCGATGACGGCGCGCAGGCGGTCGATGGTCAGCGGCTCAATGTACGTATGATCGGCCATGGCGGGGTCGGTCATGATCGTCGCGGGGTTTGAATTGACCAGTACCACCTCGTACCCGGCCTTTCTCAGGGCCTTGCAGGCCTGGGTTCCAGAGTAGTCAAACTCACATGCTTGTCCAATGATGATCGGGCCGGAGCCGATAATCAGGATCTTACGAATATCTTCACGTTTAGCCATGGTGTACTTGTATGTCCGCTGTTGTCAAAAGGAGCACGCTACACAAGGGATAACAGGGAGAGAGCTGGGCCATCGCCTCTTCCCGTGCGCTTCGCACTTGGCAGAGGATATTTTCCCGGGCTATCCAAGTCAAGCTGAGCCTCCGAAAAGCCGCAAATAATTGGAAGAAAATGGAACGGCCGGTTCCGCGCCCTCGCACGCGCTGCTTCTTAAACGGCAAAAAAGGGAGGCGGATTTCTCCGCCTCCCTGAAAAAAAGACGTTTTTTCTATTTTACGGCACCGCCGTCAAAGACGAGGACTTCAAACGGCTTGAGTTTGAATGTGATTTCCTCGTCAACATCGACCGGGACTCCGGTGAAGCCGTCCAGTTTTCGCTGGTCGCCATATACGTCGGTAAAGGTTATTTTGCCCTTCACGCCGGGCGGCAGATCCAGCGCTTTTCTCGGGGTGATGGTCAGAGTATCTTCCTTCTCACCGGGGTTGCGGAGGGCCCGGGTCGCCTTGGAGGGGTTCCACGAGGCCCAGCCGTAAATGGAGGCCGTACCCGATCCCTCGTCCCAGGGCTTGCCGCCGACCCAGTGCACGTCGGACAGGACGTCGGCGTTCTTGCGCATCCACTTGATGCCCTGGGCCAGCTCGTCCCACAGGACGCCGTCGCCGATAGAGCTCATCAAGTCGCGGTCCACATACAGTTCCTGCAGGGCGGAGCCTGAGGCGAATGCGCAGCGCATTTCATGTTTGATGCCTTCAAGTTCTTTCGGCATGTTGTTGGGCGGGCCGAACTTGCTGACGATCAGTCCATGGAACATCAGGGAGTTGATCGGGCACAGGGGCGAGCCCTTGACGAATACGTCCCAGATCAGACGGTCGCGGTAGGTTATCCATTTTTCACGGTTGTCGCCCTGCCCTTCGCTGCCCCAGTCGTTTTCCTGACGCCAGACGGAGTCGGCATAGCGGAACCAGAACGGAGACGCCCAGGTGCCTACCGTGCAGTTGATGAAAAGATCAGGACGCTGTTTGCGCAGGTCGCCCACGAGACGGAGGATGCCCTC
>CAZNVW010000020.1:0-21653 GCA_964576595.1 uncultured Verrucomicrobiales bacterium
TTTTTTTTTTTTTTTTTCTTTTTTTTGACCCCCCCCCCCCCCCCCCCTCCCCCCTCCCCCTTTTCCCTTGCTGACGAAGGAGTGGTGTCGACGATGTACCGCTGAAGCTTTCTCTCTACTCCCCGGAGGATACAGGCCGTCCACCGTCGTCAGCAGGAACAGCCGCTCCGCCCCTATAGTCTCCGCCACAAGACACGAGAGCATGTCATTGTCACCGAACTTGAGCTCCTCAATCGACACCGTGTCATTCTCATTCACCACGGGAATCACGTCGTGCCTGTCCAAAAGCCAGTTCAGCGTATTTCTCACATTGTCCTCCCGATATTTGAAATCCTCGGCCGTCAGCAGGAGCTGGGCCGCATGTACTCCGAAATGATGGAAGAGCGTCTCGTAAATATGCATCAGACGAGTCTGCCCGATCGCCGCGCAAGCCTGCCGGGTAGCCAGCTCCTCGGGATAGGCTCCCAGCTTGAGAGCCGACACGCCGGACCCTACAGCCCCGGAACTGACGAGCACCACCTTGTGCCCCGCCTCAATCAGCTTGGACAGCTCCGTAACAAGACGCACCAGGGCCGCCTCATTCAGCGAGGCATCCTCAGAGCGGGTCAATACGCCCGTACCTACCTTGACAACCAGAATCATACCGGCACTCTACCTCCGCCTCCGCCCCAAGTCGATAGCGGACTCGGAGAAATCTCCCCCCGCCATTACAGGGAATTAATAATATGGGCGTTGTAACCCGCCCCGAATCCATTGTCTATATTGACGACGCTCACGCCATTGGCGCAGGAGTTGAGCATGGCGAGCAGAGTCGCAATCCCCTGGAGATTGGCCCCGTACCCCACACTCGTGGGTACGGCAATCACCGGAACCTTGACCAGCCCCGCAAGCACGCTCGGGAGAGCTCCCTCCATCCCGGCAACCGCGACAATCACCCGCGCCTCTCTCAAATGCTCCAACTCGGACAACAGGCGGTGCAGCCCGGCCACGCCGCAGTCATACACCCGCTCCACCCGGCTCCCCAGAAACTCGGCGGTCAGAGCCGCCTCCTCGGCTACCGGCTGGTCCGAAGTGCCCGCGCTGACGACCGCCACAAAAGACGACGAAAGGGGCATGACCAGAGGCACGATACTCGCGCAACGGGCTGTTTCCGAATAAACCGCTTCAGGGTACTCTTCCAGAAACAGGGCCGCGGCCTCCGGCTCCAGACGAGTCACGAGCACATTACTGCCATTCTCCAGAAGAGCACGGGCGATTTCCACAATCTGGCGGGGCGTTTTCCCCGCGCCGTAGATCACTTCGGGGGCCCCCGTCCGGTGCTGGCGGTCATGGTCGATGCGCGTATGCCCCAGACAGGTACTGCGGGACTCTTTCAGCAACTCGACAGCGGCCTCCCTGTCCAGCAGACCGCTCTTGTACTCCTCCAAAATCTCCCCGGGCGTTTTCATAATGACTTCTCCACCCCGTTCATACTCCCTCTCCTGTAACCATTCAAATCCAGAGTGACGTGGGAGAAGCCCAAACGGATGAATTCCTGCGCAATCTCTTCCCTGACGCCGCCGGATAGAAAGACCGCCCAGTCACTCCCGCCCAGCTCAATGCGCGCCAGGTCGCCGTGCACCCGCACCCGGCAGGCCGCAAATCCCCGCTGCCGCAACAGCGTCTCCGCCCGGTCAACCCGCCGCAGAATCTCCTCCGTAACCTCCCGCCCGGTTTCCAGCCGCGTCATCAGGCAGGCGTAGGAGGGCTTGCCGATCAAAGAGGCATCCAGCGACATCATGCGCCCCAGCTCCTTCAAGTCGCCCTTCCCCATCCCGGCCTCATACAAAGGACTCCAGATTGACAGCTCCTTCAACGCACGGCGTCCCGGGCGATAATCCCCGTCGTCATCCACATTGGTTCCATCGGCAATGCAAACAAAGCCCCGGAGCGCCGCCTCCTGCCGTATCCGGGCAAACAGGGACTTCTTGCACAAATAACAGCGATCGGGAGGATTATCGGCAATCTCCGGCAAAAGAGGCAGCTCCAGACAAATCTGGGCTACCCCCAGCTCCCGGCAAAAACTCCGGGAGTCGGCCAACTCGTCCACCATCATATAGGGCGTCGCGGCCGTCACGGCGAGGCAGTTCTCCGCCCCCAGCAAAGACATGGCAAACGCCAGCAAAATGGAACTGTCATGCCCGCCCGACAGAGCGACCGCAACCTTGCCCTTCCGGCGCAGCAGAGACTCCAGCTTATCCGTTTTCGCGTTCATGTCGAATGTGTTCTACAACCTCTCCCAGAGACAAGCCATGCTCCTCCGCCAGACGGCGACAGTCGTCAAACTCCGGTTTTTCCCGGAGGGAACCGTCCGGCAAAACAGCCGTCTTGACCCGTACCGTCCCCAAAGAGACGGACAACTCCGCGACCTCCCGTCCCAGCTCGTACTTGCCGACCGTTTTTTCCCGGAGCCCCAGCGTCGTACTGTGCCGGAAAAAAGCCGCCCTGACAGCCTCCGCGGCCTCCACAGACGACAAGGCGCAAACCTTCACCCCCAGACGTCCCTTTTTCATCTGTATCATCTCCTGCCAGACATCCATGGCTCCGGCGGCAAAAAGCTTTTCAGTCAAATAGGAGACATGCTCCGGAGTCATATCATCCAGATTGACAGCCATCTCCAGACAAGCCGTCCGGTCGGCAGCCTCCCCCGTCTCATACAGCATGACACGAGTCATATTGACCATCCGGGCGGAAGAACGGTGCCCCAGCCCCGTCCCCACAGACACGCAGCGGCCCGACAGCCGGGGCTGAAATTCATCTACCGTCGCCGCCAGACAAGCCGCTCCGGTCGGCGTCGTCGCCTCATACTCCACCCCGCCAAGACTGGTGGGAAAACGGCGGGCCAGCAACGCCGTCGCCGGCGCCGGAACGGGCAAAACACCATGGGCGCAATGAACCGTGCCGCTCCCCAGCTCCACCACCCCGCAGGTAATCCGGTCAGGGGCCAGCCAATCCAGACACAAGGCCGCCCCGACTATATCGACAATCGAGTCCACCGCCCCCACTTCGTGAAAGTGCACCTCCTCGACGGAACGCCCGTGAATCTCGGCCTCCGCCTCGGCCAGTAAAGTGAAAATTTTCAGGGCGCGCGTTTTGACGGACTCCGACAGGGAAGAAGCCTCGATCAAACCTCGTATATCACCGAAACTCCTGTGATGATGATGCCCGCTCTCCTCCCCATGCGCCTCATGGGAATGCCCGTGACGATGACCATGCGCCCCGCAATCATGAGCATGGGACGGGGAGTGCTCCCGCACCTCCACTTGTATGCCTCGTATCCCCTCCTTCATCTTTTCGCAGACATGCAGATCAAACTCCCCGATATCGAGCCGGGCCAGTTCCCGCTTCAAATAATCGGCCGGAACCCCCAGAGAAATCAACGCGGCGAGATTCATATCCCCGCTGATGCCCGCCGGACAGTCATAATGCAACACTCTGCTCATTGTCCCTACTCTAGAAACAAAGCCTCGCCCCTTCAAGCAAAAGCCGGGGAGAAAACTGTCAGCCGCCCCGGATCCGTCCCCCACAGGGCGGCGTACGCCCAGCCATTACAACAACCCGCTACTGTCGCACGGCGCAATGCGCCCCCCGGCCAGGGAAAAAGCGGGCAGCGGCAGGGGCGTATCCCTCAGCCATCCCGGATGAGTAGTCGTAATGAAGGTCTGCGTCCCCTCGGGCAGGGCTCCCAGCAGAGCCGCCCGGCGGCCGGGGTCCAGCTCGCCGAAAATATCGTCCAGCAGCAACAGGGGAGACCTCCCGCTCTCCGCGACCAGCAGACGATGCTGGGCCATCTTGAGAGACAGGGCAATCGTGCGCTGCTGCCCCTCGGAGGTAAATTGCGCCGCGGAGTGCCCGTTTAAAAGAAGCTCCAGATCATCCCGGTGCGGCCCGACCTGGGTCTGCCCCAGAATCAAATCCCGGCTCAGGGAATTCTCCCAGGCCTCCGCCAGAGAAGTACGGGCCGAGGGCTTGTACGCCAGCTCCAGCGACTCGCCCGGCCCGCCTATCATCAGATGCGCCTCCGACGCGTGGGGGCGCAAAGCGTCAAGCAGGGACTTTCTGAGCACAACCAGCTCCGTGCCGTGCGTCACGAGCAGCTCCGTATAGGCCCTGATCTGATCCAGATCATGCCGGGGATGCTTCAACAAAATATTGCGCGCCTTGAGCGCCCTCTTGTAACGGGCCAGCGACACACGGTAGGACGGGTTCCACTGAACGCCCAGAAAGTCCATATAACGCCGCCTCTGATCGGCCATCCCCCGCACCAGCCCCATATCGTCATTCCCCATCCAGACAATCAGGCCGCTATCGGACAAATAACTCTTCTGATCGCCCCGCCCCAGCCCGCCGACCGCATACTCAATCGTCCTGGCATCCCAGACAACACTGCGCCTCTGGCCGTCAAACACCCCGGAGACGCCGAAATTCTTCTGCCCGTGGCGAATCAGATGGGCATTGCGCGACGTGCGGGGAGACTGCAGGCGCAACAAAACGCAAATCCCCTCCAGCAAAGTCGTCTTTCCCTGGGCGTTGTTGCCGAGAAACAATGCGCCCTCTGCGGGCAATGCCATCTGCAATAGCTCGTAACAGCGGAAATTCAACAAACTGAGCCTCGTCAACATGCCAGGCAACGCCTCCTACGGGGTCAACTCGCGCACGGCGGCCATGGCCCGGTCGGCCAGATGCTGATAAGCGTCCTTGCCCTTTGCTTTCAACTCACCGGGCGTAAACTCAATCGGATCTCCCACCGTCGCGGACACGGGGCTGAATCTGGGAAAACGACGCCCCATGGGCATCGCCTCGTGCGCGCCAAAAATCCTCAACGGCTGTACGGGAACCTGAGCCTTGCTGATAATCAGCCCCACGCCGGGCATGGCGGGCAGCATCTCGCCGTCCTGGGTACGGCTCCCTTCCGGGAAAATCAGCACCTTCTCTCCCTGCTTCAACAGGGCGATCACCTTTTTCAAACTCGCCATATCGGGATTGTCCTGATCAATCGGAATCGCCTGCCAGCTATTGTAAATCGTCTTGAAAATCCCCCGGAACAACGTCTTGCGGGCGAGAAAATAAATCGCCTCATCATAAATCCCTCCCAAAAAGGGCGGGTCCAAAAAACTCTGATGATTCGCCACAAGCAGTACGGGCCCCTCCGTAATCAGCTTCTCGCGATCCTTCACTCGAAAGCTGAAAAAGGCATGGGCCGCTGCGCGAAACAGGGTATGTCCGATCCAGTATGACGTCTTCATGCAAAAAATCAGGCCAGGCGGGATCTGATATCATCGGCTACGGCATCCACCACCTCGTCAATAGTCATATACGTACTATCAATGACGCGCGCCCCGTCCGCCACCTTGAGCGGCGCCGTCGCCCGGGACGAGTCCTGGCGATCACGCTCCGCAATGGAGTCGGCAAGCCCCTGAGCCGCACGGCGAGCCGCACGCACCTCCTCGGAAGCATCTATATAATATTTGAACGGCGTATCGGGGAACACCACAGAACCAATATCCCGGCCTTCCATCACCACCGGGCCCTGCTCCCTGTACTTCCGCTGACACTCCACCAGATGAGCGCGCACGGCGGGCACCGCCGCGACAAGCGAAACATTCTGATTGATCTGCTGCGTCTGAAGCTCGTCGCCCAGCTCGCGCCCCTGATACATGATCGTGGAGCGGCTCTCGCGGGAGCCGTACTCCAGAGGAGCGCTCTTCACCTCTGCGCCGACGGCGTCCGCGTCATTCAAATCCACCCCTTTCTGCAGCATGTACCAAGTATAGGCCCGATACATGGCGCCCGTATTAATAAACGTATAACCAAGCTTTTGCGCGACAAGTTTCGCTACCGTGGACTTCCCCGAGGCGGCAGGACCATCAATCGCTATGGCGGGATTCTGGGTCATGCCCGGAAAATGCCCTAAATTTCCGTCCGGGGAAAGCCTAAAGTGACGCCGCGCCGCTTGACGCAGAACAAACTCTCCGATAACTTTTCCCGGAGACTCCCCCTCCCTCCCCCTGCCCGAAAGACGCCCTTCATTTTGAGAAGAAACCGCCCTCGCCCCTTCCCCTGCGCCATGCCTCCGCTCCTCTCTCCCCGGTGGAAAAAACTCCTGCTCCTTTTGGGCGCGGCCATACTCCTCGCCCTGGGCCTCTGCCTCACGGCGGAGCTCTATACCGTCGCCCAGTGCCGGGGCAGAATGCACAACTCGACTGCCGCCCTGCCCGACCGGTCCATTGCGCTCGTCCTGGGCTGCGCCCCCACCATCAGGGGACATGCCAATACCTCCTTCGTCACCCGGATGGACGCCGCCGCAGACGTGTGGAAAGCAGGCAAAGCCTCCGCCTTTCTCGTCTCGGGAGACAACAGCGCCCATGATTATAACGAACCGGAGGCCATGAAACAGGCCCTCATGGCCCGAGGCATCCCCGCAAACCGCATCATCTGCGACTTCGCCGGACTGAGAACTCTGGACTCTATCGTCCGGGCTCGGGAAATCTTCCAGGCGAGCCACCTGATCATCATCTCACAGCCCTACCACAACGCCCGCGCGCTCGCCATCGCGCGGTACAACGGAATCGACGCACATGCCTACAATGCAAAAGACTCCTCCACAAAGAGGGCAAAACTCCGCATGTGGATCAGGGAGCGCCTGGCCCGCCCGGTCATGCTCCTCGACCTCTGGGTACTGAATACCCGCCCCCGCTTCCTCGGAGAGCCCGAACCCATTGAGGAAACCCTCTGAAAAAATCCCGAAAAAAAGGGGACATCCCCTCAGGACGCCCCCTTGTCTGAAATCCCGGACAACTCTCAGGAGGCAAACGTAACGCCGTCGGCGTCTTTGGTCACCGTGCATACCTCCACAATCGCCCAGATCCAGGAAATGGGAGACAAGATACCCAGGCTCAGTATAGAAATGAGCAATTGGGCGATGGCCTTGGACTTGTAGCCGGCATAAAAATTATGAATGCCGAACGAGCCGAGAAAAACGGCGAGGAGGATATAAGCGAGTCTGCTTTTGGGGGGCATGATCATTCAGGGGGTTATCGGTTTGTATATAAATCCGGCGGAAGCGCCGAAAAAAGAAGCAATCTCCCGCCCGCAATCATACATGCAGGAGGAGATATGGGGTCCTTAACAGACTGGAGACTAACGGATTCCATCGCCTCTAGTCAACAAGGTTTTTGTTTTATTTAATACACGCATTATAAGCGGATTACATTACAACAAAAAGCATGGAAGCCCTTGGAGCCAGTCTGCATGATTTTTCTCTAATGGAACAGACTCGGGAAGCGCGTATTGTGAAAAAGCGAACGGAATAAAAAAGACGCAAAAAAGAACCACCCCATTTATAATGAGGTAGTTCCAAAATAATAAATACTTCAGGCGTTTATCAGGCCTTGCCTGTCCTGGGACAGTACTTGCCCATTCTCGGCCCGGTCGCCCATTTCCAGGCGGTCTCCACAATTGCGGAGGCATCCTTGTACTTCGGCTCCCAGCCGAGGATCTCGCGAGCCTTTCGCGGGTCGGCAATCAGACGGGGCGGGTCGCCCTCGCGGCGGTCGCCGTAGCGGACGGGCACCTTTTTGCCGGTCACGCGTTCCACGGTCTCCAGGATTTCCCTGACGGAGAGGCCCAGCCCGGTTCCCAGATTGAACCCGGTGGTATCTCCGCCGGCCATCAAGTAGTCAATCGCGCGCATATGGGCGTCGGCCAGGTCATCCACATGGATGTAGTCGCGGATGCAGGTGCCGTCCGGCGTAGGATAATCGGTGCCGAATACCTGTATGAACTCACGCTGCCCGGTCAAAGTTTGAAGAATCAGGGGAATCAGATGATTCTCCGGCTCGTGGTCTTCCCCGATCAGACCGTCCTCACTGCAGCCCGAGGCATTGAAATAGCGGAGGAACACGCTCTTGAGCCCCCAGGCGCGCTCGCAATCCTTGCAAACCTGCTCCAGCATGAGCTTGGAAGAACCGTAGGAATTGATCGGCTCCTGCTTGGCCGTTTCACTGATCGGCATTTCCTCAGGCACGCCGAACGTGGCGGCAGTGGAGGAGAAGACGAACTTCTTGCAGCCGAACAGCTCCATGGCCTTCAACAGTACCAGAGGCTTGGCCACATTGTTTTCATAATACTTGAGCGGATTGGTAACGGACTCGCCTACATTGATGAACGCGGCGAAATGCATCACGGCGTCAAACTTGTTGTTTGCAAACAGCGGATACACGATGGACGGGTCCGCCAGGTCGCCCTTGATGAGCTTCACCTCGGGGTCAACCAGCGCGTCTTCATGCCCATACACAAGACTGTCGAGAACGACGACTTCGTTGCCGGCCTTCACCAGCTGGCGTACCGTATGGGAGCCAATGTAACCGGCCCCTCCTACTACAAGAATTTTCATGATGCCAAAAAGAGTGTGAGAAGTTCGGCCGGAGACACTCCGGCTGCTTTGACTGTAGCATCACCCCCGGAAAAATCAACGGGATTCGGAAAACCGCGCACTCTCACGCCCCGCCTCCCGCAGAAACACAAAGGGTGATTGTCAACGAAGCGAATAAAGAAACCAGCCATGGGGAGCTAGACTCATCGAATCGTACTATCCTTCTTCCCATCCATGACAAGCCGCTTTTTACAACACAAAAAAGGTCGCGGCATATACCGCGACCTTTTAAAAAATGGCAACCCGTACGGGACTCGAACCCGTGTTGCTGGCGTGAAAAGCCAGAGTCCTAGACCGCTAGACGAACGAGTCGTGTTGCGGGGATGTAAGTATCATTTTCAGGCAATTTGACAAGTCTTTTCTCTCTTTTTTCCGCCTTTTTGACGCAAAAAGTTATTTTTACGCCAGTCCAAGCCAGGGAGAAAGCCATTTTTCGACTTCCGCTACGCTCATTCCCTTTCTCCGGGCGTAGTCCTCGACCTGATCCTTCTGAATGTCCTTTAACGCGAAATAACGGGAGTCAGGATGAGCGAATACCAGCGCGGATACGGAGGAAACGGGCGTCATCATGAAAGATTCGGTCAATTCCGTCCCGGAGTTCCGGGGCGCATTGAGCAGATCAAACAGAATGCCTTTTTCCGTATGGTCGGGCTGGGCCGGATACCCGGGAGCGGGACGGATGCCCCGCACGCCCTCCTTGCGGATGACCTCCCAGGAAACAGGCTCCTCCTGAATATTCCACAAGAGCCGGAGCTGCTGATGCGCCCACTCGGACAAGGCCTCCGCAAAGCGATCCGCCAGCAGACGAATCATAATGGCGGTATAGGGGTCTCCCGCCGCCTCCCGCTCCTTCGCCCATTCCTCGGCGCCGTGAACGGAAGCGGAAAGACCGCCCACATAATCGGCTCCCATCCCCTCCGGCGCGACAAAATCGGCCAGAGCATAATACGGCAGTCCGGCCTCCTTTTCCCTTTGCTGGCGCAGAGTATGGAGCGTCGCGCGCTCCGTCCCGCGACTCTCGTCTTCCCACACGATAATGTCATCCTGCCGGGCATTCGCCGGGAACAAGCCAATGACGGCCCGTGCCCTGAGCCGCAGCCCCTGGCAGATTTCCCGAATCAGCTCCTGCGCGTCCCGGTACAGCTTGTCGGCCTCTTCCGACCGGGCTGGGTCGGCGCTCTTGAAGCGGCCCTCCCCGTACTTCCAAATCCCCTTCATCTCCCAGGCGAGGAAAAAGGGATTCCAGTCAATGAAGGAGGCCAGCTCCTCCAGGGACAGGGGAAGAGGCGCAGGAGCGCCCCCGGGCGTCCCGCAGCAGGGGCAGGCGGGCAATGCCTGCGAGTCGTAGCTCTTCAATCCGGTAAACGAGGGCACAGGGAGCATCTCAGCCTGCCAGTCGATGTTGAAGGACTCCCGCCGGGCCTGTTCCAGAGAAACGACGGCGGCCTTTTCCCGCCCCTCGAATCGGTCGCGCAGCCGGGCCTGCTCCGCCCGGTTCGCCTCAATCGCTTCATTCCTCTGCCCGCTCATCAGGGAGACGGCAATCGGCACATTTCGAGAGGCGTCATGAGAGTGAAAGACCGCCCCGGAGGATTGAGTGGCTATTTTCAATGCCGTGTGCATCGGCGATGTCGTCGCTCCGCCCAGGATCACGGGGATCGTCATTTTTTCGCGTTCCATCTCGGCGGCTATATGGGCCATTTCATCCAGAGAGGGCGTAATCAGGCCGGACAAGCCGATAATATCGGCCCCCCAGGCGCGGGCCTCCTCCAAAATCCTCTCGCACGGCACCATGACGCCCAGATCCCTGACTTCAAACCCGTTGCAGGCCAGTACGACGGCGCAAATATTTTTGCCGATGTCATGCACGTCTCCCTTGACCGTCGCCACGAGAATCCTGCCGACCGACTGCCCGGCGGAGTCCGCCAGCTTCTCCGCCTCCATGTGGGGCGTCAGCACGGCGACAGCCTGCTTCATGACGCGAGCCGATTTCACTACCTGGGGGAGGAACATTTTCCCGTCGCCAAAGAGAGCCCCTACCTGTTTCATACCATCCATCAGGGGGCCTTCGATGACAGACAGGGGCCGTCCGAGCTTCTCCAGGGCCTCATTTGTATCCGCCTCGACATATTCCGTGATTCCCTTCAACAGGGCGTACTGGAGACGCTCCTCGACAGATTGCAGACGCCACTGGTCCACCGCGCCCTCGCGGGCCTCCTGCTTCTGCCCGGCAAACTGCTGGGCGTATTCGGTCAGCCGCTCCGTCGCGTCCTCCCGGCGGCACAGGAGCACATCCTCAATCAATTCGAGACGATCGGCCGGAATATTGTCGTACACCTCCAGCATCCCCGCGTTGACGATCCCCATGTCCATCCCTTCCTTCTGGGCATGATAGAGAAAGGCGGAGTGCATCGCCTCGCGAATGACGTTATTGCCCCGGAAGGCGAACGATACGTTCGAAACGCCACCGGAGACGTGAACATGGGGAAGATTGCGGGTAATCCACCCTGCCGCGCGGAAAAAGTCGAGCGCGTAGCGATTGTGCTCCGCCATGCCCGTAGCGACAGTCAGAACATTCGGGTCAAAAATGATGTCCTCCACGGGGAAGCCGATCTCGTCCACCAGAATGCGGTAGGCGCGCTCCGCAATACGAATGCGGTCCTCATAATTGGACGCCTGCCCGTTCTCGTCAAACGCCATGACGACCACGGCGGCGCCGTACCGCCGGATCAGCGAGGCTCTCTCGCGGAAAGACGCCTCACCCTCCTTCAGGGAAATGGAGTTGACGATCCCCTTGCCTTGCAGACACTTCAGCCCGGCCTCGAGAATCTCCCACTTGGACGAGTCGATGACAAAAGGCACTTTGGCAATATCCGGCTCCACAGAAGCCAGATTCAGGAACCGGGTCATCGTGGGCACGCCGTCTATCAGGCCGTCGTCGAAGCAAATGTCGATCACCGCGGCCCCGTTGTCCACCTGCTGACGCGCGATGGAGAGAGCCTCGTCGAGTTTGCCCTCCCGCACAAGGCGGGCGAATTTGGGAGATCCCGCCACATTGCACCGCTCGCCGATCATCAGGAAATTCTTCTCGGGGGAATGGTTGTACGGCTCGTAGCCGGAAAGGCGCAGCCTCTTCTCAATAACCGGAATCCGGCGCGGGGAAATCCCCCGCACGGCGTCGGCAATGGCTCCGATATGCTCCGGCGTCGTCCCGCAGCAGCCGCCGACGATATTCAGGAAGCCGCTGCGGGCGTAATCCGCCATAAACCGGCCCATGTCCTCGGGCGACTGGTCGTAGCCTGTCGGCGACAACGGATTCGGCAGCCCGGCATTCGCGTAAATGGAGACGTAACAGTCGCACAGGGAGCTCAGCTCCTCGGCAAAGGGCCGCATCAAGTCCGCCCCCAGAGCGCAGTTGATCCCGACGGAAAAAGGCTTGAAATGGCGTATGGAGTTCCAGAACGCCTCAATCGTCTGCCCCGAAAGGGTGCGCCCCGCCCGGTCCGTCAACGTCACCGATACCATGACGGGAATGCGGCGTTCCGGATGGCTGTCAAAATACTCCTCGATGGCAAACAGGGCGGCCTTGGCGTTCAACGTGTCGAAAATGGTTTCCACCAGCAGCAAATCCACCCCCGACTCCACCAGCGCCGAGATCTGATCTCCATAAGTCTGGCGGAGCAGGTCAAAATCCACCGCCCGGAAACCGGAATCATTCACATCCGGCGACAGAGACGCCGTCACGGGGAGAGGCCCGATGGAGCCGGCCACCCAGCGGGGGCGGCCGTCCTTGAGCCGGGCCTCTTCGCACGCCTGGAGAGCCAGCCGGGCGGCGGCCTCGTTCATTCGGCATATCAGGTCGCGGAGAGGCTCATTGCCGACGGTTTGGCGGAAGTATTCCATCCCCTTCCTCTCTCCCAGGGGGAGATCCTGCATAAAATAGTCGTTTTGCCCTATGGTCGTCGCAGAAAACGTGCAGGTCTCGATGATATCGGCCTGGCCGATGGACAGGAAACGGCGGTGTATATCCAGAATGACATCCGGACGAGTCAGCACCAGCAAATCATTGTTGTTTTTCAGATCCTTGGGATAACGCGCCGTATCGGCGAATTCCGCCCCCCGGTAATCCTCCTCCGTGAGGCCGAATCGCTGGATATTGGTCCCCATGGCCCCGTCGAGAATCGCAATGCGCTCCGACAAGAGTCCTTTCAAGGTTTCTGAATGTGACGTCATGCGCGCAATATACAGTCAAACATCCGCGCAGACAAGAACATATCCAGTTATACGGATATGTTGATATAAAAATAGAAAAGAAAGGCCGCGATCAAGTCGCGGCCTTTGCAAAAGAGTCTGAACAGACCGGGGCTAACCGATTTCGGTACGGCCGCTCAACTGCGCGCCCTCTTCCATGGAGAGAGTCTGCGTCTTGATGTCTCCGTGGAGCTTGGCCTGACGCTTCAGCTCACAACGCTGAGAGGAAATCTTGCCTTCCACGTCGCCGTGAATGCTGACTTCGCCGGCGGTAATGTCGCCCTTGATCTTGGCGTTTTCGCCAATAGTCACACGGCCGGATTCCGAGATGATTTCGCCCTCGATCCTGCCGTCGATGTGCATGTCGTTGGAGAAGCGGATGGAACCGACGATTTCGATTCCGGAGGCCAGGTAATTGCTGGGTTGATCTGACATAGAATTAAATGGGTGTAAAAGGAAGGATGCGGGGAGTGATTAGACGGTCATGACGTCTTTTTCCTTGGCGGAGAGCAGCTCGTCAATCGTCTTGACATACTTGTCGGTCAGCTTCTGTATCTGCTCTTCAAGAGTACGCTGGCCGTCCTCGGTAATGATATTTTCGCTCTTCAGCTTTTTCGCGGCGTCCATGCCGTCGCGGCGATTGGCGCGAACGCGCACCTTGGCTTCTTCCGCCTGGGACTTCACCAGCTTGGCGAGATCGCGGCGGCGTTCCTCGGAGAGTTCCGGAATGGGCAGGCGGATATTGCGGCCTTCGCCGATGGGGTTGAGGCCCAGCTTGCTCTCGCGGATGGCCCGGTTGATGTCATGAGCCGTGCTCGGGTCGTGCGGCATGATCTGGATCAGGCGAGGCTCGGGAGTGCTGATGACGGCGATGGCCTTCAGCTTCATCACGGAGCCGTAGGCGGCTACCGCGACGTCAAGATTTTCCACGAGGGCCGGAGAAGCTTTTCCGGTGCGAACTCCGGAAAATTCATGCTTCATGTATTCCACGGATTTATCCATGGCTTCTTCGACTTCAAAAAGTACGGTTTCTGCGTCCATAATAAATAGAGGGTAAAAGTACGGTTCAGGAAATAATGGTGCCGATGACCTCTCCGCTCAGGGCGCGCGTAATATTGCCCTCGCGGCGCATGTCAAAGACCATGATGGGCTTCTTGTTGTCCATGCAGAGACTGAATGCGGTCGCATCCATCACCTTGAGCTGGCGGCTCAGGCACTCCTGGTAGGAAATCCTGTCAAAGCGCCGGGCGGTAGCCACTTTTTTGGGGTCGGCGTCGTACACGCCGTCCACAGAGGTCGCCTTCATCACCATATCGGCGCCGATCTCATTCGCCCGGAGGGCCATGGTCGTATCGGTCGAGAAGAAGGGGTTGCCCGTTCCCGCCGCAAAAATAACCACCTTGCCCCGCTCCAGATCCGCAACGGCGCGGCGGCGAATGAAACTCTCGGCCACATTTTTCATCTCAATGGCGGACTGCACCACGCAAGACACCCCGCACTGCTCCAGACCGTTTTGCAGGGCGAGAGCGTTCATCACGGTGGCAAGCATCCCGACATAGTCGGCCGTAGCGCGATCCATGCCGCGGGCGCTTGCGCTCGCGCCGCGCCAGAAGTTGCCGCCGCCGACGACCAGAGCGATTTGCACCCCGGTCTTGTAGGCATCGGCTATCTCATGGGCGATGCGGCTCACAATTTCGGGAGAGATATTATCCTTGCTGTCTTTCTCACGGAGGGCTTCTCCACTCAATTTAAGCAGGACGCGCTTGAAGCTGGGGGCGGGGGTGTCGGTCATATGCTGTCTAGTTGATTCAGAGTGCCTTTTTCCCCGTCCCTTGAAAAGAGCAAAAAAAGGAGGGCTTCGAAAAAAGATAAAATTCCCGCCTCTCCTACTTTTCCGCCGCGCTTTCCCGGCTCAGCTTCACGCTGATGGGAGTAGCGGCCTTCCCGCCGGACAAAACCGTGTACGGGAAGGGAATTTCCACGCCTTCGCGGTCAAAGGCCTCCTTGATCTCACGGGAAAGGGAGGTGCGGAGCGCATTATAATCCTGCCTCCGGCACCATGCTCCCACCAGGAAATCGCACGAAGAGTTGCCGAACCCCGTAAATACGACCAGAGGCTCGGGCTCGTCCAGACACAGGATGTTGTTTGACAACGCCTTCTTCAAGACGCGCACCACCTTGTCCAGATCCTCGTTATACGAGACCCCGACAGGCAAATCGTAGCGGCGTATCGGATACTTCGAGAAATTGGTCATCGTCCCCTTCAACAGCGTCTCGTTCGGAATGCGCACCTGCTTGTTGTCCAGCGTGCGCAGGGAGACCGAGAGCAGGCCGATCGCCTCGACATTGCCCTGCAGCCCGTTCACGTCGATGAAATCCTCCAGATTGATGGACCGCTCTCCCATCAGGAACAGGCCGCTGATGACGTTGGACAGCGAGTTCTGGGCGGCGAAGCCGATGGCGACACCCGCGATACCCGCCGCGCCCAAAATGGCCACCAGGTCGAAGCCGAGCTGCTTCATGACAGACAGCAGGATCACAATCAACCCGATGCGCCATACCCACCGGGTCAAAAAGACCGCCCCCTGCAATGACATGCGGGCCTTTACCATCCGGTGCAGAATCATCACGCCCACTTTAAGCAGCGGGACGCTGATCAGGATGATAATCAAAGCCCTGATCCCCTTGTCCAGCCACATTTCCAACTCGCCCAGCCCGGTCACGTCCTGGACTTTGGAAGATACCTTTGTAAAGGCGCTGGTCGCGGAATCTATGGCGGAAGCGCAAAAAATCATAATCCTTAAATGTTCAGTTTGAATTTATCCACAATGAGATCAATCGCCCCGGACTTGCGGTGACTCTGGGGGGAGCCGGCCACGCGGGGCGGTACGATCATCACGCTCTCTCCCGCCTCGCGGGGCGGGCCGTTGGCATACAGGATGCCGTCCTTGAACTCCCCGTCGTAAATATCATACCGGCAATAATTGGCCCAGATACGGGTAGAGGTCAGGTAGAGGCCCAGATGATTGGTATCCAGCCGCAGGCGGGAAAACGGCAGGGGCCTGTTGCAGTGATTGCTTATCTCTACCGTGCAAATAATGGAGCCGGGGTCAAACGCCTCGTCGTCGAATACGCGCCGGGCCTTGGTCTTGAGAGAAACGCACACCTCGCCCTCTGTCGTACTCTCCTCATTTCCCTTGGGGACCCCCTTCCATGTATAGGAAAGGTGGCTCATCGGCTCCGTATAAAGGGACATCAACTCCCGGTTGCACTGGGCGACCAGCTCCACATAGGCGGGCACGCCCATAAAGAAACGCGCCTTGGAACCGGGCGGCAGAGTCACGGGCGAAGACGGGCGGGAAATCACCGACAAGGGAGGCAGCGCCGGACGAATCAGGCAGACATTGTCTTCTTCGGACGACTCCCACCGCTGCCAGTCCAGCTCGGAATCGCGCAGGGAATCCTTTTCCCCCTCCGGCGGGAACGGCATCACCTGAAGGTGGGAGCAGGAAAAATGCCACTCGCTCCCCCGCTTTGCCACCACAATGCACAGATCTCCTATCCTGAATGCCTTGTAACGGCCTTCCTCCACACAGAATTCCTGATTCCACGGCACGGGTTCCATGCCTTTTACCATACCCGTTTTTCCCTTCCCGTCAATCTCCGGCAGACGGCTTCACTCCAACAAAACGGGACTTTTTCCCGGCACCCTTCGGCCCCGGAACGAAAAAAGCAGGGAACTTCGGTTCCCTGCCTTGAAAAACCGGTTTTTCCTTTCCGATTACTTGCTCAAGAAAGAAGCCACGCCTTCATGGGAAGGCTTCATCGCTTCTTCACCCTTGTGCCAGTCCATCGGACATACTTCACCGTATTTTTCGAAGTGCTGGAGAGCGTCCACCATGCGGAGAGTCTCATCGACGGAGCGCCCGAGCGGGAAGTTGTTGATTACGCAGTGATGTATAATGCCCTGCTTGTCGAGCAGGAACAGGCCGCGATAGGCGATCAGCTCGCCCTTGACGACGATTTCGCCATTCTCGTCTTCCTCGTAATCCCCGGCAAGCACGCCGTAATCTTCGGAAATCGTCTTGTTGGTATCGGCGACGAGAGGATAGGTAACGCCTTCAATACCGCCCTTGTTGCGGGGAGTATTCGTCCATGCCCAGTGGGAAAATTCCGTGTCCGTGGAGCATCCTACCACGGCGACGTCGCGATCTTCGAACTCTTTCAGCTTGTTCTGGAAAGCCAGAAGCTCGGTCGGGCAGACAAAAGTAAAGTCTTTCGGGTAGAAAAAGAAGACAACGTATTTTTTGCCAATGTACTGCTCAAGGCTGAAGTTTTCGACGATCTGGCCATTGACGACGGCACTGGCGGAGAAATGGGGAGCGGGTTTTCCAATAAGTAACGACATAATAAATGGGGTTGTTTGTTAAACTGGAATCATTCTAAGAATTATTAGAATATTGTCAACACCCTTTTTCTAATAATTCAAAAAATCATTCTTCGGTCACTTGAGGCTTCCACCCCATCTTCTCCAGCAAGGCGACGGCGTCCGCCTGCCCGGCAAGAGGAGAGCCAAACACAAAAAGCTGATCCTCACACCCGTCCTCCGGCAACGGGAAAAAACGATCCGGAGCCGCCAGCCACTCAGCCGTCAGAGCCGTATAGCTGATATCCAGAAATTCCACCCGGACGGGCTTGCCGTTCATCCGGGGGAAATAAAGTGCGCTCAGCTCCTGATTCGCCTCGCAATAAATCTCCCGTATCCCCGTCGCCCCGCTCAAATCGACAGAAGAAAGGCGATTGTCCGAGCAATCCAGCTTCTCCAGATCCGAAGCGGACGGCAGAAACAACTCCGTCAAGGCATTGAAGGAACAATCCAGCAAATTGAGATTTTCACAGGGACTGACATCCAGGGACTCCAAAAGATTGATACTGCAGTCCAGCTCCTCAAGAAGCCTGTTGTCAACCAAACGCAGACTCTCGCACTTCCTCGCGCTGCAATTCAGAGACCTCAGACGGGGATAGTCCGCTCCGTCAAATGACGTGACGAACCCCTGGGGCAACACAAGCTCCTCTACCAGACTCTTGTCCTCATTATCACGCGGCTCCTTTGATGACATGTAAGAACATTACCCGCCCCAAACAAATTAGAGAACCAAAAAATGCATTCCTTCAAAAAGAAGCCGCGCCCTCGCTATCTGACGATCTCGCGACCCGGCTTGGGCATGGGCTTTACCCGGGCGTCGGTAAAATCCAGTTCGGGCTTCTGCGCGTCGGACTTGATCCCGCACAACGACAGCACCGAGTGAAAAATATGATCGTGCCCCAGAGGCATCAGCCGATGGGAATCCACCGCCGCCACCATCTCCGGCTCGCTCTCCATGTACTTGTCGGAGAACCAGATAAACGCCGGGATATGCCGCTGCTCCATGACGGACATCGGCCCGCAATGCCCCCATCTCCCCTTCTCTCCGAAAGACTCCCCATGATCGGAGGAAAACAGAACCACCGCCCGCCTGTCTTTCAGCTTGTCCATCAGCTTCGTCAGAAAATCATCCACAGACACGATCGTGTTGTCATAGGCGTTGATCATGGGAGTCAACTGGGACTTCAAATTCAGCGTCGTACTGAACTCGCACGGCGTAAACTTCTTGTACTGATCCTCGCAATTATACGGCCCGTGCCCCATGCCATTCTGAAAGACAATGATCTTCCGCGCCCCCGGGGCATCCATCTCCTTCTGAAACACGGCCAGCGCCTTTTCATTCCCGTAATCGCAATCCGTCATGGAGTCGGCATAGTGCGTAAAAATGGGCTGTATCATGGCCGACGTAAAGAAATTCATGGCTCCGTAATTAGCGGTAATCAGGGAACAGCCAAAACCATGCTTCTTCAACACGGTGACAAAAGAATTCATCGTCGGCTTCTGGCTGGAGGCCGTCGCATCGCTCAATATACCCTTGATACAGGCGGCCGTCGCCGTCTGTGAGGAATAGAACTCGGGGAAGGCATACAGATTTTTCTGCCGCTCCAGCCCGGGAGTCGTCTCCCGCTCATACCCGAACAGGGAAAAATGATCGGCCCGCAGGGACTCCCCGATCACAAGGACAAAAATCAGCGGCTCCTGCTCATCCTTGCAAGTAGAGGGCCGCTCTGCCGGGTCCTCCAGTTGACCGAACTTGAAATAGTCCCGGGTGTACGACGCGATACGGTCGAATTTGAACCCCGGACTGAGAAAGTTCTCCCGCACCCTCTTCTTCCATATCCAGGAAGACTCGGTACGTATCAGCTCCCGGCAAAACTCATTATCAACCTCTTCATCGGGGAGCATCTGCTGCAGCCGCTCCGGATTCCGGGCCAAAACGCGGCCGGGTATCTGCATCAACCCGGAAAAAACACCAATGAGCGCAACCAGTACAAACCAGTTGTGACTGACCTTCATCCTCCTGTTCAGCCACTGAATATACACAAGCGGCACAGCAAGCCCCAACAGGGCAAACGTAATGGAGTAGAGATTGATATAGGGCGACATCTCCGTCCAGGTCGTCTGGAACGCCGCATGCACAATTCCCGTATTCAACTCATACCCAAAGACGGATCTCGCGTACTTCAGCCCCACCAGCACCAGCGTCGCCCCGGCAAACAGCAGACTGCCCGTCCAGCGGAGCCGGGAGACGATCAGAGTCGCCAAAAACACCTGTACGACGCTAAAGACCAGCTTCCACCACATGGCCTTGCCGGAGAACTCAAGCCAGCCCACGTCAATCGCCAGCACATACCCCGTCGAGACCAGAAAAATCACCCCCAAATACAAAAGATTATCCCGGAAAAAATGTCCCAGAGAAACAAAGAGAGCACGCAATGAGGAGCAAAAAGGGGACAGACGGGAAACAAGTCTCATAAATGAAAATCGAGGAATCGGAGTAGAAGGAAGCCCACCCGTTTTGTCAAGATGGAAACGACTATTCAACGATCCCATAACACATTTTTTTGCATGATATTACGTCTTCACGACCTCCTGCCGCGCCCTTCCCGTCAAAAGAGGAAAATTTAAAAGCATTATCATTCTTGACAGAACCCTGCTCCCGACTTATTTCATTTGGATTGAGCTCAGCTCCACCATGACTCCTTCCGAAACAGCCCTCTCCTACTTTAGAACTCCTCCCTTTCGCTATAACTGCGCCCAAGCGATCTGCGAGGCATTCGGACGGCGGGACCTGATCCCGGCCATGAGAGCCTTCGGAGAAGGGCTCGCTCCCAACGGCACCTGCGGCGCACTCTATGCCGCGACCGTCATCCTGCCCGAAGCGGCAGAGGAAATGGAACGACTGTTCCATGAAATCATGGGCGCCACCTGCTGCCAAAAAGTAAAGGAAGCCCATCACAGGCCCTGCGTCCATTGCGTCAAAACAGCGGCGGATCTTCTCAACCAATACCTGAAGCCCGAATAGGGGCGACGCCGTCTCTCAGGCCTACTTGGCCCCGGACTGGCGGGGCGCCACGCCCAAATAATTACGCACCTGCTTGATCGGTGCAATCACACTCCCCCCGGCCCGCGTCCAGAACAGGGAGGAACTGCCCCCGTCCAGATTCAGCGCGTCGCGAACGGTAAAATCACCCAAAGCGCCGGGAGCGCTCAGCCAGCCGGCCAACTCGTCGAGCGTCAGGGCGGAGCTGACGCCCAGACACCATCGGCCCTTGCCGTCAGTCGCGACAAATGTCCTCATCGCGGGCTTCTCCCGATCCAGCCCTCCTATCTTTTTCCCCTTTTCCACAAGAAACGGGCCGCCCTGCAGCGCCTCCTTCACCTCGGCCTGCCTTTCCCGGGGCCATTTCAAATAATCACGCGACCGTACCAGCCCGACACTGCGCCCGTTGTCGTACAAAACGCCCGAGACGATAAAAGAGCCGCTCTCCACCGTATGAATACGCCGCCCCGACTGCACGACCAGCCCGAGAGGATTGTTCTCCCGCGTAAAAAAACCGCCGTTCACCCCGGCTTCGCATTGCCGGGAATAAAACGCCTTCTCATGCTCCCCGTAAATACGACGTCCCGTCAAATCCCCCTCGTCCATCACCTTCAGCCCCTTTTTCCCCGACTCAAAAAAGTACAGATTCAACTTGTCTCCTCCCATCCCGAGAATAGTCCCCCGGCTCACCTCGCGATGCTGGGCAGACAAATTCGGCACCCCTCCCGCCACAAGAAAAAGCAGCAAAACAATCGAAAACAGCGAAAAACGACGGGACAGAGGCACAACGCCCTTGATAAGAACATCCGGCGAGCGCTCCTGTCAACGGGCAAGTGAGTAATTTCCCGAAGAACCTGCCGTTCCCTTCATGACACCCTTCCCGGTCGGTTTGACCTTTCAAACAGATTCTCCCCCTGATAAGGTAGCAGACAGTCTCCTTCACCCCCATGCGCCCAGTCATCTATCAACTGTTTGTACGGCATTTTTCCAACCACTCCACCTCGAACAAACCCTGGGGGAGCAAATGGGAAAACGGCTGCGGCACCTTCAATGGCGTCACCGGCGCCGCACTCGAACAAATCAGGGAACTGGGGGCGACCCACCTCTGGCTGACCGGAATCCTGAGACACGCGACGCAGACGGACTATCCCGGCCTGCCCGCCCAGCCGGAGGCCATTGTCAAGGGCCTCGCCGGGAGCCCCTACGCCGTCACGGACTACTATGACGTAGACCCCGACCTCGCCGACAGGGAAGAGGACAGACTCGAAGAGTTTCGCCAACTGCTGGCGCGCTGCCGCAAGGCGGACCTCCTCCCCCTTATTGACTTTGTACCCAACCATGTCTCCCGGGCCTACCACTCCCGGAAAGAAGATATCATCCCCCTGGGCGCGTACGATAAAAGGAACGAATTCTTCGACAGGGACAACGCCTTCTTCTACCTCCCCGCCGACGCGCCGGGA
>CAZNVW010000021.1:0-21538 GCA_964576595.1 uncultured Verrucomicrobiales bacterium
TTAAAATTAGATGTTTATTCCTCTGGTTGAAAATATTGTGACGACACGCTCTAGTTTAGATTGGCCTATCGCCGGAATCCCCCGGCGGACAGCAGGGAGGAAAGGCTCGGTCTTTTCCTCCCTTTCCTTTTTTAGTCACTCCGGCCTCTAACTTGTGTGTCCTTCAAGCCTTGTTGGAATTATAAAATCAGAATAGTCCCGACCGCAATAGAGCGTTCGGGTCCGGGTTCGTCCGGCGTCCCCCTCAGCCCCAAACGTCTTCCCTCTTCCCATGAATGCTACGGATATGATTTTGATCTTCTGCGGCGGCGGGTTGGGCGCGGTTTTGAGGTGGGGCCTGAGCCGCCTCCTGAAAAAGCACTACCACAGCACACTCCCGCTGGGCACATTGACCGTCAATGTATCAGGAGCCTTTATTTTTGCGTTCCTCTCCACCTTGTTTCATTATCACTGGCATATCCGGAGCGGCAGCCCCGTTCTCTCCTTTATCCTGACCGGCGTTCTGGGGGGATATACGGCCTTCAGTTCGCTGGAGCTGGACTCGGTCAACCTCTGGGGAGAATCCAGGCGGCTTCTTTCCCTGTTTTATCTTTTCTCCACCACGGCAGGCAGCCTGCTCTCCGCCGGAGCCGGGATTTATGCCGCTCAATTTTTTTAACTTCCCTCCCCATGCTGCACAAAATCATGCTTGTTTTCATCGGCGGCGGGCTGGGAGCCGCCGCCCGGGAGCTGCTTATCCTGTATGTACACGGAAAAACGGACGGCATCCTCCTTTCCCTGCTCATCGCCAACCAGACCGCCTGCTTTTTCATAGGCCTGATCAGCGGCCTGTCAAAAAAGGAACGTGTTCTGATAGACAGGAACGAGCACCTCTTTGCCATAGTCGGGTTCATGGGAGGGCTCTCCAGTTTCAGCTCCCTGATCTTCGGCTCCCTTTCCATGATGAAGGAAGCGGGAGCGCTCCTTCCCGCGCTTCTCTATCTTGGTCTCAACATGATTCTGGGTTTTGTCATGGCGGCGTTCGGCCTTGATGCAGGGCGTTTTTTCAGAAAACATTTCGACCGCCATACGCCCCCCTCGTCTCTCCGATAATATATTCAACTTATGGACCTTCTCTTTAAAATACCAATAGGCCTCCTCGGTCTTTTTCTGGTTCTGATGGTGCTCAGATCCGGAGGCAAAATCTCCCTGACCAATCTGCCCTCGAGTGAGATTATTACGCGCACACTGTCCCGGTTTTTGTACGGGATCTTCGCCTTTCTCAACCGCAAGTCGATTGCCGGCAACAGCCGCAAGCCAAGACTGGTCTGGTTTGCGCCTGCCTTCCTGTTCTCGTGCATCGCCCTCTATTTTGTACTGACCACACTGGGATTCTCCCTGATTTACTGGTCAACCAACACAGAGCCGACCTGGTTCCGCTCCTTCATCTCGAGCGGCTCCGCGTTAAGTACTCTGGGGTTTTACACGCCGTCCTCCGCCGGGGGAGAGCTTATCGCGATTGCGGAAGGAGCCATCGGCCTGGGGCTGGTCGTCTTTCTGATTACCTTTATCCCGGGTTACCAGAGCACCATCCAGCAGCGCGAAGAGATGAGCGCGAGACTGTATGTCCGCACCCAGGATGAGCCGAATGGTGAGAGCTTCTACAACTGGGTCTCCCGCGCCAAAACCGAGAAGAATCTGGAGACATTCTGGAACAGCTGGGAAAACTTCCTCCGTATGATAGGAGATACGCACCCGGCGTCTCCCGTGCTGGTCTTCACGCCCTCGTCCCGGGCCGGGCAGTCATGGATCGTCTCTGTTTTTGCCGTCATGGATGCGGCCAATCTCGCCGTCACTACTTTGAAAGAACAGGGCGGAATGTCGGCGGAGCTCTGTCTCAGGGAAGGGATAAAATCCCTGCAAAGGACTACAGAATCCCTGAATATGGGGAATGAGAGGGAAGACACGGGAACCGCCCGGCGGGAACATTACGAGGACTTGTGCGATCGTCTGCAGGCCGCCGGCTATACGCTGGAGGAAGACCGGGACAAATCATGGGCCGCCTTTCAACACAACCGGGTGAAATACGAGCAGGAGCTCATCCTGCTGTCCGATCTTCTCTTCGTCCCGATCGAGGCCAGGCTTTTGACTCTGGAGGCCAAGCCCCCCCGCCGGGAGTCCTGAGCCTCCCGGCGCCGCTCTGCAGAAAAAGCCCTTGCCGCTTCCCGGGGGAATGATATTCTCCCCTTCTCCCCCTTTATGCTTATGCCCAAAGTCCGAATTGACGCTCTTCTCGTTTCCCGAGGCCTGATTGAATCCCGAGAGCAGGGGCAGAGGCTCATTATCGCCGGAGAAGTCACCAGCAACGGACAGGCGATCACCAAGCCGGGGACAAAAGTCTCGGACGACATCCCGCTGGAGATCAAGAACAAGCCCAAATATGTCGGACGAGGCGGCTTCAAGCTCGAGGGCGCGCTCGATACCTTCGGCGTTTCTCCCGAGGGGAAGGTCTGCCTGGACATCGGCTCCTCTACCGGCGGCTTTACAGACTGCCTGCTCCAGAGGGGGGCTGTGCGCGTCCATGCCGTTGACGTAGGCACCAACCAGCTCGTCTGGAAACTCAGGAGCGACCCTCGCGTCCTCGTCAAGGAGCAGTTCAACGCCCGGTACATGACCCCCGAAGATCTGGGGGAAAAAGTGGAGCTGATCGTCTCGGACGTCTCCTTCATCTCTCTGACCAAAATTCTGCCCGCCGCCTTTGACGTCCTGCTGCCCGGCGGTGAAATCGTCTGTCTCGTCAAGCCCCAGTTCGAACTCCAGCCGGAGGATATAGGCCCCGGCGGCATCGTGCGCTCCCCGGCCCTGCACCAGCGGGCCGTCGATAAAATACGCCAATTCGTCGAGAATGATCTCCGGCGTACCTGGGTGGACTGCGCCCCGTCCCAAATCAAGGGCACCGACGGCAATCAGGAGTTCCTGGCCTGGCTGAGATAAGGGAATGTCTCCCCGGTACGGGAAAGGCGACGCCGTTACCCGACGCCCGACGCCTAATCGACCTTTTCCCGCTTCATGATCTCGGAGATCACCTGATACAAATCATTCTTGGTAACAACCCCCTTCACATGATTGTCCACCGGGTTAACCATGACCAGGGAGTCCTGGTCCGACCGGGTAAAGACGCCCAGCGCATCGGGCAGATTCATGTCCGAGGTCAGCGCGGGCAGATCGTCCCGCATGACATCGACGGCAATGACCGTATCCGCCAAATATTCGCTTTTGGCGAAATCCATGACGTCCTGCGCCAGAATCGTCCCCAGGAATCTTTCATCCTTTCCCTCCACAAACACGTTTTGCCCCGGATTGCGCAGCAGGATGGAGGCGATCTGTCCGAACTTGTCCCCCGGCCGCACGACGGGGGGAGACTTGCGGGCGATGTCGCGCAACGTGACCTCCTTGAGAGGCTTGTCAAACGCGCTCCTCGGACCGTAGGCCAGAGAGTCGTGATACATCGACTTTGCGTTCAACAGGCGGGACATCGCGTGGGAGCAAACTACCGCGATAATCAGGGGGAAAATCATGCTCCCGGCCATCGTGAACTCAACGACAAGCATCAGAGATGTCAGGGGCGCATTGGACGCCGTCGTAAAAAAGGCGGCCATGCCTACCATACTGTAGGCGACGGCGTGATCGCCCGGCACCCCCAGCCAAGTCAGCACGCAACTGAAGAGGAAGCCAATCAGCGCGCCATTCATCAAACTCGGAGTCAAGGCCCCGCCCACCGTACCGCAGCCGAAGACGACCACAACCGCCGCTACCTTGAGCACGAGGAAAATCAACGCCTGTTCTGGAGAAAAGATCTGCCCGACCAGGCCGGAGATGATCTCCGCCCCATTGCCGACAACATGAGGGTAATAACAGGAAAGAACGCCTACAAACAGCCCGGCCAGGGCCAGCCGCAGGGGGAGAAGCTGCCGCTTCCCGTTCAATAACTTGCGGGAGCTTTTCAACAAGACCAGCCAGCCTTTCGCCGCTACCGCGGCCACGGCGGCCAGCACCACGCACAACAGGATCTCGCGAATATCTCCAAAAGAGGTAAAAGACGCCTCGTATATGGGCTTCTGCCTCGAGAGCATCTGCAAAATCAAAAAGCTCGTGCAGCTGGAGATGAGCAGGGGCGCCAGAATATTGATCGTCAAGGTACCCAGAACAATTTCACTGACAAACAGACTGGCCGCCAGCGGCGCGTGAAAGGCGGCGGTAATCCCGGCAGCCGCGCCGCACCCGACCATGAGACGCAATCGGGGCGCAGACATTTTCCACCGCTGCCCGATCGTTGACGCGGCCACGGCCGCCGTCTGGACGAGCGGCCCCTCCTTGCCGATCGCCGCCCCGGAGGCGATGCTCAGGATGGCGGACAAACTCTGCAGCAAAGAAGGACGGGCCGGAATAATCCCGTTCCCCAGCGACAGGGCCTCCATATACTCCGTCGATTTGACGGGAATGAACTTATGGGTAAAAAGGAGAGTCAGCCCGGCCAGCATCCCCCCGACGGCAGGTACAAAAATACGGTGCCATGTATCCAGACTGGAAAACACGGCCACCCGGGAAGACGCGTAGGCTCCGGTCAGCACCCACTGGACGCCCTCCACCGCCACCTCAAACAAAAGAGCCATACACGCCCCGAGTATGCCCACGATGACAGCCCACAGATAAACAACATGTTTGTCCGTGATGTGCAGACGGTTCAGCAGATTCAGGGCCACCCGGAGCAGACTCTGGGTAGTATTGCGCTCTCTCTGGGCTGTATGAGGAGAGTTCATCAGCTCAGGACGGCGGCCATTTCAGCCCGCAGGGCGGAGGGATCTCCCCACCGCGCCGGGCGTTCGTGCGGCGCGACGGATTTTTGCCAGACCATCAGTTTGCGCATCAGCTGAAGATACTCGGACACCTGCGAAACAGGCACGGCAATAAAAACAATCAATTCCGCAGAGGAAGAGTCATCCGACCAGGGAATCCCCCCGGGAACATAAGCGGCCGACAACCGGATCGAATCCAGCCCGCTCACCCGGGCATGGGGCACGGCCAAACCGTTTTCCAAATAGGTAGAGAGAGACTCCTCCCGGACCAGCGCCGCCTGGAGAACCTTCTCCGCCAGCGAAGCCCCCATCCCGCCCTCAAAAAGAGAGGCCAATGAGCACAACGCCTCGTCTCTGGTGCAGAAGTGCTCTCCGCTCCATACCCTGATTATTTCCGTGACGCTTTCAGCCCCCATACCTATAGATGGGGGGTAGTGTAGCAAAACGATCCTTCAAAAAACAAGGCTCAATTTGCCGGGAAAAGTGACAAAACGTTTCTCTTCCCTGTTCAAAAATAACCCTCATGCCTCTTCCGAAGCCTTTTTCGACAAAGGATACCTGGCTAGCCATCTCCCGAGAACCCAGGTCTGAATCAGCGTAAAAGAAATCCCGGCCAGCACCGATGCTGCGCCAAATACGGCAAAGCCGATTAAAATCACACTTATATTAATCAGCCTCATTGCCATGTCTATCCTCACCCCCGGATGGAATTTATTCAAAATCAGGGCGATCACATCAAACCCCATCGAACTGCCCCGGGCATGGATGCACAAATAATACCCCGTCCCGACACAAACGGCAGCCACCAGAACGGCGGCAGGTACGGGCAAGGGCAAAACCAGCTCCATGGAAAGAAAGAGAGAAAAACTCCAGGCGTAAAACAGACTCCCCAGGACAGACTTGAGCAGACACTCCCGTCCCAGCCCCAGCCAGGCCAGCAGCAAAAGAACTCCGATCATTATATTGGCCAGCAAAACAATATCTACGCCCGTCAACCCGTGAAGAACCAGGGAAAAACTGGTCACTCCGCCATTGACGATTTTGAGCGGCACCATGATAAACGCATAGGGGGCCGTCTGCAAAACCGTCCCCAAAAGCAGCTTGAGGACATCCCCTGCCTGAAACCTGCTGACAAAACGAGCCGCTCTTTCCATAAAATAGAGAGAATTCCTATCATGGATTCCTTCCAACACAAAGTGACATTTCCGCCTCATGAAATGCTCCTCCAATACTCCTCCCCGCCTATTTTGGAGTTGCCGTAAACACGCATCGCCACGCCTAAAACCAATAGCTTTGCGGAACGCTTCAACAGGACAGTCAAAGAGGAATTCTTCAACATAGTACTGAGGCAAAAGCTCTACACCAGCGTTGAAGAACTCCAGAAGGATCTCAACAAATGGCTCAAGCACTACAACTATGAGAGACCTCACCAGGGATATCGCAATATGGGAAGGCGTCCGATAGAAACCATCGAAGCCTTCAAAAAGCAACCTCAACCTATTCGTAAAGAAGATTAACTATACATAAAGTAGCACCGACATTCTATTCAGACGCTTTTTTATCGTGACGTTTCCGCCTTATGAGATCATTTCCAGTTATCTATTCCTGATTTTTCATTTGCCTTGGGTCTTCTGCAGTATCCCGGAGAGAGACGCCATTTTGCGGATTGCCTACCATTACCGGTTGATTGGTAGAGTCCTCTATCAATATTACTCGTTTAAACGGTGATTCGGCGGCAAGACGGCTTTTTATAAGTCCTGTTGACTGCCCTGCATATTTGCCTTTGTCATCCGTTACGAAGGAGTTTATTTCGTAATCAGATGTATAGGGTGCGGTATCGCTTTTGGAGAGAGCCAATGTGTAAGCCGTGTTTGGTTGAAGATTCAAAAAGAGTTGTTCCACAAGGTCGCTTGCTCCGATGGTTCTTACTGATAGCTCGCCGCGTATCTTTCCGGCCCGGGCAATCTGTGACATGACTACTATCTGTGTAGCGTCAGGGTCTTGCAGAGGTTTGAGATTGTATGTACCAGCTCCGGACATAACGGCATTTGCGGCATAAAGCAATGCCTGAGGGCTCTGCCCTATCGAAACTGGAACAAGAGCTTCCATCGTCTCCATATCTACGGGTTGTACCTGGTCGGCATATTCAAGCCCCACATAGACGCGTTTTCCATCGGGAGCAGCCCACAGCCCGTGCGGGAGCTGCCCTACGGGGATAGTTGCGATCTGTTTGTAGTCGTCTGCGACATCGTAAATCTTGATGCAGTTTTCACCTCCCACCGTTACGGGCATCAACAGTTTGCCGTTTAAAACCGTAAACGAAACATGGTTGGTGATCGGCCCTGTTGCAAACTGTTTTACGATTTCATTGGTCTTTGTATCGATCACCACTACATGACCTATGTCCTTCAAGCTCAACGCTACGAGTTTTCCGTCAGGGCTTGCAAAAATATTTGGGGAAAAAGGACTCGGAACCTCTATCTTCTTGATCACCTTATATGTTTTGGTATCAACGATATCGACATAGGGCGAAAAGCTGGAACAAACATAAGCGAGTTCTCCTTCAGGAGTAAAGGCCACCATACCCGGGCCATCAGATACCGGTACTTTGCGAACCTCTTCCCTTTTATCGACATCAATTACACTCACGTAAGCCTCACCGCGAACGCTTGTCCAAATCTCCGAACCATCGGGTTTGAAGGTCGCTTCATGGGGTGAACGCCCCGTATAGATGGTTTTTAGCAGCTTATTATCCTCAGTCGATATCAGGTTAATGGAGTTGGAACCGATAGCCACCACCGCCAGCATCTTTTTGATGGGCGAGTAACCCAATCCATGCACCAATGCCTGCCCCTTGTAAAGCGGAGAAAAAATATTAGGCTGCGGCTTGCCGAGAACTATCTCGCCGAGAAGTTTATTGGTCGAGGGGTCAATGACCGAGACGGTATTAGATACCTGATTGCCCGTATAAACACGGTCTTTGGCGTAGCGTTCTTGCGCAGAAATGACTGATGTGGTCAGTAGTGCTATTACCGAAAGGGTTATGTTTTTCATCGTCGTTATTTTTTACAGTTCTTATTTATATATTCGTTCATCTGATCAATCTCCACCTGCTGATCGCCGATAATGCGCTGCGCATATATTGCCAATTTACTCTTGAGGTTGAACTTAAGCATAACCGCCGCCATGTCTACTGCCGCCTTGTGGTGCGGCAGCATTATCATGGCAAAACAACAGTCTACGTTTTCGGGGAGCTGCGCATCGGATGGCGTCTTTTTCATCATCGTCTCCATCGTTTTGTCCATCGCCGCTTTGTAGGCAGGGTTTATGTTGCCTCCTTCCGCGGGATAGTCCGCAAGCATCACCTGCATATCCATGATTTCGCCCTGCTGCTCGGCCAGGATGCTTTTGGCAAGTTGCACCATTTCGAAGTTTTTGCCGTGAGCAATCTCATGCTTCGCCATTTCGACCGCCGCCTGATGGTGCGGTATCATCATTATAAGAAAATCACGTTCGATAGAACCCGTCATTTGCACCGCGTCCATCTGCCGCATCATCCCGTCCATTATTTTTAGAAACGGATTGGCAGAAACCGAGTGACTGTGCTCCATAGGCATACCTGCCATACTCTTCATTGCCTGGCATTGGCAGTTATCACCGCACTTGCACTGCGACTTGTCGGCCGTTTGTTTACATTTGCACGCCGGGCCGCACTTGCAGAGAGTCTCTTTCGAGGAGAACTGGCTGTTTTTTTCCGCCTGAAGACACTTACAGGGAGTAATCCCGGACTGTGACTGCGCCGAGAGCTGGTTTATTATGAAAATTGCCGCAATACTCGAAACAAGGATAATAATAAATAGTTTTTTCTTCATATTTGAATCTACTTACTTATCGGAATGCATATGCAAACAAACAGCGTGCCAATGCACCTCAATTTTTAAAATAACATCTAGCTTTCACAGAGTAAATATAATTCGACTAACAGCCGCTCATTGCCCTGGAAACGCCCCCTCATCCATCCCCTGAGAAAACGAGCCTGCAACCTCACAAGCCGGGAAAAACAACCCCTGCATAAACTCTTCGAACTCAATCCCGCCATCCATGCCTGTCACACCTTCAAGGAACAACTCTGCGACCTGTTGAGACTCAAAACACAAACCCTCAAACAATGCCGGAACAACCTGCGCAAACTCAAGGAAATGATGGACTCGCTCACTCACCAGGCACCTGCGGAAATGAAAAAAATAAGCGTTACCATCCGCCAATGATTTACGCCCATCATCCGCATGTAACGCTTGGTCCAAAACAACGGCATCACGGAAGACTTCCATCGAAAAATGAAGCTCATCCAGCGGCAGGCGTACGGGTATCGCAACTTTGAAAACTACCGCCTGCGCGTACTGGTTGAATGTGGAGGATTTAATCTATGAAATCGGCTCAAAATTCCTCTTCCCACCGATTTCGGGGTTGATCCAAACTGCCCCAAACAAAAAAGCCCCGTAAATGGGGCTTAATCAGTGAGTTATGTTTGGAGGTGGAGGTGGGATTTGAACCCACGAATGACGGTTTTGCAAACCGTTGCCTTAGGCCACTTGGCTACTCCACCATGGAGTCGGAAGACGTGAGGAGTATATGGGTTTGGATGATGTGGTCAAGAAAAATTGAAAAACTATTCTTAAGTAATGTGACTTTTAAGGGAGTTTTCGGACAGTGAGTTGACCTCGAGTGATGATTCCGGCAGAGTATCGCCATGCCCAAGATCGCGCTATTGCAAATGCAGGTGGACGAGTGTCCCCAGGTTAACAAGGACAGGACAGAGCAGGCTATCCGGGAGGCGGCAGCTCATGGAGCGCAGATTATCTGTACTCAGGAATTGTTTACGACGCCCTATTTTTGCCGGACTCAGGATACCGCCTGTTTTGACCTCGCAGAGGAGATTCCAGGAGAGGTGACGGCAAGGCATCAGAGTTTGGCCCGCGAGTTGGGGGTGGTGATTGTCGCATCCGGTTTTGAGCGCAGGGCTGCGGGGGTGTATCACAATACGGCCTGGGTGGTTGACGCGGATGGTTCGTTCCTGGGGGTTTATCGCAAGATGCATATTCCGCAGGATCCGGGGTTTGAGGAGAAGTTCTATTTTACGCCGGGAGATTTGGGATACAAGGTCTGGAAAACTCGCTTCGGGAGGATTGGCGTGCTGATTTGCTGGGATCAGTGGTATCCGGAGGCCGCTCGTCTGACCGCTCTTCAGGGAGCCGAGATTCTGTTTTACCCGACAGCTATTGGCTGGCTTCCCGAGGAAAAGCCTCTGCTTGGCGCGGCTCAGCATTGCGCCTGGGAGACGGTGCAGCGCGGGCATGCCGTGGCAAATGGGTGCTATGTTGCTGCAATCAACAGGATTGGTACGGAAGGGGAGAGCGAGTTTTGGGGGCAGTCGTTTGTCGCCGATTTTTGCGGGCAGATTCTGGAGAAGGCTCCTGTTGATCAAGAGGCGATTGTTTATGCGGAGTGCGATTTGAAGGCATTGGAGGATCATCGGCGCATTTGGCCGTTTTTCCGGGATCGCCGTATTGATTCGTATGGCGATATAACGCAGCGCTGGATTGATTGATGTTTCTTTTGAGTTTTGGGAGGGGAGCTTCTTGAGGGAGGCTCCCCTTATTTGTTTATAAAATGTTATAAACTAATGTATGTCACTATATTATGAAATAATAATGTTATTTTTGACCGCTTGAGCAAATGGGGGATTCCTGCTAATTCAAAGGGAAAGGTTACTTTATGAGTTTACACGTCGATATGTCCGAGGATGCCCAGGCCGCTTTTAAACGGCAGAAGAGGATGAATATTATTTCTGCATGGGTTATCGCGTTATTGAGTTTCATTTTGCTGGCGCTTGTTTTTGTGATGGCAAAGATTTATGTGATGGGGCCTATTCAATCTGAGTTTGTTGTGTTTAATGCGCCGCCCTCTCAAGTGGAGACGGTGGTGCCGGATGAGGTGCAGACGCACAGTCAGCAACAGAAGGTGTCTCCGGCCGTTACTCCTGTGTTGACTTCCGTCGCGGTGAGCGAGGTTGTGATTCCGCAGGTGGATATTGAGATGGATGTTCCGGTGATGGGGCTGCCGTCGCTTGAAATAGGAGAGGTTAGTCTTGATGGCGGGGAGTCCTCCGGTATTGAGGGCGGCGGGTTTGGCGGGGTGACCAGAAGCGGCAGTTCTCTGGTGGGAAAGTTTTATGATACGAAGCAAACCAAGGGAGGGAAGCCCACCAATTTGAGTCAGGAAGAGTTTCTCAAGTTATTGAACAATTTTGTGACGAAGGGATGGAATGAGAATGTGTTCGCCCGTTTTTACAGATCACCTACGGAGTTGTATATTTCCCATTTTTATGTTTCAAAGAGCGATGCGGGGGCGGCGCCAAAGGCTTTCCAGTGTCCAGATACGGTCAAGGGGAGTCGATGGGTGGCCGTGTATCGGGGAAAGGTGGTTGCTCCTGTGACGGGAAAATTCCGTTTTGTCGGTTATGGAGATGATGCTCTTGTGGTACGTTTTGACGGGAAAAATGTGTTGGATTATGGTTGGTTCCAGATTGGGCTGGAAGCCCAGACCGCTACTCCAGAGTGGCGGAGCGCCATGAAGGGAGAGGCCGGGAATGCGGAGATGAAAATGAGGTTGAGAAAGTCGGGGATAAATCCTGTTCCCATGTCTTTTTATCCCTATTCTTCGACTCCTCACTGGAATGCGACGATAGGCGGCATGGGGGGTGGGCAGGTTTTTTTTGTAGAGGAGGGGAAGGTTTATCCTATAGAGGTGTTGGTCAGCGAGATTCCCGGTGGTGCTTTTGGCATGTGCCTTTTAATGGAAGAGGTGGGCGACAAGGATGCTAAAAAGGACAAGGAGACCGGAACTCCCATTTTAAATTTGTTCCGTACAAATTTTTCCGTACCGGGAGAGGAGCAGAAGAGGGATAATCCGGTGCCCTATTTGGAGGAGAGTTATATTTGGAGGGTGGTTCCCTGATCCGAGGTTGGGGTTGTGTATTGGAGGCCCGCAGTCGGCAATGTTTTTGAGGTATGGGGTGGATATAAGTCTTTTCTTTTTTTGCCGGGGTGGTTATATAGTCCCCGCCTTGTGTTTTTGTACGAGGTTTGCCGGGAGGAGGCTCCCGTGCTTTCGGTCCCCGTAGTTCAATGGATAGAACGACCCTCTCCTAAAGGGTAAATGTGAGTTCGATTCTCGCCGGGGACGCCAGTTTTTGAATGGGGCGGGAGGGGGAAAGAGGTTGAATGGTTCTAACAAACTATTCTGATAGTGAATAGTTTTGACGCTTTGCTTTTTTGTTTTATGGTGAGGGCATGATGAGTAGGGGTTCTTTTTTATCTTTGCTGGGCTTTCTGGTTTTGTCTTCAGGGAGCGTGTTTTCCAATACGGCGGTTATGTCTGCGTCGGTTCCGGGTAATGAGGCGATTGTAGCCGATGCCGATTATGCAGACGGCCGCTATGTTTTGCCGCCTCTGCCTTATGCCTACGACGCGCTGGAGCCTTATATTGATGCGGAGACGATGCGTCTGCATCACGACAAGCATCATGCCGCGTATGTGGCCGGGGCAAATACGGCTTTGGACAGGTTGCGTGAGATAGGGCAGGGGAAGGGTGATGCCGCCCTGACGACGCATTGGGTCAGGCAGCTTGCTTTTCATGGGTCAGGTCATGCTCTTCATTCCATTTTTTGGAAGAATATGACTCCCAAGCCCAAGGCGGCTCCAGAAGGCGGGCTGGCGCGGGCGATAGATGAGTCGTTTGGCAGTTATCAGAGTTTTCTCAAGGTGTTCAAAGCTGCCTGTATTGGAGTGGAGGGCTCAGGCTGGGGAGTTCTTGCTTATGAGCCGATGAGTCGCAAGCTGGTTGTTCTCGGTCTTGAGAAGCATCAAAATTTGACGGTATCGGGTTGTGTGCCGCTGCTTGTTTGCGATGTGTGGGAGCATGCGTATTATTTGAAGCATCAGAATAATCGGGCCGCTTATGTGGATAGTTTTTTGAAGGTGGTCAACTGGGATGATGTGGAGAGGCGGTATGAGAAGGCCCTGAAGGGGTAGTGTATTTTTTCTCAAGAGTTGTTTTGTGGGGCAAATTGAGGAGAGATTGGTGCGCCCGGTTGAAGCTAAATTGACAACCGGGCGTAATTGGTTAGACTGTTCGCCGATGGAGAGTGATGCAACAGTCCCGCAAAACCGCCGTTTCGAGAAGGGACGGGCGGCTTTTGTCATACTCTGCTGGTTTCTGGGTATGTGTGCCTTTGCCGAGTTGTTGGGTGTAGGGGTGGCATTGTATAAGAGGTGTGCCCGGTATGCCGATTTTTCACTTGTTCTTGATTTGCCTGCTCCGGCAAAGGGCGAGCGGGGAGGGGCTTCTTCGTTCAAGTCCGGTCAGGATCCGGTGATGACGGCCAAGGCGTCTTTGCAGGCGCGTTCTGTTGATGATATATTGAGGTCTCTCGGTGGCGGTGAGAGGAAGGGGGCTGGCGCTCCTCCTCCGTTGAAGTCACTGCTTCTGGATTCTGTGGATGACGAGGAGGATAAGGTTTCTTCCGCAAGGAACGAGTCTTTCCGTTCGGCGATGTCGACGGGGAGCGATGAGCTTGATCGGTTGATCAGGGATGCCCGTTCCGCCCAGATTGAGGGGGATATGAGGAAGGCTATTTTGAAGTTGGAGGAGGCGCAAGGTCTTCATGCCAATCATCCGGCGGTGTTGTATTATTTTGGTTTGACGTATGAGCTGCTTCAGAATTCGACCAAGGCGCGGGAGTATTATTTGCAGGTGTTCCAGCAGAGGGAGAGCGCCGGGCCGTTTTATGCGGAGGCCGCCAAGAAGCTTCAGATGGGGTTTGCTATTGCCGAGGATATGAGGGGGAAGGTGAGTTTTGGGCCGATTACTGTATTTCACGACCCGGATCGTTCAGAGGGGGAGAAGGTCAAGTTGACGGTTCCCGTGCGTATTGCTCCGGGGGTGAATATTCGTCCGGAGGATTTGGATATTCCGGTGCAGTTTTTTGATATTGTGAATGACCGGGAGATTGCCCTGACTCGTTCTGAAAAGCCCAGGATTAAATGGCTAGGGGATTCCGTAACCTGGGAGAGTGGAGAGGAGAGTTTCGAGATGACTTATTTTCTGCCGACTTTGAGCGCCGAGGAGGTCATGGCTCTGGGGGATATTCGTTATTACGGTTATACTGCCAAGTTGTATTACAAGGGGGAGCCGATGGATTGCAAGTCTTCCCCCAATTCGCTTATTTTGGTAGAGTACAAGAAGAAAACGGATGCCGCTGCTGCTGATGGCGATTATTCTTTGTTGCCGCCTATAGAGGCGTCTCCCGTTTCCGATAGCCCGCTGCCTTTTTATTCTGATGATTCCCTGCCGCTGCAGGATGAGAGTTTATTGCCGCCATGACGAGTTTCCCTGATATTCCCCCTGTTTTGGATGATTATGAGTTGAAGGATCTTCTCTTTGAGGAGGGGTGTACGGCGACGTTTGTCGCTCTTCAATGTCTGATTCAGCGGGAGGTGTTGCTTACTCTGGTGAAGAAGGGGTGTGACGACGAGGCCGTCCGGGCGTTTTTTCTGGAGACGGCCAAGGCAAAGGCCCGGATTCGCGAGTCAAAGGTGTGTTCCGTGTTTGAGGCGACGAGTTCCGGGCAGTATATGTATTATACGCAGGAGTTGCCTCCGGGGCGTTCTTTGTCTGCGATGAGGCAGGAGGGATGTGTGATGACACCGCTGGAGATGGCGTATTTGATTCGGGAGGTTGCGGAGGTTCAGCTTCTTTTCGAGTGCCGGGCTCTGCCTGTTTCCGTTTGGAGTCCCGCTTCTGTTTTTATTTCGTCCAAGGGGGAGTTTCGCTTTTTGAATCCGGTCGAGGCCGGGAGCCGTCGGGAGGATATGACGCCGCGGGATATGCGCGCGGCAGGGGAGTTTTTGCCTTCTTTATTGCAGACGGGCGGCGCAGGGACCACGCGTGTGCAGACGCTGTGTTCCTGGATGGCCGGGGGGGCTGACGCTCCCAGGGGGATGAACTGGGAGATGGTCAGAGAGCTGGCGGAGACGGTTATTTCCCAGTTGGAGGAGGCTTTGAGTCCTGCGACAGTGCTTTGTCCCGAGAGCGCGCCTGCTCGCCGGAGGATGGGCCGCCGGCCTATGGTATGGGCTTCTGTTGCCGTATTGTTGATTATTGCTGCGGTGTTTGTGTTGCCGTTCGGGGGGCAGAAGGTTCCGGTAGAGGGAGAGTCTCGGGGCGGGGAGTCCGCAGACCGGCGTATAGATCCCGCTCTGGTATCTCTGCGCTCCGATGTGATGTTGTCTTTGTTTGATGAGCAGACGAAGTTGACCAAGCGGCTGTCTGTTGATGTGCATGAGGTGACGATTGAGGCTTACGAGAGGTTTTTGCATTTTATGTCTCAGCTCTCCGCTTTTCAGGAGAAGCGTTTCAGGAGCCCGGGCCAGCCTGTTTCCAAGGTGTCTTACGAGCCCAGGGACTGGAAGGAGATGCTTGCCGCCGCCCGAACGGGCGGGGTTTGGAATGGTCAAAGGCTTACTATGCGGCATCCCGTGACGAATGTGGATTTGTGGGATGCCATGGCGTATGCCAGGTGGGAGCAGCGCAGGCTGCCCAGTCTGGAGGAATGGAAGGCTTTTGCCGGTAAGTCGTCTTCTTCGGAGAAGCCGGTCGCCGATGTTTATGGGGATGTGCTTTCTTATCGAAAGGACAAGGCTTCTTCCGGCGTGTGTGGTCTGGCCGGAGGCGTAGCCGAGTGGACTTCCACTCAGAGTGTGAATCTCGCGATGCCGATGAGCGGCAAGAAGCCCGTTGTCTGCGGTGGTTCGTATTTGAATCACGGGAGCACGGAGACGGAGGATTATATGGATTCCGAGTCGGCCTGCCGGCCAGATCTCGGTTTTCGCACGGTAAAGGATCTCTAATAATATATGTTTATTTCTATGAAAAAGGTACTTGCAGTCTTGTTGGTTACTGTTTGCAGTTTGTTATGTGTTCAGGCGCAGATAGGCTTGAGGGTCAAACCCATAAAGCGGGATTTGATTCCGGGAGAGCCTGTGCTGGTCGAGGTGACTATTTCGAATCAGACGGGACGGGAGTTGAATCTTCAGAATGTGGGGACGACTCCCTGGATTACCGTGAATGTGGTCAAGGATGAGCGTACAGAGTTGCCTCAGATGCGTGTTTTGAATATGCCTCCGCTCAAGTTGGCGCCGGGTAAGGAGACGTCGGCCCGTATTGAGGTGTCCCAGTTGTATGATTTGACGACAGAGGGGATGTATCGCGCCTATGTTTCGGTTTTTCATTCGAATGATGGGCAGAATTATCTGTCCAACAAGGCGTTTTTGAATATACGGGGGGGGATCAGTATGTGGTCTCAGAATGTCGGGGCTCCTGATGGCAAGGGGGCGTATCGTTATTCCTTGTTGAGTATGACGACCAATACGGGGAATGAGTTGTATGCCAAGTTGGAAGACGCCCGGACGGGACGTGTGCTGCGCTGTGCCAAGCTGGGGTCTGGATGCGTTTCAGCAAGCCGATTGCCCGTGTAGATGCTGCGAACAAGATGCATGTGCTGTTTTTGAATACGCCGTCCATTTATGTTCATTCGACGTTGGATACGATGGGGAGGTTTGGAAAGAACGAGTTTTTCAAGAGGGCGGATTCCGGGAGCGCTTCTTTTGCGATGGATGCTTCCGGGCGGGTGTTTGTGACCGGGGGTATTCCTTATGATCCGAATGCCAAGGTAGATCCTGTCAAGAGCGGCAGTAGTATGCCGTTTGAGATGTAGGGTGTTTTTATGCCAAGCCCCGGTTTCCTGTTATGGAACCGGGGCTTTTTTTCGGGGAAAGGGCAGAGTGTTTATTCCGGCCGCTGGAGGATGAATGAGTCCGATGTCCGGCAGTAATACTGGGGGGAGCATTTGGCCCCGACCGGGTTCCACAGGTCTGCGACGACGCGCAAGGTGGCCGGGTCTATGAGTTCGTCTTTTACGTGCAGGGCGCGTATGGTGACGAATACTGCCCGGTTGTTTTTGCCGCATTCCATGGTGGAGAAGTATTCGCATTCCATGGCGACGGGAGCTTCTGCGAGGCGCGGGACGGAGACGGTGTCGCCGGGTAGTGTGTTCAAGCCGAATTGTTCGACTTCACTGATTTCCTGCGGCAGGGCGGTTGCGCAGAGGTTCATGGCTTCGGCCATGGGTTCGTCGATGATATGGACGACGCATTCTCCTGTTTTGCGGAGGTTTTTATAGGTGTCTTTCGGAAGGCCGTCGGTTTTGTTGCCGGGAGCGAATACGAGCATGGCCGGTGAGGTGCCGATGGGGCTGAAGAAGCTGAATGGGGCCGCGTTGACTTTTCCTTCTTCGTTGACGGTGGTGATGAGGGCGATGGGGCGGGGTGAGACGAGGCCGGAGAGTAGAGGGTAGGCTCTGGAGGCGTGTTCCCGGGTGAGGTCGAATTTCATGATGTGGTTTCCTTAGCGTATAAGGAGGCGGGGTTCAATTTTATTCCGATTGTTTGTGCGTGGTTCATAAAAAAGGGCGGAAGCCGGGTGTTGCCGACTTCCGCCGTTGAGCAGAGGGGATGAGATTTTTTGCGGGGAGGTCAGGGGGCCTTGACGTAAATGATGCCCGTGCTGTCGTCGCCTCCGTCTCCGGACAGTTTTGCTTTGAGTGTATATTGCGCGCCGGGTTTCGGGGCGGGGACGTCCAGTTTGTACTGGATGTTTTTCTGATCTCCACCGCTGTGTCCCGGATGGTTGTCGCGGGAGATTTCCCTGCCGTTTTCCAAAAGGGCGACTGAATTGATTTTGGCGGCGTTTTGTCCTTTTTCGTACAGGAAGGTGAATTGGTAGGTTCCTCCGTTTTTGACGGACTGGGTGACGTCGAGGGCGAGTTCGCCGCCTTTATTGAGGGTTTCCGGCGTCCACTTGCCTGCTTTGGGGGTATTGAAGAATTCCCCATGGGTTAGTTTGCTGACGATGTCTTGGGCGTATTTGATGCCTTTTTCATCCATGATGAGGGCATAGTTTTTGAGTCGTTTTTGGAAATCGGGGTAGTCTTTCCGCTCTTTTTCCGTCCAGCCTACTTCGGCAAAGGCGATCAGGCGCGGGAAGATTTGATAGTGCAGGCGGTTTGTGTCCGGCACCCATTCGGTCCACATCTGGCAGCCGAGGCCCTTGACTTTTGGTTCGTATTCTTTTTCAAGTCCTGCAAAGACGGGTTCGAAGTCATAGGCCGATTTCAGGCTGATGCTGCCGTAGCCGTAGTCCAGGTAGGTGTTGCTGTGCGTGGAGTTGATGACGTCGTGTCCTGCGCGTATCGCCTGTTTGGCCAGTTCGGCGGAGCCTTTCCAGAAGTGGATGATGGCGTTTTTGTCCAGGCTGGAGGAGGCGGTGCCACCTCCGTCTCCATTGACGTCATGGCCCAGTATTTCGTTCCATCCCATCATGCGGCGGTTTTTTTGGGAGATGATTTTCGATATTTTGTTGGAGAAGGCCAGCTGAACGTCCGCAAAGGTTTTCAGGTTATTCTTCTTCATATAGTTTTCAATGATGGGTTCTCCCTTCCATTGATCGTTGTAGCGTACTTCGTCTCCTCCTATGTGCAGTATTTTGCCGGGGAACAGGGCGGCAACTTCGTCCAGTACGTCGGAGAGGAATTGGTATGTTTTTTCCGAGGTCGGGTTGAATGCGTAATTGGAGACAAAGGTGGTGCAAATTTTGTCCGGTATTTTTATGCCGAGTTCGGGGTAGCAGAAGATAGCGGCGGCGGCATGTCCCGGCATTTCGATTTCGGGGACGATGGTGATGTTTCTGTCTTCGGCGTATTTGACTATTTCCCTGATTTGGTCCTGGGTGTAAAAGCCCTGGTGCGGGAAGCCGTCCGATTTTCCGCTTTTCCATGTGCCTGTTTCCGTGTCTTCACGTTTGGAGCCTATTTCAGTGAGTTTCGGATATTTTTTTATTTCGATGCGCCAGCCCGCGTCGTCGGTCAGGTGCCAATGCAGGATGTTCATTTTCAGCAGGGCCATTTGGTCGATGAGTTGTTTGACCGTATCCATCCCAAAGAAGTGGCGCGCTTCGTCGAGGTGCAGGGCCCGCCAGGAGAAGCGGGGGTAGTCTGTTATTGAGAAGGGTTTGTCCGCGAGTTTCCAGACGAGGTTTTTTTTGTTGTCGTTGTCTTTGAAGAATTCGATCGGCAGCATTTGCGCCAGGCTTTGGCCTGCGTAGAAGATGCCTTTTGCTGTGGGGGCTGTTATTTCGATGATGCCGTTTCCGGCTGTTATTTTGTAGGCTTCTTCGCCTTTGCCAGCCAGGGATTTGTCTTCGCGGATGAGGATGGTGTTTTTTTCCTGTTTGTAGTTGGAGAGGTTGAGTTTTGTTCCCTTGTTCAGGAATGCACGAAGTTTTTCCGTTTCTTTTTTAAAGACGGGGGAAGAGGAGTCGCAGTACAGGGCCGTATAGCGGTCCAGGATGAAAGGGGAGCCTTCTTCTATGGTTAGTTGAGCGGGACGGGGGATGATGTTTTGCTGGGATAGGGCTGTTCCGGTGATACCCATGGCGAGCAGGCCGAGACAGGCAGGGAGAAGGGAAGGTATTTTTTTCATGAGTGGAAAGGGGGAGAAATGAAAAGGGTGTATTGTTAATACGGGAGCCGGAAGGGTTTTTTCAGAAAAAATGCCTTTTCAGAGTAATGCGGGCAGAGGGAGGCGAGAGTTGTGCGTCTTTTTTCTTAAAAGGAGAGGGCCTCGCCCGGAACAGGATTCCGGTGAGGCCCTACGTGTTTGTGATGTTGTACAGGTTATTTTACTTTTTTCTGGGCTTTTACATGGCCCTTGGCCGCAGCGGCTTTGTACAGTTCCTGTGCTTTGGCTGTGTCTTGCGGGACCCCGTCGCCGTCGTCATAGCATTCCGCCAGTTCGTAGATGGCGACTACGTTTCCTTTGTCCGCGGCTTTTTGGTACCATTCCGCAGATTTTTTCTTGTTTTTGGGCAGGCCGTTGCCTTCATCGTACATTTCCGCGACGACAAGCATGGCGTTCACGTCTCCGGCTTCTGCTTTCTTTTGTACTTCCCTGGCTGATTTGGCGTACCATTCTTCAGCGATGGCGTCGTCTTCGACGACTCCGTTGCCGTCGTCATAGGCCCAGCCGAGGACGTACATGGCGACCGGGTCGCCACTTTTGGCGGCGGTGGTCAGGACTTCGATGTTTTCCCAGGCGACGTTGCCGACGCCATAGCCTTTGGCTGTTTTTTGGACGACATCGGCGTAGGATGATGTTATCAGTGCGGCGCCTGCCAGCAGGGAGCAATAGAGTAGTTTTTTCATAGCAATTTCCTTTTATGGTCTAACCGGATATTAGACAAGGAAATAAACTGGAATAAATCTAATTTTTGATCCTGCTTTTTGAACGGAGCTAGGAGATATTTTTTGTGGTATCCGGCTCGATGCCCAGGAGTTCGAGTATGCGGCGAAGTTCATCCGCGTCCGTGAATTGTATTTCAAGAGATCCCTTGCGTGTGCCGGGGCTCTGGTTGATGGATACTTTGGACTGGAAGACTTTGGTCAGTTGTTTTTCGATTTTCTGGACGGGTTTGCTCTTTTCCTGAGGGGGCGCGGGGAGAGGTTTCTCCTGTTTGACGGGAGGGTTCAGGAGGTTTTTGGCTGTTTTTTCCGTCTGTCTGACCGTCAATGTTTTGCGGATGACTTCATTGGCGAGGAGAAGTTGTTTTTCCTTGTCTTTGAGGGAGAGGATGGCTTTGGCGTGGCCGACCGACAGTTTTGACTGGGCCAGGAAGTGTTGTACTTCTTCGTTGAGGTCGAGCAGGCGGATGGCGTTTGCCACAGAGGCGCGGCTTTTGCCGACCCGGGCGGCAATCTGGTCCTGTTTCAGTTGGAATTCCTGGGCCAGCCGGGCATAGCCCGCAGCTTCTTCAATGGGGTTGAGGTCTTCGCGCTGGAGGTTTTCTACCAGAGCCCATTCCAAGACGTCCTGGTCTCCGGCTTTTCGGATAATGACGGGGACTTCCTTGAGTCCCAGGGCTTTGGAGGCGCGCCAGCGGCGTTCCCCGGCGATCAGTTCGAGTGTGTCTCCGACTTTGCGAACGATCAGGGGCTGGATGATTCCATGTTCCCGGATGGAGCCGACCAGTTCTTTCAGTTGTTCCGGTGTGAAGCGGTTTCTGGGCTGGAAGGGGCTGGGGACGATTTTGTCTATGGAGGTATTGTGCACACGTCCTCCGTCTTCTCCATTCAGAGGGTCTCCAGGCAAACCAATGGCTGCTTCAAGGCTATCCGAGCCGCTCGGGATGAGAGCGGCCAGTCCTTTACCAAGAGCTTGTTTTGTTTTTCCTGCCATGGGGGTAATCGAATGAGATTTTACACACCTTGAAGGGTTGAGGCGCGGGGGAGAGTCTATCTATCCGCCTGGAGCATTTCAAGCAAAAGGAGTTTTCTAGTAGGAAACAATTTCCCGTTCTTCCTGGATGGTTGCCTTGACTTTCATTTTTTTAAGTCCGGCCAGGACGTCGGTTTGGAGTTGTTCCCAGGTTCTGCCGTCCAGCAGGGATTCTTCGGATTTGCGGAAGCTTTGTCCGTTCTGGAGCGCTTCTACATATTTTTTGATGCGGGCGGCGTCTCCATTGCCGTCGAT
>CAZNVW010000022.1:0-21005 GCA_964576595.1 uncultured Verrucomicrobiales bacterium
CCCTGACATCGTGGTTGTCACATCAGACTGTCACGCCCATTCACGCTGTGGCGTAGTCCTGCAGTCGTTTGTCAATCAGGGTCGGTCCTTCAAGGCCGCGGGGCCTGTGCCAGTCGAGAGACCACAGGCAGACGGGGGAACCGCTTGCCCGGTCAAGGGGGATAAAGGAGCCCATGAGGTTCTTCACAAATCCCGACAGTTTGCCGATAAAGTGATCGAACCGGAACATGCCGCCCAGGTTCCACCGGACTTCCGGCAGATAGTCCTTTCTTAGAAAATCAACGGCTCCCGATTTTTGGGGAAGTTTTACCTGAGATTTCTTGGAAGAAGAGGGCGATGACAGGATATCGAAATGGCTCATGGCAAGAGGGGGTCAGGAGTGAGGCGCGGCGATGCTTTCCAAAAACTGCAATTTGAGGAGGTGCATGCGGTTTTCATCCAGAGTGTCTTCTTTCAAGGTCAGTCTCAGGAGATCAAACAGGCTCAGAGAGGCATTTGCATGTCCCCTGCCCTGTACCTTGAATTTGCGGAATCCCATGTCATACGCTTTTTTCAGCTCGTCATGGGAAAGCGCCACCGCGAAATGACGAGGGTGCGTCGCAAGTACTTCCAGAGAAGAGCACCCGTTTTTGGCCATTCGGTCTTCCGCCTTGTCTCCGGGAAAGCCCAGGTAATCCAGGCTCCACTGGGAGAGGACACGATAATGCAAGGCCCGTATGGGGCAATGGCGGATGCAGTATTCATTCACGATCAGTTCGTACCGATCCTTGTCCTCCAGTTTTTCCAGCAAGTCGAAGTTAAAGACGTCATCGGGGTGGATCATCACTTTATCGTATTTTTCCGCCAATTTTCGATAATAGTCGATTTTCCCTTTCCCTTTTTCACAAGAGACTTTCAAAATGGAAGAGACGGTTTTCAGTTCCGGATAGTTCTTTTTGACGTGGTCATACAACAGATCCGAAGCCAGGATGGCGGCATTCCGTCCCGTGGGGTTGTTGTTCGAGAGGAGCGTCAGCAGCGCATTTCCCAGAGGATGGGAGAGGTGTTTTTCTTCCAGAGCCATGTTGGTAAATGTCAGGTCCATGGAAATGTTTCTCTCCAGATAGGTTTTCGCGATCAGGTAGATTTCCTCCGCCGATCTGATAAACTGGGGCAATACCCGGCCACAGTTCCATACAAACAGAGGCGACCCGTGGACTACGGAGAAGGGTCTGACACCCAGCGCATTGAGGCAGAAGTCATAAAACAGGATCAGTTCCCGGTCATGGGCAAATGCCCCGGAAACGTCCCATTCAGCATCCGCCCAGTCAGTCGGGAGTAAGGAGGAAGAATCAGTCACTGTCATAACGTATGGATAAAAGCTCGTCTGGCAAGATACGAAAAGGCGCCTGAAACCTGGAGAAAGAGGTATTCAGACGCCGTAAAGGTCAATCGAAGCGGGGCAAGCCCGATCGAATGTCTCAGCAATAGCCTTGAAATTCGTCCTCCAGCAGATTGGCGTACAGTTCGGCCATTTTGAGGCCCTGTTTTTCCATATTGGAGACCAGGGTCAGCACCTGTTCATGCGTCAGGGCGAGAGAGGCGAGGCAGCATGTCTGACGATACAGGATGTACCCCCCGTCCAGATCCAGGACAAAGCGACCCTTGGTGAGGGTGTAGTTCAAGCGGGAGAGGATGAGCGTCATTTCAACATGCCGTTCCTGCGGAATCCGGGAGGCGAAGAGGACGTCGAGAGTGAGGACTTCGTCCTCTTTTTCCCAGGTGAACAGAAAGCTGCAAGGCAGGCTGGAATCAAACTGAACAAAGGCGATCCCTATTTTCTCCTGCGGATTTGTCGAAGAGGTGATCCATTCGAATTCTTCTCCTTTGCGGACAAGGTATCCATGAACTTCATTCAAAATATCGGATTGATTTTCTTGCATAAAAATTTTTCAGGGTTGGCGGTTCCCGTTACAAAAGGAGAATATCCCCCTTGCCGATTCCTTCTCATGTTTACCTTTTAAAGCTTCAAACGTCAAGGATTCCCCCGGATTTGAAAAAAATTAGTTTCCCCCTTTCTCCATAATCCCTATTCTCAGGGAAACCGATGACTCTCTCCCGCCCCTGTTCAGAGCTGACTTTTTCCGCCATAGATTTCGAATCGGCAGGCGCGGTTCCCGGCGATACGGACGTTCCGGTGCAAGTGGGTATCGCCGTGGAGAGGAGAGGGAGCGCCCCGGAGTTCTGGGATTCCTATATTTTCACCGACAAGCCCATTTTGTGGTCCGCCTCCAGGGTACACGGCATCACCCGCGAGCATCTCAGGCAGGCGCCCGCCTACTCTTCCCTGTGGCCGGATATACGCAGACATTTGCAGGACGCGGTTGTGGTCGGCCACAATCTCGGTACGGAAAAAAAGTTTCTCCGCACTTTCCCCGGGCACGGTTTCGGCCCCTGGCTGGATACACTCGTCCTGTCTCGCGAATGTCTGCCCGGTCTGGGCGACTATTCTCTCGGCGCCGTCTGCGAGTTGCTGGAGCTGACTCCGGAGATACAGCTCGCCGTGCCGGGCAGAGGATGGCATGACGCGCTCTTTGACGCCGCCGCCAGTCTGGCCCTGCTGCACTATCTGCTCCGAGAGTTGAAGCTGGAGGGGGAGCCTCTTTATATGCTGGGCAGCGCCGTGCGCGAGAAGTGACTGCGACGGCGGAGCTTCAGCCCCTGTGCTCCATCTTGAATCGGAATTTGGCGAGTTCCTTGCCGATGCCTCCCCATTCGGACAGGAGTTCTTCATGGAAGGGTTCCTGACCGGGCAGGGTCATGGACAGGAGTATCTTGCGCACGTTTTCCGCGGCATTGAGAGAGCAGGTCAGCGGCTGCACCAGACGATCCACGCCCGATTCCCCGCGCGAGATGCGGACAAATACGAGGGCGATTTTTTCAATGATGGAATACACGCCCTGAAGCAGGCGGTACTGGGGGCAGCCGGTATCGACGATTTCGACGGAGAAGTGCTTTACCCATTCATGGGAGATAATGGCAAACTGCTGTATGCGTTCGTACAGGGGGTTTCCCCGGCAAATACGCATTTCTTCCTCCTCCGTCAGCTCTTCAAGTTCCGGTGACATGTCATTTGCCTCCGGCTCGGAGAAGAAGAAGGCTTCTCCGGTTTCTTCGGTATGGGCCATCGCACTCAGTACATGATCCCATCCCATGACAAAGGCGCGGCTGACTTCGGCATCGTGGTCAAAGCCGTATTTGTCGCAGACTTCCCGATACAGTTCGGAGACGATTTCCCCGCCTCTTACCCGGCGTCCGGCCGACAGGAAAGGCACGGGAGCCAATTCCATACTATTGCCGGCCGTTTTTTTAAAGGCGGCCGCGAGCACCGATTCCGCATAGTCGCGCATGGCGCTCTGGTTGCACATCAGCAGAGCCTGCTCCTGCTCGGAGTCCATCTGCCACTCATGGGCGGAAATCTCGACATCGTAATCGGCAGATTCAAGTACGACTCTCCCCAGTTCGGCAGAGAACCATTCGAGAGACAGGGCGTTTTCCCAGACGGGGTTCTCCCGCTCCATCTGCCTGGCGATACGCAGGGATGCCGTCATGGTGCCCGCCGTGCCATACTGCTCGACGGCCAGTTCTCCCAGCCAGCGCGGAGTGGTCGCGGATACGCAGCGGTTGCGAAAGGTCGTCAGGCACCCGGCCATGTCGCGCAGGCAGTCTCCCTCAAACGTGAGTTCGAGCGGGGTCTCCCGCCCGTGCAACCAGAGGCGGCCCGAGATCAGGCCGGGCTTCCGGTTGTCGATATACCCATGTTCGACAAAAGGATGTATTTTCAATGCCATATTGACTTAACTACATTACAGAACGATTTGCTTCACGAGTCAAGCCCGACCGGAGACTTCGAAAAAATTTCCGGAGAGAGATCACACGTATCCCAAGGAGGCCGCCACTTTATCTACGGCGGCTTCATTGCCCATGAGTTCGGATACGGCGTCCCAGCGGCCCGTCGTCAGGGCTTCGCGAGCGGTTTCCGGCATGCTCAGGGCGCATTCTCCCCCCTGCCAGGAGGCTTTCATCGAGGTCAGGTCAACCGTGACTTCGAGAGAGGGGTCAGCCTGGACGGCGGCGCCCAGACGGGCCAGATCCGCAGGCGAGGCGCAGACGCAGGGGAGCCCGATGCCCGTGCTGTTGCCGAAAAAGATCTCGGCAAAGCTCTCGGCGACGATGGCTCTGATGCCCGAGCGTCTGATGGTCTGGGGCGCGTGCTCGCGAGAGGAGCCGCAGCCGAAGTTTTCTCCGGCGACGAGGATTCCCGCTCCGGCATATTCGGGCGCGTCAATCGGGTGGCCCTTGGAGGAGCCGTCGCTCTCGAAGCGCTCGTCCCGGAACATGACGCCCGCCAGATCATCGAATGTGACGCATTTCAGGAAGCGGGCCGGAATGATGCGGTCCGTATCTATATCCGCTCCGGGAACAGGAACGCAACGGGCGGTGACGGAGGTAATTTTTTGAAGAGGCATAAAACAAACGGAAAAGGGTGAATCAATCAGTTCTCCAGCCCGAAGATTTCACGGGCATCGGAGACTACTCCCGTAACGGCCGCGGCGGCCACCATGACGGGACTCATCAACAGAGTCCTGCCAGTGGGGCTTCCCTGGCGGCCCTTGAAGTTGCGGTTCGACGAGCTGGCGCATATCTGGTCGCCCGTGAGTTTGTCGGCATTCATCGCGAGGCACATGGAGCACCCGGGGAGACGCCACTCGAAACCGGCGGCTTCAAAGATGTCCCGTATGCCTTCCTCGCGGCAGATGCGGTCTGTCATCTGGGAGCCGGGCACGGCCAGCGCGCGCACTCCCGGCGCTATCCTGCGCCCCTTGAGGACGGCGGCGACTTCGCGGAAGTCGGAGATGCGGCCATTGGTGCAGGAGCCGATAAAGCAGACATTGACAGGCAGTCCCTTCAACGGATGCCCGGCCTCAAGTTTCATGTAGGACAGGGCGTCCTCCATGGCCTTCTTCTGCTCGACATCTTTCGCCGCGGCGGCGGAGGGGATGAGGGAAGAGATGCCAATCGCCTGATCGGGGGATATCCCCCAGGTTACTGTCGGCTCTATTCCGGCGGCGTCGATTTCCACAATGTCGTCATAGGCGGCGTCGGCGTCCGACGCGAAGCTTTTCCACCGCTCGACGGCCGCATCCCAATCGGCTCCCCGGGGAGCCATCAGACGGCCCTTGAGATAGGCAAAGGTCGTCTCGTCCGGGTTCATGTAGCCGCAGCGGGCGCCTCCCTCAATCGTCATGTTGCAGATGGTCAGACGGCCGTCCATGCTCATGGAGTCAATGGCGGAGCCGCCGTATTCATACGCGTAGCCGAGACCGCCGTTCACCCCCAGACGGGCAATGATATGCAGGACGACGTCTTTTGCCGTCACGCCGGGGCGGAGCGTACCGTTGACATTGATGCGGCGCACCTTGAGAGGATTCATGGCCAGAGTCTGCGTCGCCAGCACGTCGCGGACCTGGGTGGTGCCGATTCCCATCGCAATGGAGCCGACCGCACCGTGAGTGGCCGTATGGGAGTCGCCGCACACGATCGTACAGCCCGGCTGGGTGATCCCCAATTCGGGGCCGACCATGTGTACAATTCCCTGATTGCCCGTAGGCAGATCAAAAAAGCGGATGCCGTACTGGGCGCAGTTTTTGCGCAGTTCATCAAGCATTGTGACCGCGAGCGGGTCGGCAAAAGGCTCGGTCTGGTTGTCGGTGGGGATGATATGATCCACCGTGGCAAACGTTCTCTGCGGGTAGCGGACGCCTAGTCCCAGGTCGCGCAGCATGCCAAAGGCCTGGGGAGACGTCACTTCATGGATAAAGTGCGTTCCGATAAACAACTGCGTGCGACCATCCGGCAAAATGCCGACTGTGTGAGCATCCCATACTTTTTTGAAAAGAGTCCTACCCATAATGTAACAAGCGTTATTCTCCGCCCACTCCCTCCAATGGTCAAGACGAACCTCCCTGATAAAAAAGGATTGCGCGTCATGCGACAACGCAATCCTTTTCCCGGAATCGGGGCATTGAGAGGGAGTTACCCCGGCTCTTTCGCCGGCCGCATCCCTCCGGGGCGCGAGTGGCGGCCGGGGTTGCGGGACGGGGCGGACAGGGAGTCGCCCCCGGACGGGCGGGAATGGATGCCGCCAAAATCGGGACGAGATCCTCCCGACGGCCGGGAGGGGCGGGACACGCCGCCTCCGGAAGAGGGCGCATCTACAACCATATTGCCCGAAGAGGGCCGAGACGGGCGCGATCCCCCGTGTGCGGGCCTGTCCGGGAAGGAGGGTCGGCTTGGCCGATCCGCATAGTCGGGTCTCGAGGGACGGCCCGGACGGTCGATAGATCCCGGCTTTGACGGGCGGGTCGGAGTGCTCACCGAGGGAAAGGAGGAGGCCGGCCGATGGTTCCATGACGGGCGGTCGCCCGAAGGTCTGCCATGGGAGGGTTTTCCGTAGGACGGCCTGTCATGGGAGGGCTTGTCCCAGGAGGGGCGATTCCACGAGGGAGAGGCCGGCCGGCCGCCCGAGACATGACCGGGATGGGGAGGCCGGACGGGCGGGCAGTTGTTCCATGAGTGCCCCGGGCGGTGAGGCGGGGGGGCGTAATGATGATGGGGGCGGAACCCGGGCGCGTTGACCCGGCAATAGCGGCCGCCTATGTAGGCCACGCATATTTTCAGACGGGGCACATAGTAGTAGGGTTCATTGGCAAAATAGACGCCGTTGTTGTAGTACCCGTAGGAGCCGTAATAGACGGGGCTGTTCTGGTAATAGCTACCGGCAAAATCGCCCTCGGAGTAGGCGACCGATACGCTGGAGCTGCTGTAGCCGCTCTCCCATCGATGACAGGAGGCAAGGAACAGGCAGGAAAGAACCAGCGCGAATAATTTCATTTTCATGACAGAGGGGGGAAATATGATAGGTTTGACGGAGAATCGAAAGCGTTTATTCAACCGGGCTGTATTTATTATGGCCCTGTTCTCCAGTTCTCGTGGAAAAGAGGAACGCGGCGGGATTTATCTGCGATGCCCGCCATGATGGTGGTGGCCGTTATGATGTCCGCCATGATGATGGTGATAGGACGGGCGGCAGCCGGGCCCTCCCCAGTGGCCGTCATGATGACACGAGGCGAGGAGTAGGCAGGAGACAGCCGCCAGAACGGACAGGACGCGCAAAAGACAGGGTATTTTCATACGAGGAAAGGGAGTCTGAGACTCCCGTCTATTCCCTTTGACGACACCCGCTCTCTTTTTATTCAATAAAAGGCCGTTCATGACACGGCCGGAGCCGGGGCAAAAAAAATCCGGACGCTCCTGGGAGCGTCCGGATGAAAAAACAGAGTCGGGCTCTCGCTTACTTGCCGCAGCAGCCGCAGCTCAAGTCGGCGGCGGCCGGCTTGTCCAGAAGGAATCTGGCGTCCTTGTGGTTCTGGAGGTAGGAGGCAGCCACTTCAATGGTGACGGGACCTTCCACAGCCTTCTTGACGATGGCTGCCTTCTTTTCTCCCCAGGCCATCAGGGCCACTTTACGGGCGTCCATGATCGTCGCCACCCCCATGGTGACGGCGGTCGTCGGCACGTTTTCCACACCGCCAAAGGCGGGGCCCGCGTCCGAGCGGGTCAGCTCGTCGAGATGCACCTGACGGGTTCTTGTCGTATCGTCGGAGCCGGGCTCGTTGAAGCCGATGTGCCCGGTACGGCCGATGCCGAGTATCTGGAGATCGATGCCGCCCGCATCTGCAATGGCCTTTTCATAGGCGGCGCAGTGCGCGGCGATCTCTTCCTGGGCAATCGTTCCCGAGGGAAGGTGAACGTTGGAGGGGTTGATGTCGATATGGTTGAAGAGATTCTGGTGCATGAAGTACCAGTAGGACTCGGGATGGTCGCGATCGAGGCCGCAGTATTCGTCCAGGTTGAACGAAATGACGTTGGCGAAGGAAAGGCCTTCTTCCTTGTGGAGTCTGATCAGCTCAGCATAGAAAGGCAGGGGAGTGGCCCCCGTCGCCAGACCGAGAACGACATTCTTTCCTTCAGCGGCGCGGGAGCGAATGAGTTCCGCGACTTCAGCGGCCAGAGAAGCGGCCGCCGCCTGAGGGGTATCGAATACTTGTACCGGAAGTTTTGACATAGCGATTTAGGAATGGACTTATCAAAGCGAATTGCCAAGGATAAAAAAAGATCTCCCGACAAAAAATTATCGGCCTCGTCCGCCCGGATAGCTGCGGCCGCCCTTGTCAAAAGAGCTGAATGCACCTCTCCCGCCACGGTCGCCACGGTCATTGCGGTCACGGGGGCCATAGCCTCCGCGGCCCCGGTCATTCCGGTCGCCGTAAGAGCCGCCGCGCCCGCCACGGTCGCTGCGATCTCCCCTGCCGCGGTCATCGCGGAAAGAGGGACGGCGGTCAAAGCCGCCGTCACGGCCACGGTCCCGCGAGTAGGAGCGTCCGCCCCGGTCTCCGCCGGAGAAGCCGACGCCCTTGTCTTCACGGACATTTACTTCAAATCCACAGATATCGGTCGTCGCCAGTTTCTCCAGGATCTGGGGGGCAAACTCGGCCGCCACTTCGATAATGCAATGTTTCGGGAACAGGCGGATGTCGCCGACAGCGCCCTTGGGCAGCTCGGCTCCGTTGTACAGCATTCCGGCCACGTCCTTGGGCTGGATGCCGAGAGAACGCCCGGCATTCATGAACAGGGAGACCGTGTCGCCCTCCAGCGTCGGGCGGGGGGCAAAGCCGTCTTCATCCCTCCGGGATTCGCCGTCGCGGGTGAGCTCGCGATTCAGGTCGCGCTTGGACGGGCGGTCTTCGGGGATCGGCTGAATGGGCCGGCTGGTCTTGTCATTCAAAAGCTGGAACAGGGCGGCGATCAGCTGATCTTTGTCCGCCTCGATATCAGACAACTGGGGGGGGAGGACACTATCCGGCTTGAGGCGTTCGAGAATGTCATCCACCATGGCTTCCTCGTGCAGTTCCTTCACCTGGGTCGCCGTCAGGACAGGCTCCCGGCGCAGCTTGATGCCGATAAAGCGCTCAATGCGTCCCAGCAGGGAGAAATCGCGGCGGCCGAGGAAGGTAACGGCGCGTCCCGATTTACCGGCGCGGGCCGTGCGGCCGATGCGGTGCACATAGTCTTCCGGGTCTCTCGGCAATTCGAAGTTGATGACCGTGTCAATATTGTCCACGTCGATGCCGCGTGCGGCGATATCGGTCGCGACCAGCAGTTTCAGACTACCGCGGCGGAAGGAATCCATCACGCGCTCGCGGAGATTCTGGGGCATGTCTCCATGCAGACGGTCCACGGAATAACCGCGGGCCATCAGGCCGTCCACGATATCATCGACGACCCGCTTCGTATTGGCGAAGACCATGCCGAGCTTGACGCGGCCGGTCTCCAGCAGGCGGCTCAGCACCTCGATGCGGGAGGAGAAGACTACCTCGTGATAAATCTGCTCAATCGTCGGGACGGTCAGCGTGGGCCGTTCGATGGAGATCATCCGGGCGTCATGCGTCAGACGGTCAACGAGATTGCGGATGCCGGGCGACATGGTCGCCGAGAAGAAAAGGGTCTGGCGGTCATCCGGCACTTTTTCGACGATGCGCTCAATGTCTTCGACAAAGCCCATGTCGAGCATCTCGTCGGCTTCATCGAGGATGAGCATCTTGAGGTTGTCCAAACGCAGGGCGCCGGATTCAACGTGATCCAGGATACGGCCGGGCGTCCCGACGACGACCTGCACGCCCCGGCGAAAGGCATCGAGCTGGGGCCGGAAGGAGGAGCCGCCATAGACCGGCACCGCGCTCACGCCGTCCAGGAACAGGGCGAGCTTGTCCACTTCGCGGCAGACCTGTACGGCCAGCTCGCGCGTCGGGCACAGGGCCAGGACCTGCACGGACTTGGCGGAGGAGTCCACCAGCTCCAGCGCAGGGATGACAAAGGCAAGCGTCTTGCCCGATCCCGTATAGGACAGGCCGACTACGTCGTTGCCCTCCAACGCCACGGGGATGGCTTTTTCCTGAATCGTAGAGGGATTTTCAAATCCCAGCACTTCAATGGCTTCCAAAATCTCCGGGCAAATCCCCAGATCGGAAAAACTTACATTCGACTCCGTCATTATTCTCTCCTTAAGATAAGTAACGCACCTTTTGCGTCCTCTTGACACGTCGGTGCAGTCGGGAAAGTGACAGGAATAAGCCGTCTGTCGAGTATAAATACTCGCTCAAGGGGCATTTGGAGAGTTTTTCTTTCCGGAACCGCTGTGAAAAAAATAAAAAAATCGAACTCAAACAAACAAATGAAATGAGGGGAGACGCTTACTTAACAGAAGAAGGTTGAAAAACGGCAAGCCCGGATTTCAGTTTCATCTGTTTCAAATAGTGTTGTGTGGTGCGGCCCCCTCTGGGAAGAGGCGGGCCGCATTTTTTTTATGAAATCCTGCAATAAATGTTCCCCGGGAGGCGTATTAATGGATGAAGAAGGTTGAAAGACGGCTTGCCGGGTTTCAGTTTCGCCTGTTTCTACTAATAGTGTTGTGAAAATACGGCCCGCTTTGCACAAAGGCGGGCCGTATTGTCTCCCTGTCAAGGGGCGCCGTTTTCAGCAAGGACGGCTCAATAGGTATAATAGTATTCCGCAAATCCGAGCGAAGAGCGGCTTATCAGCCTGCTCCATGAAAGAGGCACTCCCGGACGGGTGTAAATCATCTGCAAACCGATGCTTTTCTGCAGGGAACGGTGAATTTTGTCGTGGTCGCGCATCACTTTGCCCAGGAACGCGTCCGCCGTCTCAAGAGCGGACTGGCATTTTATTTCTACAGGGAATCCCTCAATAAAAAAATCGCTCGAGTACACGGCTCCGGCAATATTCCAGGAGTGCTCTCTGGCCCAAATCAACGGTTTTGTACTCAGGAACCATGCCAGTTCGACCTGGAGCCAGCCTTCCCAGCCGCCCGAAAAATGCACGGGAGAAATGCGGGGGTCGGGAGAAGAGGCAATTCTGCCCGCCAGATGCCGATTAAACGCATCGGCCAATTGTGTTAATTGTATTATATCCATTTTCATAAACGGGTCGAAGGTATTTTGTCTCTCGATTCCCTCCTTTCCATTCGCTTTTTACGAATAGACGATTTCGTTTTGTCGAAATCACCCTCAGGCAAATGTTTACATTTTTTTGATATTACACTATGTTAGAAATCATCCTCAGAATGGAGTTCAAAAAGCATCAATTTTTGCTTAATATCAACCAATTCAAATAATTCCCCTTTTACAGACTCCCTAAACAAGCCTCTGGAATGGTTTCTCCATTTTCACTATTTTTTTATTCCTGCGCACCACTATTCTCCATTTAAAAGAAAAATGAAAAGATTCACAAAAAGAATACGCCGACTATAAACCGCCCGTCGGTATTCCCTGAAAATCAGTTAATAACGGAAAGCACAACCCATCCGTCATTAATGAGTGCATACATCATCGTCAGAAAAAAAAGCGGTATAGGTCTTATTCCCCTCCCCCGCGGATGGAACAAGACTCTCGTGCTGGAACTCGTCACTTCCGACGACAAGCTTCAGCAGTTTCTCAAGGAGCAGAGCGACGCCCCCATTCAACAGCTGACTCTTCAATCGTCTGAAAAGCAGCCTGCAGAGAAGGCAACAGCTCCCCGCTACATTTTCATCAGGGAAAACGACCGTTTCCGCAAAATCCTGTTTCGCGACATTCTCTTTATCGAGGCTTCCGGCAGTTACTGCGTCATTCATCTCGCTCAGGGGGATGAAGTCATGCTGTCCCTGAACCTGACGAGAATATGGGAGAATCTCTCGCCCGACGTCTTCCTAAGGGTTCACCGCTCCTATATCGTCAACCGGGAGCATATCGACTACTTCGACCTGAATGTCGTCTATGTCAAAAAGCACAGAATTCCCGTCAGCCGTCAGCATCAGGAAGAAGTCAGGCAAAATCTGAACGTTCTGTCCGGCAAGGCCTGATCCGGTCCGCCCGCAAAACGGAAACCGCCCCCCGGCCCGCTCTCTCCGCCGATCGCAAAGAACGTCTCTTTTTTTCCGCAGACAATTTCTATTTTGGAGCCCGGGGCCGGAAAAAGACCCCGTAAAAACTGAAACCCATAGAAATATATTATCATGCCACTTGATACCTCCGCCGCTACGACGGCAAACAACGCCCTCGCCTCCCTGCCCTTCGGCGCCATGATCGGGGGCCCGCTCAAAGCCTGTGTCGAGGCTCAGGCCACCGCCGCGCAAGCAACCTGGAAGTTCATCCAGGAGGTCGGTCTCAACACCGACGAGAGCGGCCAAAAGTCCGCCGTCAACGTCTCCTTCCAGTTCATCAAGGAAGGGAAAATGGCCCAGTTGAACATCCCCCTGTTGACAATCGTTCCCATTCCCTACATCGCCATCCGGGACATTGATATCAACTTCAAGGCCAAAATCGACGCTTCCGCCTCGAGCGTCTCCACCACTCACGACGAATCCTCGGGAGGGGGCAGCGTTGACTCAAAACTCCGGTTCGGCTGGTTCGGCTCCGCCGACATCAAGGCCAACTACTCGAGTAAAAAGGACTCGACGGCCACGCAGGACTCCAAATACAGCGTGGAGTACACCATGGACGTCGCCGTCAAGGCCGGGCAGGACAGTATGCCCGCGGGACTTTCCAAAATCCTCGACATTCTGGGCAACAGCCTGACCCTGGGTACGCCCGGCGGCCTGCTTGACGCCAATCAGAAGGCCTTCAAGGCTACTTCGGAAAACACCACGGCCACCCTGCTCCTCTCCTTCCAGACGCCCGAGGGGATCAACCTGCCGGACAAGATCCAGCTCGCGGACAACGCCCCCTTCGAGGGAGAAAATCCGGCCTTCAAGGACGAAGGCGTGCAGAATGACAAGAGAGTCATCACCTGCGACTTCTCCAAAATCGCCGGAGAATCGCCCAAAACCGTAAAGCTGAAGTTCAAGGCCGACGTCAACGGCATCAGCAAGGAACTCGAAGTCTCCTTCGAGAAGTAGGCAGGGGCTCTCCCCTCGCAATCACCCCCATAACAACAGCCGTACGCGGAGGACTCTCCGCGTACGGCCAAGCCCCCCTGTCTCATCCCATGGCCAGCCTCAGCACTATCGTCGGCTCGATTCTCAAGGACATTATCGCGGCCCAGCATGCGGCCAACAAATACTCTCTCGCCCTGAGCGCCCAGTACGGCACAAACGGCAAGCTGAAGACCTTCCCCCTTCCCGCGGCCGTCATCAGCGATCTCAACCTTGACGTCAAATACGCGATCAAGGACATCACCTCCAAAGTCCCCTCGAAGAAAGTCAACTACCACAAATTGTATAAAAAATATGAGGAAGCGGCCCACCAGTTCGCCGACGCCATCGTCCTCGGCCTGATGAAGTGCCTCAAGGACGCGGATGAGATCCGGGGCAACCAGCAATTCCTGGAGCTTTACTCGAAGATAGCCCTGAATGCCGAGGCGCGGGACAAGTTCTGCGATTTCCTCCGGGCCAAGATCGTCGCCCGTCTCAAGGAAACGACCGAGTCTTTTCTCGACGCGGACAAGGGGATCATCCGGGAGCCTGAAATTCTCGACGTCCTCGTCGAACTGGCGCGATCGGAACTCGCGCAGCATACGGAACTCATCTCCTGCTTCCAGGGCGATGCATGGAACGCCTTCCTCTCCAAAGCTATGGATACCGTGCGGAGCAATCTGGGGTGTTATACATCCCGGCTCCCCGAGTCCCATTTCTTTGTCAAGGATGCCGAAGTCTCCCTCAATATCCTGTCAACCGCAGAGGAGATGAAAGACATGTCTCCCGACTCCATGCACACGCTCGGCCTCCACATCTCCCCGAGACAATACAGCCTGATAAAAGGCCCCGGAGATGAAGATGAATTTGTTCTCAACCCGGTTGCCAACCACCTGTCATGAGCGAGCCAAAAACCACCAGTACCAGCAGCCGCGTCATGGATCTGCGGCAGTTGATCGCAGCCCCTCTCGTCGCCACCGTCGAAGCGGACGCCCTATCGACCAAAAAATATCTCGACCATTTGTTTTCCGTCGGCTTCGAGCCGGATGAGACCTACCCCGACCGGCCCGGAAAAATGAAATACGTCACCTTCTCCTACAGGGAGCAGGGAAAGGAAAAAACCATCTCCCTCCCGCTGATGAGCCTCATCCCCCTGCCCCTGCTTCAGGTAAAGGAGGCCGAGTTCGACTTCGACATCAACATCATTGACGCCATCACCAGTCAGGAAGAAAAATCCTTTTCCCTGGTCGAAGGAGAAGTCAATGAGTCCGATGAAGAGGAGAGCGCCTTTTCCCTCCGGGCCTCCCTCTCCCCCTCCTCGGGATCCGGCAAGTCCGGCAGCTCCTCCAACCAGAGCATGAGCGCCAATATGAAAGTAAAAATCTCCATGCAGCAGGCCGACGTGCCGGGAGGACTCACCAACCTTCTCCATCTCACCAACAACTCCGTTCAATTCAACGAAAACCATGAAGACCTCCCCCTCTCCTGAGCAAAACCAGAGAATCCCGGGCTTTGAATGCCCGGTCTGCCGCGGGTTCATCCCCGTCTCCTCATTCGAGCTCCTGACAAAACCTGTCATTACCTGCCCCAACCCCCAATGCAGCCTGGAACTGACCATAGACAGGCACCAGTCGCAAAAGGCCATGGATCTGCTCGACCAGGTAAACGAGGCTCAAAAGAATCTCGAAGACGCCAGCTCCTTCAAGGCGTAATAAAATCTTCCCCTCTTTAAAAAAAGAGAAACAAAACTCTTCCTGCAAAACGCTTCCCGTATGAAGAAGGTTGAAAAACGGTAAATCCGGATTTCAGTTTCATCTGTTTCTATAGTGTTGTGTGGTGCGGCCCCCTCTGGGAAGAGGCGGGCCGTACTTTTTTATTCCCAAATGCCTTCCGGCATCCGATAAAGGGGGCACGCCTCCGGCCCGCAGAGCCGGTCACGGCCTTTTTCTCCCTGCCCGCACCCTTCTTATGTCCGACTCTCCCCAAGACTGGATTATCGACATCATCCGCCAGGAGCACGGCTTCATCTCTCTGGAGCGGTTCATGGAGCTGGCTTTGCATGATCCCCGGCACGGCTACTACGGCGCCCGTATCTCCCGGATAGGAAAGGAGGGGGACTTTTCCACCGCAGCCACATTGTCGCCCGCTCTGGCCCGGGCTCTGGCCGGGCGTTACAGAGAAGTCAGCCGGGAGCTGGGAGGCAGCCTGCCCCTGATCGAAACGGGAGCGGGCAACGGGATGCTGGCGCAGGCGATCAAAAAACAATTTCGTTTTTGGGAACGCTGGAATCTGCGCTACTTCATCGTCGAGACTTCCGCGCCCCTGATACGGGAGCAAAAAAAACGGCTGGGCCGCTTTGTCCGCCATTTTTCCAGTCTCAAGGAGGCGCTCTCCGCCTGCGAAGGGCGCGCCTTCCTGTTTTCCAACGAGCTGGCCGATGCCTTCCCCGCCCGCGTGCTGCGGCGAGGAGAGCATGAGTGGGAAGAGCTGGGACTGACGGAGAAATGCGGCTCTCTGGCAGAGGCCGCCCGCCCCCTGACACAACGGGAGATACCCGATTGTACCGCCCTGAAGTACTGGAACACCCCCGGCCAGCGCGTAGAAGTGCTCGACTCGTACCGGAAATGGTGCCGTGAGTGGAGCCCCGACTGGAAGGCCGGAGAACTGGTCACGATCGACTACGGCGCCCTGGCGGAAGAAATCTACTACCGCCGCCCCCACGGCTCTCTGCGGGGGTATGCGGCCCACCGCCGCCTGGAGGGCGCGCATGTTTACGCCCGGCCGGGGCAGTGCGACCTGACCTGCGACGTCAATTTCAGCGACCTTGTCCTCTGGGGCAAGCGGGAGGGCTGGCGCACGGTGGACAGCCTGTCCCAGCGGGATTTCCTCCTCCCCCATTCTTCAGGGAGCGCGGCGGATCAATTCCTGACGGCCCTGCACGGTGCGGGAGAAGCCTTTCGCGTCCTGATACAGCGGCCCGGAAAATAATCGTACGCGCCCCTTTTTTATCAAAGCGGGCATAAAAAACGGTGCGAGCGGAAAGCCGCTCGCACCGGAAAGAGTGAATAATGGTTCACTGGAAGCCTGAAGGCCAGCCCGCTTAGGACTTGTAACGCAGACGCTTCTTGTGACGATTCTGACGCATGCGCTTGCTGCGCTTGTGCTTGTTGATCTTGGCCTTACGGCGTTTCTTGAGGGAACCCATGGTTATTTAGCGGATTATGATGTTAAGAGAGTTAGTACACGAGCTTGTTGAGCGGATACTCAATAATTCCTTCGGCTCCGTGTGACTTGAGCGTGGGAATGATATCGCGTACGACGGCTTCGTCGATGACGGTTTCCACCGCGACCCATCCTTCTTCAGAGAGCTGAGAGACAGTGGGTCTGCGCAGAGAAGGTAAGCTTTTTACCAGTTCTTGCAAGGAATTTTCCGGCAAATTCATTTTCAAGCCCACTTTATCGCGAGCTACAAGCGCGCCGCGGAGCAACATGGTGAGCTGATCGAGCTTCTGTTTCTTCCAGTCGTCCTGGTAGGCCTTGCGGTTGGCGATGAACTGCGGGTACGAGGTCATCAGCGTGTCCACGATGCGCAGCTTGTTGGCTCTGAGAGAGCTTCCCGTCTCCGTGACATCGACGATGGCATCGACCAGATCGGGCACTTTCACTTCAGTCGCGCCCCAGGAGAACTCCACTTCGGCGTTCACACCCTTTTCTTCGAGCCAGCGCTCGGTGATACCCACGGCCTCCGTAGCGATGCGCTTGCCTTCCAGATCCTTGACGGTCTTGACGGGAGAGTCTTCCGGCACGACGAGCACCCAGCGGGTGGGGTTTGACGTGGCCTTGGAGTAGGCGAGGTCGGCAAGTATCTCCACATCGGCCCGGTTTTCGTAAATCCAGTCATGGCCGGTGATCCCGCAGTCAATGAAGCCCTGATGGACGTAGCGTCCGATTTCCTGAGCTCTGATCAGGAAGATATCAAGGGATTTATCGTCTGAGGATGGACGATAGCCCCGGCTCGACACGTAGATATTGAAACCGGCTTTGCGGAACAGTTCCACGGTCGCGTCTTGCAGGCTACCTTTCGGCAATGCTATTTTTAACGTTTGCGACATGGCGGAGGCGATACTAGCGATTAAAGCCTGTCAGTCAAGGACGGAGAGAAAATTCTCCCATTTTTGTCCCCGAAACGGGTCTCCCGCAAAAGAGAACCGCCCCGGGAATCAAACGTCCTCGCGACGACGGGGATGCGCCCCCGCTCAGCGGGCCATGAGACGCTCGATCTCGTCGGACGCCATGGGGATGGATGCCATCAGGTCTATATTTTCCGTCTCTCCGACCAGTATATCATTCTCCAGGCGGACTCCTATGCCCTCTTCCCGGATGTAAATGCCGGGTTCGATCGTAAAGACCATACCGGGCTCAATCATCGGGTTGGCCTCGCCCACGTCGTGGACGTCAAGCCCGAGGAAGTGGGAGCAGCCGTGCATGTAGTAGCGGCGGTAGGCGGGATTGGCCGGGTCCTGGGTACTGAGTTCCTTTTCGGTCAGCAGGCCCAGCCCCACGAGCTCGCGCTCGACGACCTTGCCTACTTCCTTCTCATAGTCTCGCTTGAGGATGCCGGGGCGCAGGAGGCCAAACGCCGCCTTGTGCACGCGGTAAACGGCGTCGTACACCGCCTTTTGACGGGGAGTGAACTTGCCGCTGACGGGGAAGGTGCGAGTCAGGTCGGCATTGTAGTTGCCGTACTCAGCGCCAATATCGGTCAGAACGAGATCGCCCTCGCGGCAAATTTTGTCGTTGGAAACGTAATGCAGGACGCAGGTATCCGCCCCGGACGCGATGATGCACGGGAAGGCGAACCGCCGGGAGCCGTTGCGCAGGAACTCATGCGAGAGCTCGGCCTCGATCTCCCACTCGCCGACGCCGGGACGAATGAATCCCAGCAGGCGGCGCACGCCTTTTTCCGTAATATCGCAGGCCTTGCGAAGAGCCGCAATCTCCTCGGGCTGCTTGATCTGTCTCATTTTGGCGAGCAGGGGGGCCAGCCGGGCGTATTGCTGGAGGGGGTACCGCTTGCGCAGGCGTTTGCCGAAGCGGTCGTCGCGCGTCTCGACGGAGTGACCGGCCCGCAAATGCTCGTTGCGGTTCAGATAAACGCACTCGCTCTGTTTCATCAGCCCGTCAAGCACTCCCTCCAGATTCTGGAGCCACTGGACATTCTGTATGCCGGTCAGCTCCCGGGCCGCCTCACGGGTGAGCTTGGCTCCCTCCCAGATGGCTATATGCTCATTGGTTTCGCGGAGAAACAGGATCTCGCGCTGGAACTCATCCGCGGCATTCGGCGCGAGGAGAAGGACGGTTTCCTCCTGATCCACCCCGGTCAGATAAAAAAGATCCGTATTCTGATGATGGGGAATCGTCCCGTCGGCATTTGTCGGATAGACGTCATTCGCATTGAGAATAGCGAGGGAGCCGGGAATGAGCTGTTCCATCAGACGGGAACGGTTTCCGGCAAAAAAGGAGGCGGGCAGGGGCTCGTAACGCATATCTCCAGAGATGATTTCAGAGCGGGATTGTCAATCTTGAAATGATTCCGCGCCTGTCTTCCTCCCCGGCATTTTTGCCACGGAGGCATTCGCCACTATCCAGCAATCAGTTAAGAAGCCCGAACAAAACACCCTTTTGAAAAATGAAAAAAAAGCCCACTCTTTCTAGACATCTCAAGGCTTCCATGCTATTAAGTCAGGTGCGAGAAGGGTCTCGCACACTACTATTATAAAAGGAGTAATTGTTATGAATAAGGAACAAGAAGATCCCATCATCACCGTGACCGGACGTCACGTGGAAGTCACCCCCGCCATGAACGAATTTGTGGAAAAAAAAATAGAGGGACTCCACACCGAATATCTTCGCATACGCGAAGCCAAAGTGGTGCTTGATGTGCAGGGGAAACGTCAAATTGCGGAAATTGTTCTGTTCTGCGGAAACCACATCACCATCCGCGCCGCCAGTGAAACCGGCGACATTTATGCCTCGATCGATGAAACGATCGGCAAAATCGCCCGCCGCATGAGAAAAAACAAAACCCGTCTCATGAAAAGAACCAGGCCCCACCATCAGGAAACCATCCGGGGCCTCGATGAAAAGATTTTCTCCGAAACCATCCTCGACAACGAAGATACCGAAGAAGATCCCGAACCCATGTTCATCCACCGCGAGGGTTACAAACTCCGCACCATATACAAGGAAGAAGCCATGATGGATCTGGAGCTCTCCGAAAAGCCCTTCGTCCTGTACCGCAACGCCCGCCGGAACGTGCTGCAAATCGTTTACAAGCGCCCCGACGGAGACTACTGCATCATTGAACTGGGAGAAAATCTCTAAGTCTCACTCCCTTCCTCCCGCCCTTCCCTCTTCCGGAAGGGCGGGATTTTTTTATCAATATTGACAAGAATACTTGCTCCCTCGGAATTAGATGCTAGCATGTTCCCAAGTCAACCTGTCTTCGGACGCCCGTTGAATCACTCTGTAGAAACCAACTCATTCAGCAAATGAAAAAACTTCTCCTTGTCGCCATCGCCGCTTTCGGTGCAGGTACCCTCTTCTCTTCCTGCTGCTGCAACGACGCCAACGCGCCCAAGCTTCCGAACCAGCCCAAGTTCAATGATCTGCCCTCCACCAACGTCCCCGTGACTCCGGTGAAGGTCTCTTACAGCAAGAAGTAAGACTTGATTCCTCTTTTCACGGCGCGTTCTTCCCTGCGGAGAGCGCGCCGTTTTTTGTACCGGGATTTCCTCCCGCGTCCCCGTTACCGCCGGAGTCAAAGAGTCATCCCCGTTCTTTTTGGATTTGCTTAACGGCGTCATCCGGGTAAGAGTGGTCCCGACATGAGCGCGCCCCTTTTCCCCGACTCTCTGCTCTCCGCCCTGAGGGATCATGACTCCTTTCTCATCTCCGGACACATCAGGCCCGACGGAGACGCGCTGGGCTCTACGCTGGCTCTGGGCCTCAGCCTCCGGGCCGCCGGGAAAAAAGTAATGATGGTCAACGAGCACCCCGTCCCGGGGAATCTGGCCTTTTTGCCGGAATCCGGGCTGGTGCGGCAGGCCGGCAGTATCTCCGAAGTCGAGCCCGGCACCCTTTTCATCGCGGTGGATACCGCCACCCGCCAGCGGCTGGGCGACCGCGTCATCGCTCTGCTTGAGCAATGCCCCCGGTCAGTCAACATAGACCACCACGGCTCCAATGAAGGCTATGGAGACATCCCCTGCATCATCCCGGAGCAGCCCGCCACGGGAGCCATCCTGTACCATCTGATCCGGGAAATGGGCTATCCTCTCCCCGAGGCGGCCCGCGACGCCCTCTATGTGGCGATCAGCACCGATACCGGCTCCTTCCAATACAAGGGCACATCCGCCGAAACAATGGAAATGGCGGCTGACCTGATACGCCGAGGCGTCGACGTCCCCCATCTGAACCAGAAGATGTACGACGAGCAGCCCTGGCGGAAGACTCTCCTGATGAAGGCCGTGCTGGAGCACCTGCACCGGAGCGAAGACGGCAAAGTGGCCTACACCTGCCTCAGCAACGAACAAAAGGAACGCATCGGAGCCTCCCCGGAAGATACGGAAGGCCTCATCAACCTCCTGCGCTCCATAGAAGGAGTCAAGGCCGCCGCCTTCTTTGAGGAAATCGAAAACGATACGCGCATACGCATCTCCCTGCGCTCCAAGGACCCCCGCCTCAATGTCTCGGAAATCGCCTCCCGCTTTGGCGGCGGAGGCCACCCCATGGCGGCCGGCCTCAGGATGAAAGGCCCTCTCTGCGAAGCCTGCCGGCGCGTTGTGGAAGTACTCCTTGCCGAAGCGGCTCCCCTTGAGTAATATCCCCGGGGGGGGGGGGGGGGGGGGGGGGGGGGGGGGGGGGGGGGGGGGGG
>CAZNVW010000023.1:0-87 GCA_964576595.1 uncultured Verrucomicrobiales bacterium
AACTGGAATGCTCTGGCTCGGAACTGGAATGCTCTGGCTCGGAACTGGAATGCTCCGGCTCAGAACTGGAAAATCCCTCTTCGGAAG